>JAJFHO010000203.1 GCA_021775575.1 Hyphomicrobiales bacterium
GCCGGAACTTCGTGTTTTCGCGAAGGAAAACTACATCAAATATCAGGGTATCGTCGACAAGATGAAGGAACTTGCGGATGCAGGCGTCGAGTTCCGCATGTGTCACAATGCGTTACGTGCGGCGGGCTTCAAGCATGACGATTTCCATGGATTCGTCACAGTTATTCCAGCGGGTTTTCCGGAGATCGCCTTACTCCAGTCGCAGGGATACCAGTATATCAATCCGCTGGCGAACCGGGTTCGGGATACCCGCTACCTGGACCATCCGGAGCTGAAGAAGTAACGACGCCACGCCGAATGTCAGGGAGATCGTGCTGCTCTTCCTGAACTCTATGTCAATAAAGACGCCGCCCCCGCAGGGAGGCGGCGTTTTTGTTGCAGGCTGGGCTGCTGCAAGAGAAAGTACGAATCCGCGACTCGCAGAACGACAGATGCCGGCGCCGACTGGAAAGCTGTTGCTTCATGCCACAGAACAACGTCCGGCTCGCGAGCGCAGCAGCAGCAGTCGGCATGGCCGCTTTGAGGGTGACAAGCGGAAATTCGCCGCCACGGTTCAGCAAATGCCCTCCCCTTTCGAACAGAATTGCACGACATTTCGGAGTTCATGACCTAGCATTGCAGCGCGACGACTCGATACGGCCCGTCGAACCTGCGATTGGCCGGCATCTGTGGAATCGGACGGAACGGAGGATAGCGCAATGTATCGGCCATCGCGTGTTCGCGCCCATGCCGGGCACGTGCTGAAAGACCGCCCCGGCGCCCAGCCGATGAAGGGGCTCGGCTTTCATGTCATTGAGGGTGCCGAGCGGCCAGCCACCAAAGTGGGGGTGGAGTCCGGCCTCGCTGCTGTTTACCCAAGGCAGCCGGACTAACGTCCAGCGCTACCCGGCGGAGAACGCATTGATGGACTTTGTCTTTGTTCTGGAACTGCTGCTTTTCGCGATCCTCATGGGGTTATCGGCATTTTTCTCCAGTTCGGAGACAGCGCTGTTTTCGCTGGACAAACGCCAGCTCGATCGCATGCGGCAGGATGATAATCCCCGGATCGATCTGATAGAGCGCCTGCTCAGTGAACCCAGACGGCTCATCGTGACCATCCTGATTGGCAACGAGTTCGTCAATGTGGCGGCGTCCGTCATATCGGCGGCCATCGTCATCAGATTGCTGGGCGCGGACAGCAAGCTGGTGAACCTGCTCATTATGGTCCCGATCCTGCTGCTGGTGGGTGAGATTACGCCCAAGACCCTGGCGATCCGCAACAATGCGTCATTCGCCACCTTTCAGAGCCGGCCCATCGAGCTGTTTGCAAAGCTCATAACCCCTTTGCGGGCCCTGATACGGCTGATCGCGGATTTTTTCACCACGCTCATCGTCGGCCGCGAGAGGACCCAGGGCAGTATCGTCACCGAGGATATGGTCCGCACCCTGGCCCGCGAGGCGGTAGGCGAAGGCGTGCTCGACAAACACGAGGCGCGCTACATCGACCAGATTTTCAGCTTTGGCAACAAATCTCTGGAAGATATCCAGACGCCCCGGTCCAACATCCTCTTCCTGCCGGACACCATGGCGCCGGCGGAGATGATCGCCGCTATTCGCCGGTCACGGCGCACCAGGGTGCCGGTTTATCACGAGAACAGGGATACGATTGTCGGCGTGCTGCACAGCAGGGATCTGCTCGGCGCGGATCTGGACAAGATCGGTGAACAGTCCGGCGGATTGCTGAAGCTTCTGCGCGAGCCTTATATCGTTCCCGAAAACAAAACGGCCGCCGAACTTTTTCGCGACTTTCGCAAGCGCAAACTGTCCCTGGCCCTGACCGTCGACGAATATGGCGGGGTCACGGGCCTTGTCACCATGGAAGATTTGCTGGAATGCATCTTCGGCGATATTCCCAGCCCCTCCGACATCAATGAGAATGTCGATGTCGAGGTGCAAACCGACGGCAGCAGGCATGTGGATGGCGCGATGTCGATTGAGCAGTTCAATCGGGAATTCAGTGCGCGGCTGGAGGACGAAGAATCTGAAACCATCGGCGGGATGGTCCTGAATGCCCATGGAGAGTTGCCGGCCAAGGGCGCCATATTGAATATCGGCGGGATAGAGTTCACCGTCACCGAGGTCTCGAACAACCGCATTCAGGAACTCAAGGCCCGAAGCATAAAGGGCGATGACGGAGCCGGGCAAATCGAGCCACGGTCAAAGGCGAATCCAGCTCCGGCCGCCCCTGCTCGGAAAAACGGCCGCGAAACCGATAGCCGCGATTCGGCCGAACGAGAAAAATCATGACGGCCACCCTGCCGACCTTAGCCGTCATAACACTCTGCCTGGTCGCCGAGGGCTTCTTTTCGGGCGCCGAAATCGGCCTGATCAGCGCCGACCGGGCCAAGCTGCGCCACGATGCGGCAAAGGGGTCGCGCGGCGCCTCACTCGCGTTGAGTATGCTGGAGAAACCCGAATGGCTGCTGTCCACGACGCTGGTGGGCACGAATATCGCAGTCGTCGCCAACACAACCATCGTCACCGCAACGATGATTGAGCTTTTCGGGCCCCAATACAGCTGGATGGCGGTCGTTCTGGTGGCCCCGCTGATCTGGATATTCGGCGAGATCGTGCCCAAGAGCGTGTTTCAGCAGCGCAGCAACGTCATCACGCCCAGAGCCATTTTTGTCCTCAAATTCTGCTCCTACCTGTTCTATCCGATCCTGCTGGTGTTTAGCCTGCTGTCCCGGCTGCTGGCCTGGCTTGTGGGCGACAGACAGACCGCCAACCCCTTCACGCTGCGCGAGGAGATGATCTCGATGATGCAGATGCCCGCCGAAGGGGGCGATATCCAGCCGATCGAGAAAACAATGATCCGCAAGCTGTTCGATTTCGGCGAAACGACGGCGGGCGAGGCAATGGTGCCGCTGATCGACGTCGCCTGCGTCGAGCAGGGAGCAAGCGTTGGCGAAGCCCTGAAACTGGCCACGGAAACGGCACACCATCTGCTTCCGGTCTATACCGAACGGGTCGACCAGATCGTTGGACAGCTGGATTGCCTGGAGCTGCTGGGCATCGATGCAAACGAGCCGGTCAAATCATTCGTCAGGCCGGTCGACTATGTTCCCGACACAAGAAGCATTCAGGACCTGCTGCTCGACATGCGCCGCGAAGGCCAGCTCATGTCCATTGTGGTGGATGAGTTCGGCGGCGCTGAAGGCATCGTGACCATCGAAGACATCATCGAGGAAGTGGTCGACGACCTGCAGGACGAGTATGACACCGATGAGGTTCACACCCAGTGGGTGCGCAAGCTCGGTGAACGCGACTATGTCGTAAGCGCCCGTATCGAGCTGGATTCATTCGCCGAGAAACTGGGCGTAAAATTGCCCCAGGGCAGCTACACAAGTCTCTCCGGTTTCCTGCTCGACAAGGCGACGGACATTCCGCCCGTCGGCGCCGTCATAGAGTATCGGGGGATCAGCTTCACCATCGAGCGCGCCACGCCCCGGCTCATTCAGGAAGTCCGCGTCCAGTGGCAGGAAGCAGCCAATCACCTGCGCGGCGGCAAGCCCTAATGAAGCGTTTCGAAAAGCCGCCGCAGCAGCGTCATCCGGGGCAGCAGGGACGAAATATAGAGATGCTCCTGGAGTGTATGCGCGCCCTCCCCGTCGACGCCGAGGCCATCGAGCACCGGCAGCTTTTCAGCCAGAAAACTGCCGTCGCTGCCGCCGCCCGTAAAGCTGTCCACGAGTTCAAAACCGATCTCGGCGGCCAGACCCCTGGCGTGGCTGTAAAGCCGCTCGATGGCCGGCGACTTCTCGTAGGGCGGACGTGAGAGCCCCCCGTCGACGCTGAAGGTGACGTCCGGGTCATAGGATTTCAGGCCCTTTACCCAGGCGATCATTTCTTCGCCGACGTCGCGATTGCGGAACCGGAAGTCCAGTGACGCACGGCAATGCTCCGGCACCACATTGGCCGCCGTACCGCCTTCTATCATTCCGACATTGACCGTGAAATTGCGGTCATAGTCGGTTCTGCCCTCGATCTCGGTGATTTGCCGGGCCATCTCGACAATGGCGCTACGCCCATCCCTGTGGCGTGTTCCCGAATGCGACGGGCGTCCTTGAGTTGTCATGACGAAGCGCGCCGAGCCCTGCCGGCCGGTGACGATCTTGCCGCCATCGCGCGCCGGTTCCGTCACCAGAACATATTTGGCCTTTTCGCCCGCCGCCTCGATATGCTTTTGCGACGTCTCACTGCCGGTCTCTTCGTCCGACACAAAGAGAAACCGGATCGGCAGCGGCGTCGTTTTGCCCGCCTCGACCAGCATGCGATACGCGGTGAGTCCCAGATAGGCACCGCCCTTCATGTCATAAATGCCGGGGCCGTACGCCTTGTCGCCGTCCACGCTGAAGGGCAATTCCGCAAGCGTGCCGACCGGATGCACGGTGTCCAGATGAGACAGCACCAGAATGCCCTTTTCGTCACCGCCCCAGGGGCTGGAAAAGGCAACATGGTCGCCGCGCCCGTCGATACCGGGAATGCGCCGCGCGCCCGCCCCCAGCGCTTCAAATTCGGCGGCGACCATATCCATCATCCGGTTGACCGCGCCGGCGTCCCCGGTCGGGCTTTCAAGCTCTACCCATGCGCGAATCCCGGACAGGAGGTCATCGGGTGAAGGTATGTCCATGTCATTTGCTCCCTGCTTATTTTTAAGATACCGCCGTCCGTGGATTATTCGCAGCCTTCCGCCTTCTCCTCCCCCCGGGAAGCCACTAAGCCGGTGGCGTGGCGGCGCGCTCGCCATTGCCGGCGAGATCGCCGTGCAACCGTTCGAGGGAGGTAAATCTGTAGTCCTGCGCTTGCAGGTAGCGCACGAAGCGCTTCAGGTCGTCGAAATAGTCGGTGCGCCTGAAGGCCCACATAAAATGATAGCCCGCTCTCAGCACTGGCGGCATCGGCGTTCGCGAAAGCGTTCCGGTCCAGACCAGGTCGACCATATGCATGTCGTAAACCAGCAGGCGCGGGAGCGAGCAGACCTTGCGCATCACTGTCTCGGCGGGTGACTTTATGATCTTCCGGTAGGACTGAATAAGCGGCAGCGGCAAACACCCCCAGGTCGCCACCGGAAACTCACGAATGCCGCCCTCGAGCATGCAGCTATCGCCCCTCCAGGCCGCCGACCGGTTGCCGCCCGGCGCGAATGCGGGAAGAATGGAGGAATCCCAGGCGAAGCCTTCTTGCCGAAGAGCCTGGTAGAGCGGGTCGCTCAGCCTGAATGTATTGGCCCGGTATCCTTCGGGACGTTTGCCCATAAAGCGCTCATAAGCTTCGATGCCGCGCGCCAGGTCGGCTGCGTCGTCGCCGCCTTTCGGGTGGTCGTAGCAATGCAGCTGGACGTCGACGCCCGCTTCGAGCAGGGCCGCGACCGTAGCGGCATGCTCTTCGAACAGCTTGCCCTCGACGAATGCCGTCAGGGGCACGCCGAGCTCGGCGATGACACGCATGAGGTCCGGAACCCGTTTCAGGCCTTCATGATGGACCGCACCGAAATCCGGCTCTACATCGATGGTGAGAGCCGCCGTCGGAGCCGCCACATCGTGCCAGGAAACCGCCCGCGCATTAAGATCGATCAAGTCCACAGGCCCTGGCCCTCAATAGGCGTCAAAATCGAGAAATTCGTAGACGGCCGGCTCAAACGCCTCTTTCGCCGGCGCCGCGCCGGTCAACGGACAGTAGAAGAGATTTAACGGGGACGGAAGAAGCCTTCGCGGCACGGTAATGCCGGGAACCCGCAGCCTCCGGTTCAGTCCGGCATAAAGATAAAACAATGAGCCATGGACGCTGCAGGCGGCGGCAAGAAGGCTTTTCAAATCACCAATATCGTCGCTGCTGCCAGGTGCGTCGCGGGTCGGAAAAAGCCGCAGAAGGATCGCAACGCGCAGCCCCGCGACAGTCTTGCCGGTGGTAATTGCCACCGAATGGCGGCCTTCGTGAATGACGTAGCGGCCAACGGGCGAGGCAAGGCGCCATTTCAGCCGGCGCGCGCTCCATACCTGCTGCCATCCCTCGCTCCCTGAAAAATCGACCCGCTGACAAATCCTGTCGAATTCACCGCTTTCCAGAAAGGCCGCGTCGACTTTGTGCGACAGGACCGCGCGGCGAGCCGCGAACGGCCGCAGGCCAAGGCGCACCGGAATCTGCGCGATCAGCCGGAATTCCAGCCGGCGAATGAAGCCCGGCGCCGAACTGGCATTGGTGACGGCGATAACCGCATCGACAATCCCGTCTTCCACCGCCTTGGCGTGGGCCTTGGTCGCCAGCTCGATGAAGACGCCCTTGCCGCGCATTTCCGCGCCAACGGCCAGATCGTGGGGATAGCCGATCAGCACGGACTTTCCCCCGCCCGCGAATTTTTGCGGCACCAGGCAATAGTGGGCCCGGTAGCGGCCATCGATGTCCAGATTTTGCTGATAGCCGGGGCCGTCCGGTCCGCCCCAATAGAGCCAATACAGATAGTCCCGGTTGCTGAATTTCGGATTGTCGAAAACCTCGCTGAGGAGGTCCCTCAGTTTCTCCAAAGCCTCGGGGTAGGATTTTTCCGTGGTCATCAAGCTCTCTGTGCGAAAAGCCACTGCGCTGCCCGCCGGACTTACCACTGGAATGCGCCAATAGGAAAGAGGCCGGGCACATGTCAGCGCCCGGCCGGGTTGCGGAAGGTACGAATTCAGCCTCGCCAGGTCCGGGCTGTCGACACCTGAGTCCGGTGCGGCATCCGCGCCGGCGGCCAGCTCAGCCGTCGGCGCGCTTCAGGCCCGTGATCATGGACCTGACGAGATTTTCGCGGTGCTGGAGGCTCGCAAAAGCTACGCCCGCCACGTGCAGGAACACCAGTCCGAGCGTCAAATTGGCGGTAACCTCATGCAGTTCCTCGACCCACTCCACTCCCCAGAACGCATCCGTGGTCGACATGACGCCCGTTGCGGTCGCGAGAGACACGGAAAGCAGCAGCGCCAGGACCATGGCGCCGCCGGCGGGATTATGGCCGAGATAGCGTTTGGCCCTCAGCCGAACACTCCTTTTGATATAGCCTATGATGGCGGCTGGCCTGTATACGAAGTCGGAAAACCGGGCGTGCCGGCTCCCGATCAGCCCCCAAAGGACGCGCAGAGCGACAAGCACGGCAATCGCGTATCCGGAGATTTCATGGATGCGCTCCCAGTCGTCGCCCGTGATCCAGGCAATCGCGAAGAAAGCTACGAGTGCCCAGTGGAACAGACGGACAAAGGGGTCCCAGACCTTGATGAAGGCTGGCCGCGCGGCGCGGCCAGCCTCCGTTGGATTCCCGGCGATCGTCATGCGTTACGACTTGTGTTTGCGTTTGACGATGCGACCGGTGACGGGGTCCACCTTGAGCTCGAGGCGAGCGCCGCTCTTGTCGACCGCATAGACCTCGTAACACCCGTTTTCGCGTTTCACGCTACGGACGTCATAGCCCATGCCCTTCACCTTGCCGGCGATATCCTGGACCGACATTTGCTGGGCGCCGTTCTGCTGGCCGCACGATACGTCGTCGTCGCTGGCAAGTGCGGGAAGCGTTGCCGCGACAAGTAAACCGGCGGCCGTGATGGTGATGATATTGCGCATTTCCTAGCTCCTTTGTGTAACCTCGCCGGGTTGGCGATTTGCGCAAGCTAGATGAAGCGCGGTGACAGACCGCTTAGGGCGGCGTTCAGCGTTTTGTCATCTTGGCTGGCGCAATTTGTTGAGGATGAGAATGATGACGCGAAGAGGCTTTATTACCGCACTTCTGGCTGCGGCCGCAGTGGCCGCGGTATCGCTCGCGCAGGTGGCCCGCGCGGATAAGAAGAAAAAGGCCCATGACGACGCCTGGAGCGCGCGCGAGGGCGGGACGATACTCCCGCTGGCTAAAGTGCTCGATATGGTCAGACCGAAAATCGACGGCGAGATCATCGAAACGGAATTCGAGAATGAGCATGGACGGCTCGTCTACGAGTTCAAATATGTGGACAGGAACGGCCACGTGCGGGAGCTTTACGCCGACGCACGCACGGGAGTCATTCTCATGGACAAGCCGGACTAAACCCTAATGCGCCTTCTTGTTATCGAGGATGATCCGCGAATTGCCCGCGATGTGGTCGAGACCCTGACTGGCGCCGGCTACGTCGTCGACCATGAAGGCGACGGCGAAGAGGCGTGGTTCAGGGGGGACACCGAAGACTATGGCGCAGTGATCCTCGACCTCGGCCTGCCGAGCATGGACGGCCTGGCGATCCTCAAGAAATGGCGCGCAAGCGGCAGAAGTTTTCCGATTCTTATCCTCACCGCCAGAGGGACGTGGAGCGAGCGCGTGGAAGGCATCGATGCGGGAGCCGACGACTATCTCCCCAAACCATTCGAAATGGACGAATTGCTGGCCCGGCTGCGCGCCCTCATCCGGCGTTCGGCCGGTCACGCAGCGCCGTCTATCGCGATTGGCGAGGTGATGCTCGACCCCAGACAGATGCGTGTCACCGTAGCCGGGGTTCCCAAGGCCCTGTCGCCTCAGGAATATCGCCTGCTGTCCTATCTGATGCTTCATGCCGGGCGGGTCGTGCCGCAGCAGGAACTCGCAGAGCAGCTCCACGGCTCCTATGACGACCGTGAATCGAACGCGGTCGAAGTACTGATCGGGCGGGTCAGACGCAAGCTGGGCGTCGAGTTGATCGAGACCCGGCGGGGATTCGGCTATGTAATCGAGGCGGGGAAACAGTGAAAACCGGATCGCTGCGGCTGCGGCTGATGATCGCCGCGACATGCGCCATAGTGCTGGCGCTGGCGATTGCCGGCTTCGGACTGGTCCTGTTATTCGAAAGGCATGTCGAACGCCGCATCGGTTCGGAGCTCGACACCTATCTCAATCAGATCGCGGCGCGCACGGTGTTTGACGAAGACGGGGCCGCGAGCCTCGGCGGCAAGCTCGCCGACCCGCGTTTCGACCAGGTCTATAGCGGCCTGTACTGGCAGATCGCCGACGCGAAGACGGGCCTGTTCACGCGCTCGCGTTCGCTGTGGGACACGAATCTGGATCTGCCCGAGGATTTGCCCGCTCTCGGCGTCATCCATGTGCACGACGTAGCGGGTCCGCGCGGCGCCGCTCTGCTCACGCATGAGCGCCGTCTGATCTTCGACACGGGCCAGAGCGAGAAAATCCTCCGTCTCGCGGTGGCGATCGACAGGGCGGACATCGCTGATCTCAGCGCGGACTTTGCATCGGACGTTACGCGTTCGCTGCTGCTGCTGGCGGGCGTCCTTATTCTGGCCGGCTGGATACAGGTCAATGTCGGCCTCAAGCCCCTCCCGGCAATCCGGCGCGGGCTGACCGCCATTCGCGGCGGCGAAACCGACAGGCTCGATATCGATGTCCCTTCCGAGATCGCGCCGCTGGTCGAGGAGGTAAACAGTCTGCTCGACGCCCAGGACAAGGCCATGCAGCGGGCGCGCGACAGGGCGGCGGATCTCGCCCACGGGTTCAAGACGCCGCTGACGGCGCTCCTGGCCGACGCCAAACGCCTGCGCGACAAGAACGAAGGCGAAATAGCCGACGAGATCGAGCGGACCGCGACACAGATGCGGGGCCACATCGACCGCGAACTGACCCGCTCGCGCATCAGGAATATCCGCACATCGGCGCCGATCGAGATCGGCCCGGTTGTCCAAGGTCTGATCGACACCCTGAAACGAACCCCGCAAGGCAGCCGCATCGAATTTGAACCGGAGATCGCATCCGGCCTGGCGGTTCGCGCCGAACGCGACGACCTTAATGAAATTCTCGGCAACCTGCTTGAAAACGCGGTGCGGCACGCAACGAAAGGCGTCCGCGTCCGCGCCGCGCCGCACGGTTCGGCGGCAGGCTTCGACGTTGAGGACGATGGCCCGGGAATTCCCGCCGCCCAGCGCGAGGCGGCAATCGATCGCGGCAAACGCCTCGACAGTTCGGCGGTCGGTGCGGGTCTCGGTCTCGCGATCGTCAGCGACGTGCTCGATCACTATGGGCAAAAGCTCACCCTGAACCGTTCCGAACTCGGCGGATTGAAAGCGTCATTCACATTGACACTCTGATTCGAGCGCGGGAGGCCGGTTCAATAGTCCCGCTTATGTCAAAGATGTCCGGAAAGCGTTGTTCCGGCGCGCAAATCCAAATAATCAATCCAATTTTAACAGCTTCCTGATGAACTGGTATCTGATGCACCGCAGCAGGCAGGTTTCCAAAGCATAGCTACTGAAAACCGAGCTTCCGCTTCTCCCGGATCAGCCATTTTCCACACGGCCCCAGGCAGTAACAGGCGCAATGAACGTGACGCAAAATGAGAGTGGCGCGCAGGATGAGCGCCTGAAGCAGATCTCCGCCGCGAACCGCATCCTTAATGACGCATTCGAAACCATGCCTCAGGCATTGTGTGTGTTCGACAACGAGCAGAGATTGAGCTTCGCGAACAAACGATATGCCTACATGTACAGGATCCCCTATGAAGATCTGAGCCCCGGTACGACGCTGCAGGAAATCGTTCAGTTGCGGCTGAAAAACGGAATTTTTGCGGGTGAAAGCCCTGATGCATATGTCGCGGAGCGAGCGCAATGGGGCACCAAGCGGAGCCGGGCGGAAGATATTCATGAGCTCTCCGACGGCCGCACGATCGCCATAAAACGCCGGCACCTGCCCGATGGCGGGTGGCTCGCAACCCATACCGATATCTCCAATCAACTGACCCTGAAACGCGACCTGCAAGACAGCACGGAAAAATACAAGCAGCTGCTGGAGACAATGAATGTCGTCCCCTGGGAGTATGATTGCAGGACCGGCAGGTTTCTCTATATCGGTCCTCAGGCCGCCCAGTTCGGCTATCCGATCGACGATTGGTATGGCGAAGATTTCTGGGCCAAGACCATACATCCAGATGACCGCAACGAAGCGGTTGCCTTTTGTCAGGCCACCACGGAAAAATGCGAAGATCACGAGTTTGAATACCGGTTTGTAAAGGCTGACGGCAGCATTTGCTGGGTACGGGACATTGTCAGCGTCGTTTCCGATAACGGCAAACCATCGGTCCTCCGGGGGATATTTGTCGACATCACTGATCTCAAGGAAGCCGAGAACGGGCTCCGGCGCAGCCAATCGCGTTTCAAGGATATCGCCGAGACCGCGTCGGATTGGTTCTGGGAGACCGACGAAACCCATCGCTTCACCTTCGTGTCGAAGCGTTTCACCGATATCACCGGTGTCGATCGAAGCTGGATCCTGGGCAAGACGCGTTTTGAATTCGCCAAGAGAGCCGGCGTCGCTCTGGAGGATCACCAAGCCGATCTCGACGCCCGGCGCGCATTCAAGGATTTCCAGTACAAGGTAGCCAACGAGCACGGCGATACTTGCTACTGGACGATCAGCGGCAGACCGGTATTCGACGACGATGGCAGGTTCCTGGGATACCGCGGATCGGGACGGGACCGGACGATCGAGGAGAGCGCCCAGCAAGAAGTCCTGCAAAGCCGCAACCTGTTGCAGGAGGAAGTGGAGAGGGCGACCACGGGACTGCGGGCCAAGACGCAGCAACTGGAAGAGGCTCTGGCCAAGGAGCAGGAACTGGTTGCGATACAACGCCAGTTCATTGCCATGGCGTCGCATGAATTCCGCACGCCCCTTGCCGTGATCGATGGCTCCGTCCAGCGCCTTCTGCGGCAAAAAGAGCAAATGACGCCCGACAAACTGGAAGCGCGGGCCATGAGCATCCGCAGGGCGGTTGCGACAATGACAAGCTTGATGGAGAGCACATTGACCGCTGCCCGGATGGATGCCGGCAAGGTCGACATAGAGATTCAGAAATTCGACCTGCGCGAAGCGATAACTGAGGTGTGCGACAGGCAGCGCGAGCTCAGTGAGAAACACACGATATTCTGCGATATCGGCGATGTTCCCGACTTTGTCTCCGGCGATCGCGCGGCGCTCGAACTGGTGTTCAGCAATCTGCTGACGAATGCGGTAAAATATTCGCCGCATGCCCCCGACATTACCGTCAGGGGATCGTGCGATGACGAGAATTTGGTCATCGCCGTGCATGACAACGGCGTCGGGATCGATGAGGACGACCTGCCCAAGATGTTCAATCGTTTCTTCCGGGCCAAGACATCGACCGGCATAGCCGGTACGGGAATTGGCCTTAACCTCGCGAAGGCCGTGGTCGAACTGCATGGCGGCTCGATTGCGGTCGAAAGCCAAAAAGGGCAAGGCAGCATCTTCACCGTTTGCATACCAATCGCCGGGCCGCCGGACCGCGAAGAGGCCGAGACCGTTGCCGCCTAGAGCAGGTTCGACGATTTCTGAATCGCCGACCATGCTCTATCTATTTGTTTTAACGCGCTTTCCGGGCGGAATACCGCCCACACTTTTCCTGAAATCGCTCCAGGTCATTGCGCTGGCCGAGCGCGGGCGAATATCAGGGCTAATCCACTGTAGCGAGGACAATCCCGGTCCCGTGGATTTTGTCTTCCATCTGGTCGAAACGGCAGCCTTCGGCCTTGGACTACCGCACCCCCACTCACTTCACGACGTTAAACCGCCGCACCTGCGACTTGGTCCCGTCCGCATAGGTGAGCTGCACGCTCATGGCCGCCGTCTTGCGCGGAATCTTCATGTAGATCTTCGCGTTTTGCGGGACGGTGTGCGGCTTGGCGGGGTCGCAGGCGGGCAGCGGCCAGACTTTGTCCGCCGGCGCGTCATTGAAGCCGTAGCGTACTTCCCTGATGCCGCAGCGATAGCTGATCAGATGGGTGAAATAGACGGTTGTCCCCTGCCATTCGCGAAACGAAAGCCACGCCGTCCAGAGCTGCTCGAGGATTTTCTTCTGACCGTCGGCGAGCGCGCCGCCCGGGTTGAAATGAACCGGGAAAATATCCGCCTGCTCGCCGCGCTTGTCGCGCCAGGTGACATAGATGGTCGTCGGGTTCTGGTCGCCCGGCATGATGAAGTAGGTCTTCGGCATGCGCTGGCCGGTGCGCTGGTCGAGATGGTCGAAGAAGCCGGGGTCCTGAAACTCGCCCTTTTCGCCGATCCGGTAGCCGAACTGGGTCGCGGCCTCGGGCAGCGACACGTTGACCTGCCAGCCGGCGTTGGAGCGGGAGAAATTCACCAGCGGTTTAGCGATGCCCGGCGGAAGCGCGGCCAGTTTCTGCCCCTGCTTGGGCAAAACGCTGGGCCCCGCCCCTTCCTCGACCGCAATGACCCGGCCTTTGGGTCTTGAGCCTTCGGGCACCAGGAAAAGATCGCCGATAATCTGATCGTAATAGGCCGGCGTCTGCTCATGACCGACCTTTCTGGCGAGCTTCCTGACTTGCGCCTGCGTGCGCTTGGCGATCTGCACCATGGAAAGCTGGGTCTTGGCCAACTCAACGAGCAGCGTGCGGGTGAAGACGGAGTTGGGATGGGGATCGTTGTCGCCCAGCCTGTCCAGCGCCGCCTGTCCCGACCCGGCCGAATAGAGCACGAACATGCCTTCGGACGGCGACATGCGCGCCAAGCCCCGGGTTCCGCCAAGGGAGCGCTTGCCCTTTACCGCGAACGGGTTGTCGCGGCAGGCATCGAGGATCATCACCGCCGTCGCCGCGCCCTTCTCGCGCATCCGGTCGGCAAGGCCGTTGGCGGCGAATGAGGCGTCGCCGACCAGCCGCTCCTCGCCGGGCCCGGCGGCGGGGACGTCGACGGGCAGCAGGTAATTGGTGCCCTGAATAGCGAAGCCATGGCCCGCGAAAAACAGCAGCGCGGTGTCGCCCGCCTCGATTTTCTGCTCGAATTCGACCAGCGCACGGCTCATGGCCCGGCGGCCGACATCCTGCGCGGAAATAACATCGAAGCCGATCTTCGTGAGGGCCTGCGCCATTGCCTGGGCGTCGTTGCGCGCCTTCTGCAGCTTCGGCACGCTTTCATAGGTGTCGTTGCCGATGACAAGCGCGACCCGCTTCGCGGCCTGCGCGGGCAGGCTTGCGGCGGCCATCATCAGGACCGTTACGAAAAAACTCCTGAACACGGTCTGGACAAATTTCGGCATCACGGCGGCTCCTCCCCATTGTCTCGGACTTGTCTGGAAAGATGGGGTCCCCAAGACCTCGCGTCGAGCCTTTAGACGCCTGGAATTGGGGATTTTTCCCAATAATGGGGCCGCGAGGCACAAAAAAGCCGCCCCGAAGGGCGGCCTTGATGATGCCGGTTCCGGAAGATGCAGCTCTCTATCGACGCCTATTGCCCGATCTTGCGGCTGATCGCGATGCGGATCTTGTGCGCGTCGTCGATTTCCAGAGTGCCGATCTGCCCCGGATTGGTCGCTCCGTGTCGCACCGATTCGCTGTCGCCGAAATGCTCATACAGATATTCCAGCCGCGCCCGCCACAGCGGATTGTTCAGCTCCTTCTCAACGCCTGCGCCAAGGGCCAGGCCCACAACCGTGAAGTCGTCGGAATGATTGAAGGAGAAGGCTCCGGCGACACCAAGGACGCCCTGGGCCGCGAGCGAGTCTCTCCACTCGACGTCCATCCAAGCGATACCTGCTGTCGCATAGTACAGCCAGGGGCCATCTACCCAGCCGAGCCTGGCGCGCAGCGTTGCCTGCCAGTTCGCTTCAACTTCGCTGAACTGTTGGAAATTGATGGTGCCGACCGTGGGAAAATTTGTGTTGAGAGTGCCTGAGTTCGCCACGCTGTCGTCGCCCCAGCCCCAAGTGAAATCGCCCTCGATGCCCCAAAGCCAATTGGAATTGGGATGCTTCTTGTTATAGCCGAGCTGCAATCCGACAATGGCGCTGTCCAGATCATAATTCTCGTTCCGCGCCGGGAATGCGAACAGGAAACCTCCAACGGTCGCTGTATAGGCCGGGCTTGAGAAATCGGCGTCGACCCAGCGATAGCCACCGTGAACTCCGCCATACCAGCCTGTCCAGGTGTCGCCTTGCGCCACCGCGCCGCCCGCCGGCAGCAGCGCCGCACTCAGCATCGTTATGCCCAGCAAGGATAACAAATACCGCTTCATGACCCACCCCCTGAGTTCACGCGATCAAACCAGTTTCTTGTAGGGGAATTTAACACGTATACGGAATGTATGCTGTGACCGGAAGGCAACAGCGCCCGGAAATCTTCATGCGGCGGTCCGCCGCATCCAGAGTGGAGGGCTCACTGGGGGCCGCTTCCTGATTGGTCTGCAGCCGCCGCCTTTGCAGAGCACCGGCCGCGCGAGGCCCCTTAACCGCAGCGTTCCTGGAGCTGTTCCTTGACGATCCGGTTTGCCTTGGCGAAATCCATGCGCCCGGCATAACGCTCCTTCAGCGCCCCCATGGTCTTGCCCATGTCCTTCAGCCCATCGCAGCCGACCTCGCTCATCAGCTCGATTACGGCATCGCGGATCTCGTCTTCCGAAAGCTGCTTCGGCATGAAGGAGGAAATGATATCGATCTCTTCCTGCTCCTGCTGGGCCAGCTCGGGACGGCCACCTTCGGTATAGGTTCTGATCGACTCATGGCGCTGTTTGACCATCTTGGCCAGGATCTCCAGCACCTCCGCGTCGCTGACGCATTTCTTGTCGCTGGAGCGCGCGGCAATGTCGCGGTCCTTGATCGCGGCGTTGATGAGGCGAAGGGTGGACATTCGGCGCTTGTCCTGCGCCTTGACCGCAGCCTTCAGCGCCTCATTGAATTCTTCACGCATATATTCGTGCCCGCCATTAGGAAAGGTCATAGGGTAATGCAAGGGAGGCAAGCAGCGCAACACGTTTCTCATTACTAAGCTACTGATATTTAACGGGAATAACTTTTGTGAAATAGTTGACCAGGCGCGCAGCTTCCCTTAGTCTCCGGCAAAATTTGCTATGGGGCGCCCTGTTGCCGCGCGCCGCAACCCGGCTTGCACATGCCAGACACCTCAACACCCGAGGCCGCTCACGGTTCCGCCGGAGCCTGGGCCGAACCGGTGCCGACCGCCATTCTGGTATTGGCCGACGGGACCGTGGTCCACGGCGCGGGGCTTGGCGCAACCGGCGTCGCGGTCGGCGAGGTCTGCTTCAACACCGCGATCACCGGCTATCAGGAAATCCTCACCGACCCCTCCTATGCGGGGCAGATCATCACTTTCACCTTCCCCCATATCGGCAATGTCGGCGCCAATGACGAGGATATGGAAACCTCCAACCTCGCCGCCGCCTCGGGCGTGCGAGGCTGCATATTGCGCGCGGGCGCAACCGAACCGTCCAACTATCGCGCCAGCCAGCATCTGGGCGAGTGGCTGAAACGGCGCGGGATCATTGCGCTGAGCGGCGTCGACACACGGGCGCTGACCGCATGGATTCGCGAAAATGGCATGCCGAATGCGGTAATCGCCCATGACCCGGACGGCGCCTTCGACATTGACCAGCTCAAAAGCCAGGCTGCCGGCTGGTCCGGTATCGTGGGCCTCGATCTGGCGAAGGAAGTCACCTGCGGCCAGAGCTATGACTGGGATGAGGCGGTGTGGGAATGGGACAAGGGCTTCGCCCGGCAGGAAGCGCCGGAATGTCATGTTGTCGCCGTGGATTATGGTCTGAAGCGCAATATCCTGCGCTGCCTGGCGAGCGCGGGATGCAAGGTCACCGTGGTTCCCGCCGAAACATCCGCGGAAGACATTCTTGCCCGCAAACCCGACGGCATATTCCTCTCAAACGGTCCCGGCGACCCGGCCGCCACGGGCCAATATGCGGTGCCCGAGATCAAGAAGCTGGTGGCATCGGGCCTTCCCGTCTTCGGCATCTGCCTCGGCCACCAGATGCTGTCGATCGCGCTTGGCGCGACAACCAGCAAAATGCATCAGGGTCATCACGGCGCCAACCATCCGGTGAAGGACCACACCACCTCCAAAGTCGAGATCACCTCGATGAACCACGGCTTCACCGTCGAGCGCGAAAGCCTTCCCGAGACGCTGGAGGAAACCCATGTGTCGCTGTTCGACGGCACCAATTGCGGCATCCGGCTAAAGGGCAAGCCGGTCTTCTCCGTCCAATATCACCCGGAAGCCTCGCCCGGCCCGCAGGACAGCCATTACCTGTTTACCCGTTTCGTCAATCTGATCCGCGAGGCGAAGGGCGAAGCGCCCGTGGCGGAAGCGTAACCGCTGCCCTAGCGCGGTTTCTTCCAGATACAATTATCAAATTCTTCGAATGCGGTGAGCCGCAGGGTTGCATCACCGGCGATTTCGTCGTCGCAGCCTTCCAGTGAATCCTGACCGGCAAAGGCGAAGACTTCCAGGACGGCCGTCTTGGCATGGGGTGCCTGGCACTTGCGCTCCCCGCGGCCAAGCCACTGGCTCAGCACGGACCCGTCCGCCCGCTTGCCCTTTACCCAGACAGCAAAGAACAGCCGCGTATCGCTCGCATTCTCGATGCAGAAGGCATGTGCCGGCGCGGCCGCGGCAAGGGCCAAGAAAAGGCCAAGCAGCGGGCCGGCGATAACGGACAGACGAATGGCTCTGTTTCTGCTTCGCATCACCGTCACTCCGCCGCCGCCGGCACCTCGTCGCTCCAGCCGCCATTTTCCAACGCGGTCTTCAGGGCGATATCCCGGATTTCGTCGCTGAACTCGCTGTCATCCACAGCGCGGGCCAGAACCATGCCGCCGATGCACAAAATCGCCATGGCTATGGCGCGCGAACGGGCGGGGCCGGCTTCGGTCTGCTGACTTGCCTGAAAGATACCGATAATCGCGCCAAGCGCTTGCCGGTAGGCTCGTTTGACGGCCTCGCCGCCCCTGGCAACGTCAGATGGCAGGGCGATCATCGGGCAGCCCCCTTCGACATCGTCGAAATGCGCCCGGGACAGATAGCTGGCGATAATCCGTTTCGCCAGCACATCCGGGGGCACACCAAAATCAACCATCACGCCATCGAATGCCTCTTTCGGCGGGTTGTTGGCCATATCCAGAATGGCCTCCGCATAGAGTTCATCCTTGGCGGTGAAGTGATTGTAAAAGCCGCCGCGCGTGAGCCCCGCCTCGCTCATGATTTCATCGATAGACACTTCGGTGAAGCCGCGCCGGTTGAACAGCCGGCGCGCGCTGGAGACAATCAATGCTCGTGTTTTTGCTTTGTGTTCAGGTGGATAGGGCATGAATCATACTCCTCATCGTCAGATCGTAACGCTGTTGTGACCGCCAATTTAGCCCCATTCGAAAATATGTTCTTGAACATATTTTAATCTCCACAACAATGCGCGCTCAAGCCGGCCCCTCCCCTCTGGGCCGACCCTTAAAAATATCGGAGACAGAAGAATGGCAAATGTCGAATTACTCGGGATGGACCTCTCCAATTGGGTGCGCGCCGCCCGCATCGCCTGCATCGAAAAGGGCGTCGATTATGAACTGGTGCCGGTCGGCCCCAATATTCCGGAGGATCTGAGGACCAAGGAATATCTCGCCATTCACCCCTTCGGGCGGATGCCAGCGATGCGCCACGGCGACGTGATCGTCTTCGAAACGGCGGCGATCGGGCGTTACATCGACGCTTTTTTCGAAGGTCCCGCAATCATCCCGGAGGATCCGCTCGAGGCGGTCCGCATGGAGCAATGGGTGAGCACGCTGATCGACTATATCGCCCGGCCCGTGATGGCGCGTTTCGTCATCCAGCATGTGTTTCCGCGCGGCGAGAATGGTGAACCGGACCGGGCAACCATCGACGCCGCGATCCCCGACATCCGCACCAACCTCGCGGTCTTCGACAAGGTGCTGGCGAGAGGCCCATACCTGCACGGAGCGACGCCCTATCTGGACGATTTCATACTGGCGCCCATGCTCTCGGCCATGACGATTACGCCGGAGGGGCCAGGACTGATCGACGAGGCGCCCAACGTCAGACGTTTCATAGATACCTTCTCCGAGCGGGAGAGCTTTCAAGCCACGATCCCCGAGATGTTCCGAAAGGCGGCCTGACGGACGTGGAGCGCGGCGGCTGATCGACAGAGCCGCCGCGCGCTATTTCACGGCCCGGCGCAAAGGGCGGGCATGGAACGCGCCGCGATCAGGCCCCCGCCATGCATGGCTTGCACCAGCTGCCATCGAGATCGGCTCCCGGATCGGGCCGGGCCAGACCGTACAGAAAGAATTCGCCGCTGGTGCGGAGCTTCGTTCTCCAGCGCAGAGCGGCGAGAGCGTCGGCGAGGCTGTCCGGGTCGTGGAAGATTTTCACGATCTGAAAGCTGCGCCCGTCATTCAATTTTCGTTCGACGAGGCCGCCGCGCGCCGGCGAAGCATGATCGTGAGCAACCGATTCGGTATGATACAGGCTGTCGATGACGAAGGCATTGGCGCCCGGATTGAGCGCGGCGCGCACCATCGCCCAGAAGGCCTCGAATCGCTCGTCGGGCACATGGGAAAGCCAGAAGGAGAAGAAAACCATATCGAAGGTTGCTCCGGGCGCCCAGTTAAACAGATCGGCCTGAACATAATCGACATTCGCCGCGCCCGATGCCGCAAGCTTGTCCCGGTTAATGGCCAGAACCTCCGGCGAGGCGTCCACCGCCGTCACATGAACGAAGTGCCGAGCGAGGTGGCGCGTCCAGAGCCCTGTTCCGCAGGCGAGTTCAAGACAGCTTCCGCCGGGCGCGGCGCTGGCAAGCGCGTGTTCGAGCGTGGCGACCTCGTCCAGCCAGCTGCGGCGATGATCGTCGCCCCGGTCGTAGCGCCCGGCGCGCGCGAACCATTCGTCATATTCGCCCGCCCGCGCCCGGTAATAGGCGAGTTGATCCGACAGGATTTTTTTCTCTGCGCGTGCCGGGGCCATATTGGCCAGCTCCCTAGCTGTGTACGCCAAGCGAATCTTCCGGCGCCTCGTCGCGCTCGGTCATGCCATAATCGCGCATGACACCGGCGATGCGCAGCCGGTAGTCGGCGAACAGTTTGCTGCGCCCGAGCGACTGCATCCGGCGGTGGGCGGCAAGCTTGCGCCATTCGTCCAGCGCCTTTTCGTCCCGGAAGATCGACAGCGACAGGAGTTTTCCCGGCTCATAGATGCTTTCAAAGCGCTCGACGGAAATAAAACCGTCAATCTGCTCGACGAGCGTGCGCATCTCGGCGGCGAGATCGAGATATTCCTTCTTGTGTTCGTCCCTGGGCCAGACTTCGAAAATAACCGCAATCATGTTGCCTCCCCTATCAATCCTGGCTTCCAATTGGTACCTCCGGTACACACTGTATAGCGCGATCAGGCATATGCCGCTTGCAGCGCGGCACGGTTCCTATATAAGCGCGGGCGGAAACCGCATCGCTCATGCCCAAACGCACAGACATCAAGTCGATCCTGATTATCGGAGCCGGCCCGATCGTTATCGGCCAGGCCTGCGAGTTCGACTATTCCGGCACCCAGGCCTGCAAGGCCCTGAAGGACGAAGGGTACCGGATCATTCTGGTCAATTCCAATCCGGCGACGATCATGACCGATCCGGAGCTGGCCGACGCCACCTATATCGAGCCGATCACGCCGGACATCGTCGCCCGGATCATCGAAAAGGAGCGCCCCGACGCGCTGCTGCCGACCATGGGCGGGCAGACGGCGCTCAACACCGCGCTGTCGCTCAACAAGATGGGCGTGCTTGAAGAATATGGCGTTGAAATGATCGGCGCGCGCGCCGACGTCATCGACAAGGCGGAAGACAGGGAACTGTTCCGCAACGCCATGACGAAAATCGGTCTCGAGACGCCGAGCGCGGTAATCGCTCATGACGTCGCTGAAGCGACGGCCGGACTCAAGGATATCGGCCTGCCGGCGATCATCAGGCCGTCCTTCACCCTCGGCGGCACCGGCGGCGGCGTCGCCTATAACCGGGAAGAATTTCTGGAAATAGTCGAGCGCGGTCTCGACGCCTCGCCGACCCGCGAAGTGCTGATCGAGGAATCGGTGCTTGGCTGGAAGGAATATGAGATGGAAGTCGTCCGCGACAAGGACGACAATTGCATTATCATCTGCTCGATCGAGAATGTGGACCCGATGGGCGTCCACACCGGCGACTCGATCACGGTCGCGCCGGCGCTGACCCTGACGGACAAGGAATATCAGGTCATGCGCAATGCCTCGATCGCGGTATTGCGCGAGATCGGAGTGGAAACCGGCGGTTCCAATGTCCAGTTCGCGGTGAACCCCGAAAATGGCCGGCTCGTCATTATCGAGATGAACCCGCGCGTATCGCGCTCTTCCGCGCTGGCCTCCAAGGCGACCGGCTTCCCGATCGCCAAGGTCGCGGCGCGGCTGGCGGTCGGCTATACGCTGGATGAGCTGGAGAACGATATCACCGGCGGCGCCACGCCGGCCTCGTTCGAGCCCACGATCGATTATGTGGTCACCAAGATCCCGCGCTTCGCCTTTGAGAAATTTCCCGGCGCCGAACCCTATCTGACCACCTCGATGAAATCGGTCGGCGAAGCCATGGCGATCGGCCGGACCTTCGCTGAATCGCTGCAAAAGGCGCTGCGCTCCATGGAGACCGGGCTGACAGGCCTGAACGACATCAACTTCGAGGGGCTGGGCCAGGACGACGACAAAAATGCCATCCGCTCCGCTCTCGGCGTGCCATCGCCCGACCGGCTTTTGAAGGTCGCCCAGGCGCTGCGCCTCGGCGTCGATCACACGCAGGTGCATGAGTCCTGCAAGATCGACCCATGGTTCATCGACCAGCTTCAGGCCATCGTCGATATGGAAATGCGGATCCGCGACCATGGCCTGCCCGATACGCCCGGCGCCGCCCGGGCCCTGAAGGCGATGGGTTTTTCCGATGCACGCCTTGGCGAGCTTGCCGGACAGGCGCCGTTGGAGGTTGCCCGCTGGCGCAAGCAGCTCGACGTCCGTCCGGTCTATAAACGAATCGACACCTGCGCCGCGGAATTCGCCTCGCCGACCGCTTATATGTACTCGACCTACGAGACCGGACTCAATGGAGCGGGCGCCTGCGAAGCCGCCCCTTCCGCCCGGGAGAAGGTCATCATACTTGGCGGCGGCCCGAACCGGATCGGCCAGGGGATCGAGTTCGATTATTGCTGTTGTCACGCCGCCTTTGCGCTGTCCGATGCCGGATATGAGACCATTATGGTCAACTGCAATCCGGAAACGGTCTCCACCGACTACGATACCTCCGACCGGCTCTATTTCGAACCGCTCACCGAGGAAGACGTCCTGGAAATCGTGCGCACCGAACAGTCCAACGGGACGCTCAAGGGCGTCATCGTCCAGTTTGGCGGTCAGACGCCGTTAAAACTCGCAGCGGTGCTGGAGCGCGAAAATGTGCCCATTCTCGGCACCTCGCCGGACGCCATCGATCTGGCCGAGGACCGGGACCGCTTCAAGGCGCTGGTCGAGGAGCTCAACTTGAAGCAACCGATCAACGGCATCGCACGCAGCGCCGACGAGGCGCGCGCCATTGCCAGGACAGTCGGCTTCCCCGTCGTTATCCGCCCCTCTTACGTGCTTGGCGGGCGGGCCATGGAAATCGTCCATGACGAGGCCCAGCTCGACCGCTATATCTCCGAGGCCGTGATCGTTTCGGGCGACAGTCCGGTCCTGATCGACAGCTATCTGCGCGATGCCATCGAAGTCGATGTCGATGCCCTGTCGGACGGCAAGGACGTCTTCATCTGCGGCGTCATGGAACATATCGAGGAAGCGGGCGTGCACTCCGGCGACAGCGCCTGTTCGCTGCCTCCCCATTCGCTCGGCACCACCGTGATCGACGCCATGAAGGAGCAAACCGGAGCCTTCGCCAGACGGCTCGGCGTGATCGGACTGATGAATGTCCAATACGCGATCAAAGACGACCAGATATTCGTTCTCGAAGTCAATCCGCGGGCCAGCCGGACGGTGCCCTTCGTGGCCAAGGTGATCGGCCTGCCAATCGCCGGTATCGCCGCCCGGGTGATGGCGGGCGCTCCGCTTGCATCCTTCAAACTCGTCGAGCGCAGGCTCGAACATATGGGCGTCAAGGAAGCGGTATTTCCCTTCGCGCGCTTTCCTGGCGTCGACCCGATTCTGGGTCCTGAAATGCGCTCGACCGGCGAAGTCATGGGGCTGGACACCGACTATGCGGCTGCGTTCGCGAAGAGTCAGCTCGGCGGCGGAACCAATGTTCCTGTCTCGGGGACGGTGTTCGTGTCCATCAAGAATGCCGACAAGGACCGTATCGTCCCGGCCGTCAGCGCGTTGAGGGATATGGGTTTTGACGTCATTGCCACCAGCGGAACGAAACGCCATCTGGAATCGCACGGCATAGACTGCACCAAGATCAACAAGGTGCTCGAGGGGCGGCCACATGTGGTCGACGCAATCAAGAATGGTGAAGTAGATATCGTTTTCAATACCACCGAAGGCGCGCAGGCGCTGGCCGACAGTGCATCAATACGACGGACAGCCTTGCTCTACCACATTCCGTACTATACAACGCTTGCCGGTGCGATGGCCGTCACCAAGGCAATTGAGGCTGTGAGGGCCGACAATCTCAAGGTAGCGCCGCTTCAAAGCTATGTGAGTCGATAGCCCATCCGTTTTTTTGGGATTGTCCAATCGTGACCCTCAGGCGACAATTCGCCTTGCTGCGTCAGCTTAGGTTTGATCATCAACCCAAGCAGGCCCGGCGCCGCGGGAAAGGTAGTTAGGAACATGGAAAAGGTGCCAATGACAGCGCAGGGCTACGCAACGGTGGAAGCCGAAGTCAGGCAACTGAAAACGGTAGAGCGCCCGCGGATCATCAAGGCGATCGCCGAAGCGCGCGAGCATGGCGACCTTTCGGAGAATGCCGAGTATCACGCGGCCAAGGAGCAGCAGGGCATGACCGAGGCCCGGGTAGCCTATCTTGAAGACAAACTCAGCCGCGCCGACATCATCGACGTCTCCCAACTTTCCGGCAACCAGGTGAAATTCGGAGCTACCGTTGTCCTTGTGGACGAAGATACTGAAGAAAAAGCCAAATATCAGATCGTCGGCGAGGTCGAGGCAGACGTGAAACAAGCGAAAATCTCCATAACCTCACCGATCGCCCGCGCCCTTATCGGCAAGAGCGTTGGAGATACTGTCGAAGTTGCGACACCCGGCGGCGGCAAGTGTTACGAAATTCTCAAAGTCAATTTCAACTGACCTTTTGCCCTCTGCCAACAATACTGCGCTTTAACAACCTGTTAGGCATAGGTCACGCCCGTGCTTGCGACGGGGCGAACGGCAGCCCCGATTAGCGGATTATTAGAGAGAAAAGAGTAGGCTCCTCAGCCAGCGATTGAAGGATACGCTGGTCGGGAGCTAATGGGCATGGTCCACACGCAAGTAACCCTGGGTGAGATCGAAATTCTTGCTCAGGAGACGTCGAGTGACAAGCGGCGCGAAATGCTTAATGCCGTAACGGATATTTTCCTCGTTACCCAAGACGACCAAAACGAGTCTGACCAACTGGTCTTTAGCGATGTGATGGAGCGCGTCGCCTACGAGCTGGAGGTTGAAGCGCGGGTCCACCTTGCGCAGAAGATTTGCGATGCGCCCAAGGTGTCACGTCAGCTCATTGTCCGCCTTGCAAACGATGAAATCGACATCGCGCGGCCGGTTCTGGAACGCTCGACGGTCTTGCAGGACGGCGATCTGCTCAGTGTCATTCGCAATCGTTCCCAGGATCATCTGTTTTCGATCGCCGGCCGAAATTCGGTCTCGGAAGGTGTTTCCAGCGAACTGGTCGAGCGCGGCAACGAGCGCGCCGTTATCCGGCTTACCGGAAACCAGGGCGCGGATATCTCCAACAAAAGCTTTGAAAAAATCGTCGGCCGCGCAGACGAGAATTCCGGACTTGTCGATGCCTTGGGCTCGCGCAGCGACATTCCGGCGCACATCATGAACAAGATCAAGACCAAGGTCTCCGGCCGCATGAAATCGGAGTTCATGGACTCACACCCCGATCTGGATGGGCAATTCGTCGGAGAAATGATCGACCGATGCGCGGAAGACATCGATCTCGACTATTGCCAGGAATCAATTGCGGAGTTTGACAAACTGCATCGCTCCGACGGCCTCAACGAAGAGATTGTTGCCCGATTGGCGCGCGAGAAGCGGTTGCCTGACCTGGTTCACTGCCTGGGCTTGATGACCGGGCTTGATAATGGGTCTGTGTCCCAATGTGTCCTGAAGGCTGAACTTCCCGCGCTCGCGATACTCTGCAAGTCGAACAGTTTCAGCAGCTCCACATTTCTGGCGCTGGTCGAAATCCGAAGGGAGGACAGCGCGCTGCAGTCCAGCGCGCTGGCGCAGGCCGCGCGCGACTATGATGCGCTTTCGCCCAGGACGGCCGAACGCGTCATGCGTTTTCTAACCGTACGGTTGAAACTGCACTCAGAAGAACAGGCCGCCAAGAAACAGGCCAGCTAAAAGGACAATGTTGAATCCCGAATGAGAAATCTCACTTAGGTACTTTTTCAATTTACCGTTTGAGTTCGGCTCAGATTCAGCAAGTTATGGATAACTCGTTATGGAAGGCATGGTTCAGTCGCTGATTGAGACACTCGGCGAGACGAACAGTGGAAACCCGGACCTGTTGAGCCGGGTGCTGGATCTCTATTTCCTGTCCGAGGGCCGCCGGTCCGCAAGCGATACCGAAGCCTTCGGCGTCGTTCTGGAACGGCTTGCCTTTAGCCCCGGCGACAACGAAAAAACGCGAGCAGAACTGGCCGGAAAACTCGCACTTTGCGACCATGCGCCGTGCCGTCTCATGCGACGCCTCGCTTTCGACACCATTTTTGTGGCCCGCCCGGTGCTCCAATACTCCTCCTCTCTCAGTGAAAATGACCTGGTGACCCTGGCGAAAAAACTGGGCCAGGATCATTTGTTGGCAATGGCCCACCGTTTACGGCTGCCGCCCGCGATTACGGACATTCTGGTCGCCCGGGGACAGACTCTTGTTCACGTCGCGGTTACACAAAATTCGAGTGCGGAATTTTCCGCCGAGAGTATTTCCCAATTGCTTGACTATGCCGAAAAGGACGACGAATTAAAATTCGTCCTCGGGCTGCGATCGGAACTCAGTCCAAATCTTTTCAATCGCTTCATGTCTTTTGTGAAGGACCAGATCTTTATCGACGAAAATGCGGGCGCACCGACCGAAAAGGACGCGCCGGCGGGAACCAAGGCCGCCGATGATGACTCCGCGCCGGAGAAGGAGCCTGCCGCCGAGCCGGAAACCGACGGCGGCGACAATCCGGCAGATAGCTCGCCGGCGGATAACTGCGAAGAAGATGACGGGCCTATCATCTTCGATCCGATCCGCGATTCATACGCTTGCGAGAAGAATCTCATAAAGCTCGCCAGGGGCAGGATGGTCCCGGAAACCGTTACCTGCATGGCGAAGCTGACCAAATTGGAGTCACCGGTGATCGAACATTGCCTGCTGGGCGCCGATTTGTCCGCATTGATGGTTCTCAGCAAGGCAAACGGGTTTGCTAACGGCACATTCACCGAGCTGCTGAAAGTGCGGGACTCGGTGAACCAAGAGAATGGCGAAGAGAAGATCGACATCGTGGCGATGCTCAAGCGTTACGAGGCGATGCAGACGCACACCGCCAAACGCATTATTCAATTCGCCAATAAGAAAAATTAGCGCCCTGCCGGCCAGTTCAACCCTGACCCCGCAGCCGGTGGCGATGCTTTAGCGTCTTTTGTTCCGGCGCGTTTTTGAAAGACGGATAACGCCTTTCCAGCCTCGTCCGCGCGGGGACAGGCCTATGCCGGAAACATCCTGGAATAATCACTCAATCTTGCGGGATCGGCGATCCGGGTTCGAGTTTCGAACGCCGGATGGCGAGCGCTGTTTTGACGCTGTCCACGTTCGGCGCGGCTGTCAGTTCCTGAATAATGAACTCCTGGAATGCCGCCAGGTCTCGGGCAACGCATTTCAGTATGAAGTCGACTTCGCCGGAAAGCATGTAGCACTCGCGCACAACCGGCCAGGAGCGAACGCGCTCCTCGAACGCCACCAGATCCGCCTCGGCCTGCGAATGCAGTCCGACCATGGCGAAGGCGGTCACGTCGAAGCCGATCTTCTTTTCATCGATCAGCGTGCAATAGCCCTCGATGATGCCGGCCTCTTCCAGCGCCCGGACCCGGCGCAGGCAGGGCGGCGCGGACAGTCCGACCCGCCGGGCCAGCTCCACATTGGTAATCCGGCCATTCTTCTGGAGCTCGGCCAGAAGCCGCCAGTCTGTCTTGTCGAGCCGCACTTTGATCATATGTTTCTGCCGCCTGTCCGCTGGCCAATCCCGAATGGACGCCGTCCGGTCCACCCGCTAAAAGCTGTCCGGGTGCAAAGTTTAGAGGGGCTGAATGCCTTCGCGCAATAAAATAACGTTTCCAGGAATGTTTCCGCAATAAATAAACCATTGCGATTTTCTTGAATTACCAAATTGGACGGAATAACGTGCGCAATCCTGACAATCCCGAGAACCGCCGCGAGACCGGCCGCGCCCCAAACGCCGGCACGGCGCGCGCGCTGACCGGCCGCAGCGCCTGGGTCATCACCGACGGCAAGGCCGGGATGGAGGTTCAGGTCGTCGGCGTTGCCCGCGCGCTGGGCCTCGACTACCAGGTCAAACGGGTCGCCCCGCGCGGGCTATGGCGATTGCTCGCGCCCTGGGCGCCGATCGATCCGAAAGAGCATTTTGGCAAGCCAAGCGGCCAGTTCGCGCCGCCCTGGCCCGACATTGCGCTCGCCACGGGCCGTCTGAGCATCCCGGCGATCCGGGCCGTGCGCAAGGCATCGCCAAAAACCTTTACGGTGGTTATCCAGGACCCGCGCACCGGGCCCGGCACGGCCGATCTGATCGCGGTGCCGCGCCATGACCGGCTCACGGGTGGAAATGTCATTCATACCCTCACCGCACCGCACAGCTTCCCGCCGGAGAGGCTTGCGGACCTGCGCAAGTCCCAGCCGCCCGAAATCGCCGCCCTGCCCGGCACCCGCGTAAGCGTTATTCTCGGCGGTCCGAACGCGATCTACACCTTTCCCGAAACGGCTGTTCGCTCGCTCGCCGGTTCCCTCGCCTCCCTGAGCGAACTGAAAACCAGCTTCATGATATCCGCCTCCCGGCGCACCCCTCCGGCCCTGCTGGATGCCGTTCTGGAAGCGACGAAAGGCTCCAAGCGCATCGTGTGGAAGGGTAAGGGAGACAACCCCTACGAGCAGTTCCTCGCCCAGGGCGAGATATTCGCGGTCACCGCGGATTCGGTGAATATCACCGGTGAGGCTTGCGCTACGGGAAAGCCCGTTTATGTTTTCGAGCCGGAAGGCGGATCGGACAAATTCAACCGTTTTCACGAATCTTTGCGGCGATATGGCGCAACGAGACGGTTGCCTGAGCGTTTCGACAGCCTTGAATGCTGGAGCTATGCGCCGCTAGACTCCGCCGCGCAAATCGCCGCCGAAATAGAATGGCGATGGCAGGAAAAAACGACCGGAGCGAGCAGGAGCGTATGACATGGGGCATTTGAATATCGACCGCCTGAACGAGGCCGAGCGGCGCTCCGACCCGTTCGACTATACGATCGTGCCCGGCTTTCTTTCCCCAGGCAGCCTGAGCGACATCATTGCCGATTATCCTGCCCTGAAGGGCGGCTCCTATCCGCTCGACAGCGTCGATGTCCCGCCCGCCGTCCAGGCTCTGATCGATGAGATGGACGGGCCCGCATTCGAGCAGGCCATCGCGGAGAAATTCGGAGTCGCTCTCGAAGGACAGCCGAAAATGTTTTCGCTGCGCGGCTATTGCCGCAAAACCGACGGCAAGATCCACACCGATTCAAAAGACAAGATCATCACCGTCCTGCTCTATCTCAACCAGGACTGGAGCCATGAGGGCGGCAAGCTGCGCATGCTCAGGAATGGCAAGGATCTGAACGAATATGCCGAGGAAGTGCCGCCCGACAACGGCACGCTGCTGGTGTTCCGCCGCTCGGAAAATTCCTGGCACGGCCACGGACCCTTCGAGGGCCGGCGCTGCTCGATCCAGATGAACTGGATGGTGTCGGAAGGCGCGCGCGGTTTCCACAAGCTGCGTCACTCCCTCTCCGCCAAGATGAAAAAGCTCACCGCATCGGGTTAGAGGCGCTGCGGTTTCAGGTGCGAAGCGATCGGCGAGCCCGCGCCCGCTCCGCACGCAACCCTCACTCCAGCGTCACCTCGACCTGCCGGCTGTCGCCGGGCTTGACGGTCAGCTTCTGCTCTTTTGTCGCCGGTTTGAGTTTCAGGACAATCAGATAGTCGCCGGCATTCAGCGTATAAATCGGCGCGGCGCTGTAGCCGCCAACGAAATGCCTGCGCTTGCCCTCAAGGTCCTTTTCCGCCGAATAGATATCCCAGCGCACGCCCTTCTTGATCTGGCCGCCGCCTTTCCCCAGCGCGACCAGTTTCACCCTGCCGGCATTGAGGTCGAATTCGGATTCGCTGCGCTTGCCCGCATTGACCTCGACTTCGCCCGCCTTTACCGCCTGGCCGGATTTGGCGACGACATGATATTTGCCTTCGGGCAGCGCGAAGACCGGCTTGGCGTCATAGTTGCCGTTGATGTGCTGGCGCTTGCCCTCCAGGTCTTTCTCGATCGAATAGACATCCCAGCGCATGCCTTTCTTCAACGGATCCTTGCCCGGCGTCAAAGTGGCTGAGAGCGCCAGCAGGCCCGCGCTCATAACAAATTGCGTGTCGGTCCGTTTCCCCGCCGTGACCTCAATCTCCCGGGCGAGCGTCGCATTGCCCCGTTTGGCGACGACGTAATAGCGCCCCGCCGGCAGATTGAATTTGGGCTTTGCGTTATAATTGCCGTTGATGTGCCGGCGCTTGCCGTCGAGATCCTTCTCAAGCCCGTAAACATCCCAGCGCATCCCCTTTGCAATGACCTTGCCGCCTTGCGTATAGCTGGCGGAAAAAGCGGCGATGCCGGCGCCCAGGACGAATGTGCGCTCGGTGCGCTCGCCGGGCTTGACGTCAACTTCGCCGGAGACATTGGCATTGCCATGCTTGGCGACGATGAAATAGCTGCCCGCCGGCAGATTGAAGAGCGGCGTGCGGTCGTAATTTCCGATGATGTGCCGGCGCTTGCCGTCGGCGTCTTTCTCGGGGTGGTATACGTCCCATCGCATGCCTTTCTTGATGACCTCTCCGCCTTCGGTGAGCGCCGCCTGGAGCGCGAGGCGCCCGGCATTCAGAACCAGCACATGCTCTTTCACCTCGTCCGCCGAGGCGACATCGAATTCTTCAGAAACCGTGGCGCTGCCATATTTGGCGACAGCCAGATATTTGCCGGCGTTGAGGACGAATTTCGGCTGCGCGTCATACCCGCCCTTGATGTGCTTGCGCTTGCCGTCCGGATTTTGTTTTGCCTCGTAGATATCCCAGCGCATACCGCGGGTCACCGGGTCGTCGCCATCGCTCAGGATGGCCGCGAAACGGTGCCCCGGCTCCACGACGTCTTTCGGCTCAGGCGCGGGCTTGGGCGGCGGGGCCGGTTTGGCGGCCACCTTCACCGGCTCCTCCTTGACGGCGGTCACCGCCTTCGACAACGCGGAGTTCAGCTCGGGCGCATTCTGGGCGGGGAGAAACAGGCCGCCGGTATTCTCAGCCAGGCAGCGCAAGCCGTCCTGTTCCTTTTTGGCGACGTCGAAACCGATCACATGAACCGTGAAGTCGACGCCCAGCTCCTCAAGCTCCCGGCCCAGCGCGCAAGGGTCCGCCTTGCATGTCTCCTTGCCGTCGCTGACAAGAATGACCGTCGCCCTGTCTTCGGTGAATTTCAACTCCTGCGCCGCGCGGCGCACCGCCTCCGACAAGGGCGTCTTGCCCTTCGGTTTGAGCGAGTTGACGACCTGAAGAATGGGTTCGGGCCGGATCGGAGCAACCGGATAGATGGTCTGAATGTCGTCGCAGTCGCCCTTTTTCCGGTGGCCATAGGCGCTCAAGCCAAGCTGGATATCCTTGTCCCAGCTGGCGAGCAGACCCTTCACGGCCTGGCGCGCGATAACGATTTTGGAGGTCCCCTTGATCTGCCCCCACATGCTGCCGGACGCATCAAGAACGAGCATGACCTTGGATTGCTCGGCCGCATGTCCCTGATCCGGCCAGAAAAATAGGCCGGGAACGATGAGCAAAAGCACGAAAAACCGGGATATTCCTGCAAACCGCACGGCACCTGTCCTCCCAAACTGTGGCAATCGATATTTAGCGATCACAATGATGACACTCAACGCGCATGCGCCCGATTCAGTCAAGCCCTGGCAGGCAATCCAAATCCTTGCGCTTGCCATGCACGGCGCGCCGCCCTATTTCCGTGACGGAGTTGAATTCTTCCGAATCTGCTAAGACATCCGATAAATATCTAAAGGGACGCGCGAGACATGAGCGTACGGCACGAAAAAGTCATCATCATCGGATCCGGGCCAGCCGGCTACACGGCGGCGATATATGCGGCACGCGCCATGCTCAAGCCGGTCATAATCGCCGGGTTACAGCCCGGCGGGCAGATGACCATCACTACGGATGTGGAGAATTATCCGGGCTTTGCCGACGTGATCCAGGGACCGTGGCTCATGGAGCAGATGAAGGCGCAGGCGGAACATGTCGGCACCGAGATAATCACCGACACGATCCTGGAAGTCGACCTCAAGCGCCAGCCCTTCCAGATGAAGGGCGACAGCGGCACCGAATATAGCTGCGACGCGCTGATCATCGCCACCGGCGCGCAAGCCAGGTGGCTCGGGCTTGCCTCGGAAGAAAAATTCAAGGGCTTCGGCGTATCCGCCTGCGCCACCTGTGACGGGTTTTTCTACCGCGAGAAAGAGGTGCTGGTGATCGGCGGCGGCAACACGGCAGTCGAAGAAGCGCTGTTCCTCACCAAATTCGCCTCGAAGGTCACGGTCGTGCACAGACGCGATGAGCTGCGCGCGGAGAAAATTCTGCAGGACCGTCTGCTCAAGCACGAAAAAATCGAGATGATGTGGGACACCGTGCTGGAGGAAGTCGTCGGCACGCAGGATCCCCCGAGCGTCACCGGAGCGAAACTGAAGAATGTCAAAACCGGCGTCGTTTCCGAAAAGCCGGCACATGGAATTTTTATTGCCATCGGCCACTCGCCTTCCGCCGAGCTCTTCGCCGATCAGCTTGAAACCAAACAGGGCGGCTATCTCGTCACTGAAGCGAATTCGACGCAGACCGCAATCCCCGGCGTCTTCGCCGCCGGCGATGTTACCGACGATATTTACCGTCAGGCGGTGACGGCGGCCGGTCTGGGATGCATGGCGGCGCTCGAGACGGAAAAGCACCTGGCCGAACGGGAAGCGCACGTGCAAGCGGCAGAGTAGTACGCCTCGCTTGCCAACGTTGGTTCCCGCACACCGGGGCGCGTAGGAGGCGGGTGCCTCGAAGGACGATGATCGAATAGTCCCTCGAGACCGCATTGGCGTGCCTGCTCGCGGCGCGGGTCGAGCCGGAAGGATTGAGTCCATGGACTGGGACAAACTCAGAATTTTCCACGAGGCGGCGGAAGCCGGCAGCTTCACGCATGCGGGTGAGAAGCTGACTATGAGCCAGTCGGCCGTGAGCCGCCAGATCGGCGCGCTTGAAAAGGATCTCAATGTGCCGTTGTTTCACCGGCACGCGCGCGGCCTGGTGCTGACTGAACAGGGCGAGCTGCTGTACCGCACCGCGCATGAGGTATTCCAGAAGCTGCAAATGACCGAGACCCGGCTGGCCGATTCGAAGACCAAGCCATCGGGCGATCTGCGGGTAACCACGACAGTGGCGCTCGGCTCGACCTGGCTGGCGCCGCATATGGTCGAGTTTATCGACCTTTATCCCGACATACGCGTTGAGCTGATGCTGGAATATGACCAGCTCGACTTGACCATGCGCGAAGCCGATGTCGGCCTCTGGCTGATGCCGCCGAGCCAGGGTGAGCTGATCCAGAGGCGGTTATTCACCGTCCACCTGCATGTTTATGCGTCGCGCGACTATCTGCGCCGTTTCAAGACTCCGTCCAACCTGTCGGACCTCGATAATCATCGGATTTTGGCGTTCGGTGGGACCGTACCGCCGCAAATCCACGCCATCAACTGGCTGGAGACGGCGGGTCTCGAGGGCAGCGAGAAACGGTCCGCCGTGCTTCGGGTCAACAATATGTACGCGCTGAAGCAGGCTTGCCTGCGCGGCGTGGGTCTTGCCATTCTGCCCGATTATATGGCCCGTGACGAAGCCGGTCTCGTACAGGTTCTCACGAGCGTGGAATTGCCCGACTTCGACACCTATTTTGTCTATCCGGAAGCGGCAAAGGCTTCGAAACGCGTCGCTGTTTTCCGGGATTTCCTGGTCTCGAAGGCCAGCGCCTGGTCATTTTGAGCACAACACCCGCAGCCTATGACGCCAAGCTATGCATATTTGCATGGCTGCTATGCGTCCCCACCACTTGTTGCAGTGCAATATAACCCCTAGATTCAGGTTGACCGAAAAAAGCGGCAGAAGACTGAACTACCCTCCCTGTGACGTCTTCTAAAAACCGCTGGCCGACAAGGCCTCGGAAACTGTTGCGCCCTCTCCTCCCGGACGCAATCAGTGAGTTAAGGGCCGGGGCCTCGCAAGAGACCCGGCCCTTTTTTTCAACTTGCTTCCCGAAAATACAGCTAATGGACCGGGCTTGAGCGCCGGATTGCAGTTCAGCGCGAATCAGCAGCATGGCAGGCATCCAGCTAACCCATGCCGCAAGAAAGTGAACGTGAACATAAACAACTACAGTAAAAACACTACTTATAAGTGTTATTTGCCACTTTTAGTTGTTTTGCACAAAATTAACCATATTAGCTCCAGATACTTACAAGTAATTATACACATAACTCTCGACCGAAGGTTCTCTCATGAAAAAAATAGCATTTTCCGGAATCAAGATTACTCACCGTCTGGTTGGCGGATTTTCGGTTGTTGTCCTCATCCTTGCCGTGTCTGTTTTAGTGACGGTTTGGGAAGTCAGGCAATCCAAGCAACTGACAGACCAAATCGTGGAATTGCGGGCACCGACGGCACAGGCAAGCAGCAGCTTGACGAATGCCATCAATGCATCGTTGGCGGCGTTGCGCGGCTGGATGCTGACGGGAAAACGGGAGTTCAGGACCGAGCGAGCGGCGATCTGGAAAGAGATATCGGAGATTTCCGGGAAGATGGATGAGCTATCGACCCGCTGGTCCAATCCGGAAAATGTCGAAGCCTGGTCCGGATTGAAGGCGGTTCTCGATGAATTCAAGCAAGCTCAGGCCAAGGTCGAGCAGATCGCCCGGTCGCGGGATGAACAGCCGGCCACCAAAATGCTGATCGATGAAGCGGCGCCGCACGCAGCCGTCATGAGCGCGAAGATTACAGAAATAATCGATCTGGAGCTGGCGTCCGGCTCTGGCCAAACGTCGAACGGCGACCGGGTCCAAATACTGGGCATGATGGCGGACGTTCGGGGCACGCTGGGCCTTTCGCTTGCGAACATCCGCGCTTACTTGCTGACAGGCGAAGCGAAGTTCGTCGAGAAATTCAACACGCTCTGGGCAAAGAATGAGCGCAGGTTTGCCGATCTGCAAGAAGCCGCCGACATGATGTCGAGGCCACAAAGGAGAGCTTTCGAGATATTCTCGAAGACGCGCAAGGAATTTGCGCCGCTTCCCGCAAAAATGTTTGAAGTCCGCGGTTCCGAAAAATGGAATATGGCGAATTACCTGCTCGTGATGGAAGCTGCGCCGCGCGCCGCAAAGCTGCTTGATGCGCTTGAAGGCGCCAAACGCGAAGACGGTTCGCGCCAGGGCGGCATGGTCGCCAACCAGAGATCGCTCATGCTCGCGGATGCGACCATCGGCGCCCGGAAAACCTCCTGGCTTCTAACGACCCAGTGGATCCTGCTGGCGCTCGGCGTCGGTCTCAGCTCGGCCATAGCGCTGCTCACGGCTCGCTCGGTTTCCAAGCCTGTCAACGGAATGACAGTAGCCATGCGGCGCCTCGCCGATGGTGATTTGGAGACGGAAGTCCCGGCGCAAGACCGCAAGGACGAGATTGGCGAGATGTCCGCAGCTGTCCAAACTTTCAAACAGAGCGCGATCCGCAACAAGGAGCTTGAGGCGGAGCAGGAAGCCTTGAAGCAGGAGCAGGAAGCCTTGAGGCAAAAAACCGAAGAAGAAAAAGAACGGCGCAACAGGGAAATCGAGGCGGAAAAGGAAGCCTTGAATAAAAAAACCGAGGAAGACAACCACCGGGCTCTGCTCGAGGTCGCCGACCGGTTCGAGACGAGTATTGGCGAAATCGTCGAGACGGTGTCGGGATCATCGGCAGAGCTGAACGCGACATCGCAATCGATGTCGAGCATCTCGGAGGAAACCGCCAATCAGGCCAATGCAGTGGCCGCCGCCTCTGAAGAAGCCACCTCCAACGTTCAGGCCGTCGCCGCCGCGACCGAGGAGATGTCCCACTCCATCGGCGAGATAAACAGACAGGTGAAGGAGGCCTCCCAATCTTCCCGCAAAGCGGTCAGCGAGGTGGACAAAACCGGTGAGCAGATGTCGACCCTCACGAGAACGGCGGATAAGATCGGCCAGGCCATCTCGATGATTTCCGACATCGCCGACCAGACCAACTTGCTGGCGCTCAACGCGACTATCGAATCCGCCCGTGCCGGCGAGGCCGGCAAGGGATTTGCGGTTGTCGCCGGGGAAGTCAAGGAACTGGCCAATCAGACCGCCAAGGCAACGGAAGAAATCACCGGACATATCGAGGATATCCAGGAGGCGACCAGACAGGCCGTGTCCTCCATGGGAGAGGTCGGAAGCGTCATCAAGGAAGTCGACCAAACCTCTGCGGTTATAGCCTCGGCAATGCAGGAGCAAGGGACTGCAACGGAGGAGATCGCCCGCAACGTTCAGGAGGCTGCCTCCGGCACGCAGGAGGTCTCGCAGAATATCACCGGCGTGACCCAGGCCTCGCAGGAAACGGGCACCGCGTCTGCCCAGGTAACGGCAGCCGCGACCGAGCTCTCGAGGCAATCTGAGCATCTGAGTAGCGAGGTTTCCCGGTTCTTGAAAGGCTTGCGCGAGGGACCAGCCGATCGCCGCGAGAGCGACAACCCCGATTACAGGGGACCGGAGCGACGCCATGGCAGGGCGGGGCAAACCGCCGCCGCGTAGGCAGCGGTTTGCTTCGCGAGCCATGGGCGGTGATTGGAGCGAACGGCCCGTTCATCGAAACATTGACGCGGCGGGGCTCAATCCAGAGCCCCGGGATATTCAATGCTTGTGCTTGTGATTGTGAGCGCCGGGCGCTGGCGCCGAAAGCTTCTGTGTCTTCACCTCGATGTTCACGACACCGGCATTCCTGAAGGTGAGCGTCATGGGAATCAGATCGCCTTCCTTCAGCGGTTTCTTCAGGCCGAAAAGCATAATGTGAAGTCCGCCTGGCTTGAACTCGGCCATACCATTGGCTGGAATGGCGACACCGCCCTCCACGCGGCGCATCCTCATGATGTCGCCATCCTTGATATGGGTGTGCAACTCAGCCTTCTCGGCCGCCGCGCTCGCCGCCGACAGCAGCCTGTCACCGGCAGGACCGGCATTCATGATCGTCATAAATGCCGCTCCAGTTGCCATCTGCCCGATCGTCGCGCGTGTCCAGGGGTGATCGATGGTCAAAGGCCCCGACTTGTACTCTTTGGCGGCGCCGGCCGACGCCAGCAACCCGAAGGCCAGCGCCGACACTGCCGATAACCGCGTCAATTTCATCATTTTCGTCATCCGGTTTACACCTCTTGGATATAAAACTGCGCCGGGAGGCAACAGTCCTCCCGGCGTTGAAACCTGAAATCAGCAATCGCCGAGCGCCTTCTGCCAGCCGAGCGTGAACATCCAGTCGACCTCCATCTGCGGGCCATTCAGCTTCTGGTAGATGGGGACGCCGAATTCGGCCGCCAGACGATGGCCGCACACCGCGCCCCGCTGTCCGACAAGATTGACGCCGAACGACAGATCGACCCGCTCGCCGCCATAGTTATCGGGGTCGGCGGTCTGCACCGGCGCGACGATATTGAGATCGATCCCGTCGATGGAATCCTGCGTGCGGCCGGTCAGGCGCAAGGACGTGCTGACCCACTGCGCCCACTGATACTGGGCCCACAGCGTCGCCTGGTGAATGTCGCCAAGGGCATAACCCTCGTCGTTGGCGTCCTCGAGCCGTATCCAGCCGCGATATTGGCCACCCAGCGAGAGATTGCCCTGCCGTTTCGTCGCAACGATGCCGGGAAGCAGATCCCATGTCCCCGATCCGTTTTGCATGGCATAGGGCAAGCGCAAGTTGGGACGTGTGTTATTCGGCGCCAGCACGGTGGCCCGCTCGGTGATCGAGCCGGTTGGCGCGCTGACCCCGAGCAACAGATTGACGTGGACCGCGCCATCAGACGATTTATCATCGAAAAGCCCGACGATGGAGGTAAGCGAGATATCGCCGACCCCTGACGATTTGGTCGTGAATGTTCCCAGCCGGGTAGTCCCCGCCCCGCCCTGAAAAGTGATGTGGTCCATCTCTTTCCTGATATAGGGCGCCATGCCCATGATCGTGACGCGGTCGCTCAGGCCGTACATCGCACTGAACATGTGCATGTCCATGCGCATTTCGGTGGGGACGACGCGGAGCGTCGGCGGCTGTCCGGGCGTTCCGAAAAAGCGGTTGGGTATGGTGGTAACGATAGTTTCCGGCGAAACGTCGCTATCGCCGATGAGATTGCCCTCCATCTCCATGCGCATATAGCGATAGGAAAACATCAAACCGCCTTTGCCGTGGCGGTGTTCGCCCATCACGCCGATCGGCCCATGGCCGTCGGCACGCGGCGATTTGTCGTGGGCTGCGGCGCCCGTGAACGGCGGGACGCTCACGCACGCGGCGACCGCCACGACTGCCAGAGGCACCCGAAAATGAATTTTGCAAGACATGAC
>JAJFHO010000204.1 GCA_021775575.1 Hyphomicrobiales bacterium
CCTTGCGCGCGTCGAGCAGCAGATAGCCGCCATTCGCCTTGTGAAATGCACCGGGCTTGATCAGCAGAAAGTCGGTGACCAGGGTGCCCATCTGGGAAATATGCTCGATCCGCCCGACAAGATTGCCGAGGGTCGGATTGCTTTCTTCGAGGATTGGCGCGCCTTGTTCCCCGTCACCGCCGTCGCTGATAACGACATTCACCATATAACGGCGAAACCTGGCGTCGCGCGCACTGTCGAGAGGCTGCGCGACGATGTCGCCGCCTTCGCCCTCATCGCCAAGAAACAGGGCGACATTCGCGATCAGGTCCTTTTCCACTTCCTTCAGATAATCGAGTATCTCCGCAACATCTCCAAAGGCGTCCTCCACCTCTATCAGCGCCTGGCGCACGGCAACTTCCGCAAATTCCTCGTTGAGCGCCCGAATGCGCTGACGGCGCTGTTTTTCCACGCGCGGCGCTTTTTCGAGGATCGCCCGGAGTTCCTTCTGAAGTCCCTCGATTTTCTCCTGTATCGCCGTGCGCTCGGCCTCGGGAAGCGTGTTGAACGCCTCGGGTTTTACAACCTTGCCATCTTCCGCCGGCGCCATGGCAAAACCGAGCGGCGTGCGAAGAATTGCAATACTTTCCGCTTCGGCCCTCTTGTTCAGCGCTTCGAGCGCCTCCGCCTGGGAGCCGTGCAGTTTCTCGTCTACCGCGCGCCGGCGGCTCTGATATTCCTCGGCCACGAACATTTCCGGAATCGCGGAGCGCAATTCGTCGATCATATCGACCATGCTCTGAGACAGTTGCCGCGACCGGCCTCTGGGCAGAGCTATCGCTTTGGGCTTGTGCGATATGCTGAAATTGTTGACGTAGACCCAGTCGCAGGGCCTCTCTTCACCAGCCGCCTTGTCGTCCAGGAAGGCACGCACCGCGCTCGTCTTGCCGGAGCCGGGGGGGCCCAGAACAAACAGGTTGAAGCTGGCCTGCTCGATGCCGGCACCGAATTTGATCGCGGCCAGCGCGCGCTCCTGAAACACCAGACCGCTGACCGGCTCCAGTTCCGCCGTTGTCGCAAAGCTGAACGCGGCCGGATCACAGCGCCGCCTCAGGCGCGCGACGGGGACGGCAAAAGCCGCCAGGTCCGAACCCTTGCTTGACGATACCTTGCCCATGCCCGCCAATCTTAGCGCAAATCGGGCTGACAGCGACACCCGGCGACGATATCGCGCAGGCCTGGAAACCCAGGGCCGGTCCGATCAGCCGGCGAGCGCATCCAATATGTTGCCGTCGCCGATCAGCCAGACTTCCTGCGGTAATCTGTATTCTCCCTCGCCGCGATGGCGATCGAGCAGCGCGGCCGTCGCGGGACATTCCTCGATAGCTTTGAGGGTGATCCCGGTATCGAAACAAAGCTGGCGCAGATAGGCCTCGAGCAATGCCCTGTCACCGGCCGGGATCACGTGGTCGACGTGGAAGATGCGGGTTTGGCAGGCGTCGAACCCGAGGGCGTCACATGCCTCCTCGGCCGTGATATAGGCCGGCGTCCGCGGCGAAAAGGCAATGCGGTAGGCGTTGTAAAAGCGGTGGTAGAAGGCGCTGCGGGCAGCCTGAAAAACAAGTATGCCGCCCCTCTCGCCGGCCAGCATCCGCAATTTCGCAAGCGACGCTGCCAAGCGCTCCCGGTCCCAGGCATAAATCGATTGCAGGGCCCAGACCAGATCGTAGCTTTGGCCCGGCTGCGGCGTGAAAGCCTCGATCGTTGTCGCGAAGCCCTGCCGCGGAGCAAAGGGATGCGGAGCGCTGCGCGCAAACCGGTCGATGCAGTGCGCGGAAGGGTCGAGAAAATCGCAATCGATAGATCCGGAGAAATCTTCAAGCGACGGCGCCAGAAGAGAGGGAAATTTTCCGAGACCGCAGCCGGCGTCGAAAAGGGAGTTCACGCCGGCGAGAAGCCGCGGAAAATTGCACGCGGAGATGAGCTGGAGATAGTCGCTTGCCGCGACACGGAACCACGCATCGGCGTCGATCACGCCGGGCGCGTAGAAGCGGGTCGAGCGAGGCTCGTTAGCCTCCATTGCGCCGCAGATAATGGAGGCTGAAATAATCACGCCGGTCGGTCCAGACATGCTCGGACGCCCAGCCGGCGTCGCGGGCCATCGCCTGAAACTGCGCGACGGTATATTTATGCGAATTCTCGATGTGAATCCGCTCTCCCCCGGCCAGGGCGAAGCGCCGTCCCATAATCTCAACCACCTGATCGACAAGAGAAATAATGTAGATTTCGATCCGCCCCAACCGGTCATTATAGACCGCCTGATGCTTGAAGCCCCCAATGTCGAGATCGCCGCCAAGCTCGCGGTTAATGCGGTGAATCAGATTGAGGATGAATGCCGAGGTCACGCCCTGCCTATCGTCATAGGCCGGCAGCAGGATATCGAGATCCTTGCGCAGGTCCGCGCCAACCAGAAAATCGCTGTTCGCGCCCAGAACATCGCCGGCATCGGCAAGAAACTCTGCCGCGGCATCCAGAGTAAAATTTCCGATCGTTGACCCGGGGAAAAAGCCGAGCTTGGGGCAAGCGCCATAGCGGGCCGGCAATTCCAGGCCCTGGTTGAAATCGGCATGGAGAGGGTGCACCGCGAGACCCGGATAGCTCTGCTTGAGCCGGGCCGCCGCCTCGCCCAGGGCATCATGGGAAATATCAATGGGAATATAGGCTGCCGGGTCGTCGAGACAGTCCAGCAGGATATGCGTCTTGCGGCTTGAGCCTGATCCGAATTCGACGACCGCGCGGCCCGGGCCGGCGAGCGCGGCGATCTCAGATCCGCAAGCCTCCAGCAGGGCGATCTCCGTGCGGGTCGGATAATATTCCTCCAGCCGGGTGATCTCCTCAAACAGTTCCGAACCGCGCGCATCATAGAGGAACTGGCAGGGTATGTTCTTCGCGTCTTCGCCCAGGCCGGTGAGAACAGCCCGGGCAAAGTCGCCGTCGAGCGGCTCGGCGTCGTCCACGTCGCTTTGCAGAGCCATCACGCGTCCTCTGCAAGCCTGAGCCCCATGAACTGCCAGCGCTGATGGGGATAGAAGAAATTCCGGTATGTGCGGCGAACATGACCATCGGGCGTAACGCAGGAGCCGCCCTTGAGCACGAACTGGCCGCACATGAACTTGCCATTATATTCGCCGACCGCCCCTTGAGGCGGACGGTAGCCCGGATAGGGGCTGTAGTGGCTCTGGGTCCATTCCCAGACATCGCCGAACATCTGCTGCGGCGCGCCGTTGCCCTCGCCCGCCGGTGAAGGACGCAGGGCGCCCGATGCAAGCGTCTCGCCTTCTTCAGCGACACCCGTCGATGCATGTTCCCATTCGAACTCGCTCGGCAGTCGCTTGCCGGCCCAGCGCGCGAAGGCATCCGCTTCAAAGTAGCTGACATGGGCAACGGGCGCGGCCGGATCGACAGGACGGATGCCGCCGAGCGTCATTTGCCGCCACCCCCCGTCGCGTTTCTCCCAATAAAGCGGTGCGCGCCAGCCTTGGCTTTGAACCGTGGTCCAGCCGTCGGCCAGCCACAATTCGGCGCGGCTATAGCCGCCGTCGTCCATGAAATCCAGCCACTCCCCCTTGGTAACGCAGCGGTCGGCCAGCCTGAAAGGCCTGAGCAGCACTTCGTGGCGGGGTCCTTCATTGTCGTAACAAAAGCCGCCGCCGTCATACCCAAGCTCGACGATGCCGCCGTCGAATTCGATCCAGGAGGGGGCAACCGATTTCGCCGTCTGGGCGATTGCCGCCTTGCTATAGGCGGGGCGCAGGGGCTGGTTTGCAAAAAGGGCAAGAATATCGGTCAGCAGCAACTCCTGATGCTGCTGTTCGTGATTGATGCCGAGCTCGATGATATCGCGAATAGCGTCCGGCACGTCTCCCGTTCCAAGCAGCCGCTCCAGCGCCTCGTCGACATGGGCGCGATAGGCGCGCACCTGATCGGCGCCCGGCCGGGTCAACAGCCCGCGAAGGGGCCGCGGGTGACGTTCGCCTTCGGCTTCGTAATAGGAGTTGAAACAATAGGCGAAGGACTCGTCGAAGGCTGAGTAATCCTCTACGTGATCGCGCAGCAGGAAGGTTTCGAAGAACCAGGTCGTATGCGCCAGATGCCATTTCGTCGGGCTGGCATCGTCCATGGCCTGAACGACCTGATCCTCGTCGCTCAAGGGGCTGACGAGTTCGGCGGAAAGCCGCCTGGTTGTGAAAAGTCGTTCCGATAAGGCGCTGGCACGCTCTCCATCGCCGGCACCGCGGGGTGCTTGAACCGCTCGCTTTCGTGGCATTTTTTTCCTCCGGTCTAGAATCGGCAATTTATGGGACCATGGCGTATTTGGCCACCCTGCACCCATTCCAGTCTTGCTTATGGATGCAGAATAAGACGATAAAGTAACGGTCGGCCGACTGATTTTATTGCTTCACGAAGCTAGGGTTCTGACGATGGACGACGCCGATTCGCTCACAATCCTCGATGGCCGCCAGTCTGAACGCGCGGCCGAGATACAGCGCGGCGCCTGCCGTTTCCTGCGCGCGCTGGGCCATTCGGTGGTGACGGAGCTGCCGCTGTCGACCGGCCACAGGGCGGATATCGTCGCGCTCGCACGCAGCGGCGAAATATGGATCGCGGAGATAAAATCGTCGCTGGCCGATTTTCAGGCGGACGGCAAGTGGCCCGAATACCGTGCCCATTGCGACCGGCTCTTCTTCGCCGTCGCGGCGGATTTCCCGGCCGATGTCCTGCCGGAAGATACCGGCCTGATCTTCGCCGACAGGTTCAGCGCCGAGCTGATCCGCGAGGCGCCGGAGCACAAGCTGCCGGGCGGGCGCCGCAAGGCGGTGACCCTGCGTTTCGCGCGCGCCGCGGCGTTGCGCCTGCAGTCCGTTATCGACCCGGGTCCGGCGGGACTGGTGTCGGACGACTGACCGGGATGGCGCGAAACCGGATTTGCCACGCGATCTATTGCGCGCGCAACCAGTTCCGGGCGCCACAGGCCGAGCCGGCGACCCGGCAGCCTTCGACGCGGATTGCGCCGCTCGCGGTCATCATAAGATTGGCGCGATAGGTTCGTCCGTCTTCCGGATTATAGATCAGCCCAACCCAGCGTCCGGGACTTATCGGCTGCAGGCCGGTAAAGGTACGCAGTCCAAGGACCGGGCGGGCGCGAAGCTGCCTGTCCCGGTTGCGCTCATCGCGCACCGGCTGGCCGCGCGAATCGCGCGCCGAGCGCAACCAGACAATCCGGCCGCACAGCCCGGCGCCACATCGCGTGATCTCGATTTTGGCCTTGGCCTTGTGGGTGAACCAAGTACCCGTGATGGAAGCGGCATACGCAGCCTGGCCGGCCGCGAAGACAAAACCCGCCGCCAGAAGTACAGAGCGAAGGCGCATAGCACCCTCCTTTCCAGCCGACCCGCTTCCTGGTGAGGCCTACTCTGGCGCCTTTTCGTTATGAATTCGTCAACCGCGGCGCTTTATTGCGCGCATTTCATGCAGAGCGTGGCGTGCGGCAGCGCCTCCAGCCTGGCTTCATTGATCTTGTCGCCGCAATTCGTGCAATCCCCGTATGCGCCATCCTCGATCCGGCGCAGGGCCAGGCGAATATGACCGATCTCGGCAACCGCCGCATTGCCGAGTCCTTCCAGCACTTCATCGTCTTCGAGTTCGATCGCCCGCTCTTCGACATCGGGGTCAAGCCGCTCGCGCAGTTCGGTATCGATCTCCTTGGCCTCGCTCATCAACTCCGCAAGCCGCGATTCCAGAGTCTTCCTGATTGCGTCTAAATCCATCATCGTCCCCTGTTTGGTCGACCGGCCTGCCGCCTGGTCTGGATATTGCCGAAGTAGGGTGTCTTAAGGCTCGCCCTACCGCGGTGCGCGCTTGGCGAGGATTCGCTGCAGCGTGCGCCTGTGCATGTTCAACCGCCGAGCAGTTTCCGAGACGTTGCGGTTGCATAACTCGTAGACCCGCTGGATATGCTCCCACCGCACCCGGTCCGCCGACATCGGATTTTCCGGCGGCGCCGCCTTGGCATCGGGTGGCGCCAGCAGAGCATTATAGACATCGTCGGCGTCGGCGGGTTTGGCGAGATAGTCGACGGCGCCCAGTTTGACGGCTGTAACGGCGGTCGCGATATTGCCGTAACCGGTCAGAACGACGACGCGGGAATCCGCCCGCAGCTCATGCAGAGATTCAATAACGTCGAGACCATTGCCGTCATCCAGCCGCATATCGACGACAGCGAAAGCCGGCGGCTTTTCCTTGATCAGCGCGAGTCCTTCCGAAACGCTTTGCGCTGTTCGCACCTGGAAGCCGCGCGATTCCATTGCGCGGCCGAGCCGCTGAAGGAAAGGCAGGTCGTCGTCGACGATAACCAGCGAGGTATCGACCGTTGCGTGCGCCGGTTTTTCCATGGTTGTCATACCCATAATATCCGTATCTAGACTTTAGCGGGCGAAAGCCGGTTGGGCCAGTGCCCAAGGCCATCCAGGTAAATACCGCATCCGCGTTTACATTCTCGTAGTTATTATTGCATCGCGCGGCCAGGTGACCGTAACGACCGCTCCGGTCTTGGGAGCCTTGCGGTTTGTGAATTCGAGCCGGGCGCCGGAACGCTCCAATAGCGTCTTGGCTATGAAAAAGCCAAGCCCAAGGCCAAAATTCTCGTCGTCCGATTTTCCGGTACCGCCGGCCGGCCGCGACGTCAAATAGGGCTCCCCCAGCCGCTCCATAACGGTCGTGGAAAAACCAGGCCCATCGTCCGAGATCGTCACCGACACCGTCTCTTCATCCCACCACGCGTCGACGCTCACCTGCTTTCCGGCAAAATCGACGGCATTCTCCACAAGATTTCCGAGACCGTATAAAACGCCGGGATTGCGCGCGGCGACGGGTTCTCCGCCTTCCTCTCCGGCAAGATTGATCACGACGTCGATACCGGCGGTCCTGTTCGGCTCGACCACCTCCTCAAGCAAATGCGACAGCGGCGCATGAGACAGAACGCCGTCCTCTTCACCGGCGCTGCGGCTCAGCCGGCCCAGGATTTCCCGGCAGCGCTCGGCCTGCGCGCGCAGCAACTCGACGTCTTCGCGCAGCGGGCTTTGTTCGGGAACGTCGCGCAGCATCTCCTTGGTCACGACATATATGGTCCCCAGAGGTGTGCCGAGTTCGTGAGCGGCGGCGGCCGCGAGACCGTCAAGCGCGGACATTTTCTGTTCATGCAGCAGCGCGGTCTCGGTCATCGCCAATGCATCCGACATCAGCCGCGTTTCCTTGGCGATACGCCACGCGTAAAGCGCGAAGAAAATCGCACCCGACACAAGGGCGGTCCAGACACCGGCAATATAGACGAGCGGCAATTCCAGCATTTCGCCGGGAAACCAGGGCAGCGGCCTCTGGAAAAAGGCAAGCGCGGTGACGCAAATGACGGCAACCGCGCCGAGTGTAATCGTCGTGCGCGGCGGCTGGGTCGAGGCGGAGATCGTGACCGGGGCAATAATCAGGACGGCGAAGGGATTCTGCAGCCCGCCGGTGAGATAGAGCAGCGCCGAGAGCTGGAGCACATCATATCCGAGCGTTGCCGCGGCAATCGTATTGGGCATGCGTTCGCGGGCCGGATAACGGAAACGCAGAAGAATGTTCAGCACTGCCGACAAGGCGATGACCACAAGACACAGACCGATTGGCAGATCGAAATTGAGCCCCCAATAGACACCGAGCAGCGTTGCCGTTTGACCGGCCACGGCAATCCAGCGCAACCGCACGATTGTACGGATACGCAGCCGGCTCAGGCCCGGTTCGAAGGCGGAAGGAAGAATGGGGTACATGCTCTGCTCGTTATTCCGGGAAATTTCAATCCATTTCACAATAGCAAGCCGCGCGGCGCTGTTTAATCCTTGTTGCGCAACCTGCCGTAAGCCGTGCAATCTCCACGCCCGGTCACAAATGCGCCATATCGCCCTTCGACACCAGTGCCATGAACAGTTCCGCCGCTAATGAAATCGACGATGCCCTCGCGCGTGCCGGAGACGGGGCCGCCGCGACGCCGATCGCTGTTCGCGATCTGGTCAAGCGCTATGGCCAAGTAACCGCTGTCGCCGGCCTGACCTTCACGATCGCCGCCGGGTCGGTGACGGCGCTGCTTGGCGGGAACGGGGCTGGAAAGACGACAACGATCGCCATGCTGCTTGGGCTTTTGACGCCGACATCGGGCGAGGTGCGCGTGCTCGGCGCCGACATGACCCGGGAAAGGAGCCGTGTCGCGCACCGGATTAATTTCGAAAGCCCTTATATGGATATGCCCATGCGGCTTACCGTGCGCCAGAATCTCAGCGTATATGCACGCCTTTACGGGGTGCGCAACGTCGCCGAGCGAATCGGAACCCTGGCCGACGAGATGCAGATCTCGCCATTGCTGGACCGTCAGAACGGTAAACTCTCCGCCGGGCAGAAAACCCGCGTCAGCCTCGCCAAGGCGCTGCTCAACGCGCCCGAGCTGCTGCTGCTCGACGAGCCCACGGCCTCGCTCGACCCCGACACTGCGGACTGGGTGCGGTCTCATCTGAAGGACTATGCCGCAGCGCGCGGGGCATCGATCCTGCTCGCCTCCCACAATATGGCCGAGGTCGAACGTCTGGCCGACCGGGTGCTCATCATGAAAACCGGCCGGATCGTGGAGGATGCGCCGCCGCCGGCGCTTCTGCGCAAATACCGCAAAAAGACCCTGGAGGCGGTTTTTCTCCAGATCGTTCGCGGCAACGACGCTCACGGCACTCAGCAACGCCATGTCTAGAAGCAACGCAAAACACGGGACGCTTCACCGGGCGGACCTTCACCCGCCGCACGGGCCGATGGCGACCGCGAGGCGCGTCGGGGCGATGATATTGCGATACGCCTATCTGTTCAGCGCCTCGCCGATCAGGCTGGTCGAATTGATGTACTGGCCCTTCGTGCAACTGCTCATGTGGGGTTTTCTGCAAATCCACCTGGCCGAGAATACCAGCCTGTTCGCGCAAGGAGCGGGACTGCTGATCGGCTCGGTGCTTCTCTGGGACATCCTGTTTCGCGGCAAGATAGGCTTCTCGATCTGCTTCCTGGAGGAGATGTGGGCGCGCAATCTCGGACTGCTGCTGGTCAGCCCGCTCAGCGCCAACGAATTCCTGGCGTCGCTGTCGGTGATGAGCGTGCTGCGGCTGCTTGTCGGCCTGATCCCAGTCACCATCCTCGCCAAGGTGATTTTCGGCTTTGACCTGCTCGGGCTCGGATTGCCGCTCGCCGCCTTCTTCGCCAACCTGATCCTGACCAGCTGGGCGCTGGCGATGTTCACCTCCGGCGTGATCCTGCGCTACGGCCTTGGCGCGGAGGAGCTGTCTTGGGGCCTGGGTTTCGTGCTTCTGCCGCTGTGCTGCGTTTACTACCCGCTTGAAGTTCTGCCCGGCTGGCTGCAGCCGGTCGCGCTTGCGTTGCCGCCGACGCATGTGTTTGAAGGCATGCGCATGGTTCTGCTGGAAGGCGTCTTCGACGCAGCTCAGATGTGGCGGGCGCTGGGCCTGAATGTTATCTTCATCGCCGCCGGCTACATATCCTTCCGCCTTTTCCTGGCCAGCGCCCGTGTTAGCGGGTCGCTGTCACAGATCGGCGAATAGAGTTTACCCGCCCCGAAACTTCGATCTGATAATGTGCACGAGAACAAAAAGATGATAACTGTGCCCGGCGAACCAAAATGAAACCCCGCATAATCATATTCGCCGCCGCGGCATTCATTGTCGGCGCGCTGGCCGCATTCGTCGCGATCAACCTTACCGGCAAGGCGAGCGGACCGGTGGTCTCGCAAGTCTCGGGCAAGGCGCTGATTGGCGGGCCCTTCACGCTGACCGACCATACCGGCAAGACCGTCACGGAGAAGGATTTCGCGGGAGGCTTCACGCTTGTGTATTTCGGGTTCACTTACTGCCCCGACGTCTGCCCGACGGAATTGCAGATCATGACGGCGGCACTTGAGCAACTCGGCGACAAGGCGGAAAAGGTGACGCCCGTCTTTATTTCGGTCGATCCGAAACGCGACACAGTGGAACAGATGGCGTCCTATGTGACCAATTTCCATAAACGCCTCGTCGGCCTGACCGGAACACCGGAACAGGTCAAAGCCGCGGCCAAGGCCTACCGTGTCTATTATGCGGAAGTGAAAGACGAGACATCGTCGGCCGGCTACACGGTCGACCATTCAAGCATCGTCTTTCTTATGGGCCCGAAAGGCGACTATCTGGCCCATTTCTCCCACGGCACCAGTCCCCAAAAAATGGCCGAAGGCATCGCAAAACATCTTTAAAAAGCCGGCCGCCGCCACTGCTGTCCACAATTAATTTCCATTGCCGTGAAAGGACTTATTGCGCTGCCGCAGGCGATCACCTATATATGTTGCAATGCAGCATTTTGTGAGGCGCCCTCTGCGCCGTGGACGCGAGGAAAGCCCATGCTCTATCAACTCTATGAATTGAACCATGCGTTCCTGCATCCCGCCCGCGCGGTTTCCGATGCCTGCCGGTTGCTGTTCCGCAACCCGCTGAACCCCTGGTCGCACACGCCGGTCGGGCGCTCGCTCGCCGCATCGGCGGAAATGTTCGAGCGCACGACGCGGCGCTATGGCAAGCCGGCATTCGGCATCGATTCCGTCACAATCGATGGCAAGCGGGTAGCGGTGCGCGAAAGAACCGTCTGGTCCAAGCCGTTTTGCCGGCTGCTGCATTTTGAGCGCGCCATCGCCGATACGCATCGCACGGCAGGCTCCAAGCTTCTGATCGTCGCGCCGATGTCGGGTCACTATGCAACGCTGTTGCGCGGCACGGTGGAAACGATGCTGGAGCGCCATGACGTCTACATCACCGACTGGACCGATGCCCGCATGGTGCCGCTGGCCCACGGCACATTCGATCTCGACGACTATATCGACTATCTGATCGAGATGTTCGCTTCGTTCAAGGGCGACGTTCACGTCATGGCCGTCTGTCAGCCCTCGGTTCCGGTGCTGGCGGCGGTTTCGCTCATGGAAGCGGCGGGAAACCCCGACGCGCCCCAGTCTATGACGTTGATGGGCGGACCGGTCGATACACGCGAAAATCCGACCGTCGTGAACAAGCTGGCCGAAGAGCGGGGCGCGGATTGGTTCCGTGCCAACGTCATCATGCATGTCCCCTGGCCTCATCCAGGCGCCATGCGCGCGGTCTATCCCGGCTTCCTGCAGCTCAGTGGCTTCATGCAGATGAATCTCGACCGCCACGTCGACGCCCACCAGGAATTGTTCCGGCATCTCGTACAGGGCGACGGCGATTCCGCCGACAAGCATCGCGAATTCTACGATGAATATCTCGCGGTCATGGACCTGGACGCGGCCTATTATCTGCAAACGGTCGACACCGTATTCGTACGCCACGCCCTGCCGAAGGGAGAGATGAGCCATCGCGGCACGTTGATCGAACCGGGCAAGATAAAACGCGTGGCGCTGATGACGGTGGAAGGCGAAAACGACGATATCTCCGGCGTCGGCCAGACCCATGCCGCGCAGAGGATATGCACGGCAATTCCCGACGCGCGGCGGGTCCACTATCTGCAGCCGGGCGTGGGTCATTATGGCGTGTTTAACGGCTCCCGGTTCCGCTCGGAAATCGCGCCACGGATTTCCGATTTCATCGCCAGCAACCACCGCGGCAAAAAGATTCGCCGTGCGATCCGGACGGTAAAGACGGCAACCTCGGGCGAAAAGGCCTCAAGGCAAACCGTAACGCCGTGATAATCTGCGCGGCGCTCATCTGATTCGGGAAGCTGCGGAGACTTGGCGGAAATGCTGCGGGGATTGGCGCGCCGTAAGCCGGAAAATTTGCAAATGACGGTTCAGGGGCTTGACGCGCCGGTGACCGTGCGCCGCTCCGCGCGCGCGCGACGCCTTACCTTGAGCGTCAACGAGGCGCGGCGCAACGGCGTGCTGACAGTGCCCCTGCACACCAGTCTGGAAGAGGCCGGCGATTTTCTTTCGCGCCATTTCGAGTGGCTGCGCGACCGGCTCGCCGCGATGCCGGAGGGGGTTCCATTCTCCGACGGCACGGTGATGCCCCTGCGCGGGCTGGAGCATGAATTGCAATTCGTCGGTCCGGCGCGCCGGCGCGGAGTCGTTTGGACCAGGGCGGACGACGACAGCTCCGACAAAGCCGTTGACTGGTCGGGCGGACAAAAAGCCGCCGGCGGGTCCCTTCCGGTCATTTGCGTCGCCGGCGATGAGCAACATGCTCCGCGCCGGCTGAAGGACTGGCTGATCCGCGAGGCGCGCGCGGACCTGACGGCGCGCTCGCACTGGCATGCGAAGAATCTGTCGCTCGCCCCCAAGCGCATCACCGTGCGCGACCAGACCACGCGCTGGGGCTCCTGCTCCGCGACCGGCGTGCTGTCCTATTCCTGGCGGGTTATTCTCGCTCCGCCTTTCGTGCTCGACTATCTGGCCGCGCATGAAGTGGCGCATCTGAAGGAGATGAACCACTCGAAGCGGTTCTGGGCGCTGGTGCGCGAAACAATGCCGCGCATGGAGGAGGGGCGGCGCTGGCTCAGGAAACACGGCAATTCCCTGCACAGATTCGGCGTCGAAGCGTAGCGCGCGCCGACCGGAATTCAGCTTTCGGGGCCCGCGCGCGCCGGAGCCGCTTCGGCGCGGCGATTCGTTCGGTTGACGGGTCCCGGCGCGGCCTTTATACACGGGCGTCGCTGCCGTCGGTGATTAACTGTCCCGGGACAAATCGACAGGCGGACATCGTACAGCACACAATAAGGCACTGTCTGGCGAAAGCCGCGTTGCATTGTGCGGTCGGGTTACACAACGAATATGGGATTGTCCGAATGGCCAATACGAAGTCGGCAAAAAAAGCAGTTCGCAAGATTGCGCGGCGCACCGAAGTTAACAAGAACCGGCGCAGCCGGATGCGGACATTTGTTCGCTTTGTAGAAAATGCCATCGCCGCCGGCGATCAGAAGGCGGCCGGCGAGGCGCTCAAGAAGGCGCAGCCTGAAATTATGCGCGCCGCGCAGAAACAGATTCTGCACAAGAACAGCGCATCCCGCAAGATTTCGCGGCTGTCCGCGCGCGTGCGCGCCATGGGCGCCTGATTGAAGCTGCAGATAGCAGTTTTTTTTCACCCTGTTGCAAGAAAGTAACAGCCCTGACGGGCTGTTTTTATTTGTGCGTCGAGCGCTCTAATCCATTTTTTATGTGATTCAATGATTTAGAAACGGGCGACCGCGCCCGCCGGGACAAACCCCGGAAATCCGCGATTTTTTTGCCGTGACTTTTTTTGATCGCAGGGACCGGCGCCGGCGCCGGTCCGCCAGTTTTCCGGCGCAAGGTATGACTTTCTATTTGATACGCCAGTTCAATAAGTTGCTTATATTTTTTAATATTTTGCATTAGAAAAAGCACCGGTGCGGCGGTCGACCCGGCCAACGTACGACGCGCCGATTGCGGTTGCATCCCCAACTCGCGCTGTGTTAATTATTAGACATCCGAACGGGGAATATCCCCTCCTGAAAAGTATAGCTAAGTATCCGCTGGCGTGTGCCAAGCAGTAGTAGAGTATTGCTTTGCGTCGACAGTGGCATTTATCGTGTATTGTTCAGAATGATCGGTTGATGGCAGCAGGAGACAAGCGGCAATCGCAAAAGTTGCACAGGCCGATTCGCGCAAATCCTGGCGGCTAGTGGTCGAAATCGCCCGGTGGGGGTGACAGAACGTTGTGGCCGGATCAGAGCATCGAAATGAAATACTGGATGTGGACGTCACAGAGGTTTGGAGCCGGCTCGAGAGCGAGCCCGGCGCAGTTCTCATAGACGTCCGCACACAGGCGGAGTGGGCATTTGTCGGCGTCCCTGATTTGGCGTCACTCGGGAAGCCTCTTTTGTGCGTTGAGTGGCAAGGGTTTCCAGGTAGCCAGCTGAATGCCGCCTTTGTGGATCAGCTCGATGCCGAATTTGCCGCTCTAGGGGTGAGTAAGAGCGCATCGCTCTTTTTTATCTGCCGTTCGGGGAGCCGAAGCCTGCATGCTGCGCGGGCGATGGCGAATGCGGGTTACCACGGGTGCCAAAATGTTGCGGCCGGATTCGAAGGGTCGCACGATGAGTCCCGGCATCGCGGTACCGTGAGTGGCTGGAAGTCGGCGGGGCTTCCCTGGACCCAGGGTTGATCTGGCAGGGAACCCCAAAGCGGCGAAACAGCCACGCATGCAGGGCGGTAATTACCGGTCCACGGAGAGGTCCAGACCGGCAGTTGTCGTGGGTTTAAGGAGAAAGAACACAAAGCTTGCGGGGCGACAAAGTGGACGAAAACAGGCCAGAAAAAGACAATAAAGAACGTCTTAAAGAGCATTGGACAAGGATCAGAATCCGGTTGAAAGCCGAGCTGGGGGACGATGTCTTCAATAGCTGGTTCGGCCGGGTTGAACTCGATGCATTGAACGGAAAAACGCTGCATCTTTCCGTTCCAACCCGATTTCTTAAAAACTGGCTGCAGTCGCATTATCGCGACAGGCTGATGGTTTGCAGCAGCGAAGAATTTCCCGATATCACCAGAATCGAATTTCGCGTTCGCCGCCCACATGACGCCTTGAAGCCGCCGGTCGAGAAGCGCCGGCCGGCATCCGCCGCGCCGTCATCCGCCGCGACGCCGGCCAGCGCCACATCCGCTGCCGGCGGCAATGAAACGCCGCTCGACGATCTTGACGGTTCGCCGCTCGACCCCCGTTTTACCTTCGATTCTTTCGTTGTCGGGACGACGAACCGGCTGGTATGCGCCGCTGGACGGGAAGTCGCCGACTCGGTCGGGCGGGCGCCGCTGCGCTATAATCCTCTTTATATCCACGGCAATGTGGGCCTGGGGAAAACCCATCTGCTGAACGCTGTTTCATGGCATGTCCGCGCCCAGGCGCCGCAGTCGCGGGTTCTTTATCTTACGGCCGAGCGGTTCATGTCGCGATTTGTGCGCGCCCTTCGCAACCGCGACGCGGTTGCCTTTAAGGAGAATCTGCGCGGCATCGACCTGCTCCTGATCGACGATATGGAATTTTTGCAGGGCCCCACGATCCAGCAGGAATTCTGTCATACGCTTAATTCGCTGATCGATGGCGGCCGTCAGGTTGTGGTCGCAGCCGACCGCGCGCCGGCGCAGCTGGAGCGGCTCGATGCGCGCATGCGCTCGCGTCTCGCTGGCGGTCTGGTCGCCGAAATCGGACCGATGGATTTCGATTTGCGACAAGCGATCCTGCAAAAGCGGGTGGGCGAGGAGCATAGCCAGGATACCGGTTTCTTGGTTCCCGACTCCGTCATGGATTTTCTGGCCAACCGCCTGACCGAGTCGGGCCGCGAACTGGAAGGCGCGATTGTCAGGATGCGCGCGGCGTGGCATTTGACCGCGGAACCCATCACCGTCGAGGCTGCCGAATATATCGTTCGCGACCTTATGCACGGGGCGGAGCCCAAGCATATCAAGATGGACGATATCCTGCGGACCATTACAAAGCATTTCGGCGTCAACCGCTCCGACCTGCTGTCGGCCCGGCGCAACCGCTCCATCGTGCGGCCGCGTCAGATCGGCATGTATTTGGCGAAAATGCTGACGTCTCGGTCGTTGCCGGAGATCGGCCGCCGATTCGGCAACCGCGATCATACGACGGTGCTTCATGCGATCCGGAAAATCGAGCAGCTGATGAAGGAGGATACCTCGCTTCGGGAGGAAGTGGAGCTTCTCAAACGGGTCCTGAAGGATTAGCTTGCGGCAAAAAACGGGCGGCGAAGGCTTGCCAAACGCCCTGTGGCGCGCCACTTTTCGTCAAACGCCGATGAAATTCTCCTTTCCCGCGTTCCATTTGCTCTCCGGCGGCTCGTCTTTGATGCTCGGTCCGGCGGGCGGACCGGCCCCGCGACGCTGATTGAGGCGTTCGCGACGCCGGGATAAGGGGACAAACTGACCTGGGGTGAAAGCCATGCGTCTTGTAATCGAAAGAGGTGCCTTGCTTAAGGCGCTCAACCATGTGGCAAATGTGGTTGAGCGGCGCAATACGATTCCGATCCTGTCGAATGTCCTCCTGGATGCAGCGGGTAGCGCGTTGAAGCTCACGGCCACCGATCTCGATATTGAAATTGTCGAAACGGTCGCGGCGGAGGTCTCGCAGGAGGGTCGCACGACGATTCTAGCCCATGTTTTCAATGACATAGTCCGCAAGCTTCCCGACGGTGCGCAAATCGAGCTGTCGCTCGACGGCGACGCAGGCCGCATGTCGCTGATTAGCGGCCCGGCGAATTTCTCGCTTCAGGTGCTCCCGCCCGACGATTTTCCCGATGTGAGCGCGGGCGATATGAGCCATTCCTTCGCGATGCCCGCGAGCGATCTGAAAATACTGATCGAGAAATCGCGCTTTGCCATATCGACCGAGGAAACCCGTTATTATCTGAACGGTATTTATCTTCACGCGAGCGACAGTGACGGCAAGGCCGTGCTGCGCGCCGTCGCGACGGACGGCCATCGCCTCGCCCGAATCGATGTCGGCCTTCCCAAGGGGGCCGAGGGCATGCCGGGCATTATCGTCCCGCGCAAGACGGTCTATGAAATATCCCGCATGATCGAGGGTGCCGGCAGCGACATCAATATCGAGCTGTCGGCCAGCAAAATCCGCTTTATGGTCGGCGATATCATTTTGACCTCGAAGCTGATCGACGGCACCTTCCCCGATTATGAGCGCGTCATTCCGGACGGAAACGACAAGGTGCTGAGCGTGACCAATTCCGACTTCGCCAGCGCGGTCGACCGGGTGTCGACCCTGTCGAGCGACAAGGGCCGGGCGGTCAAACTGAAGCTCGAGACCGGCAAGCTGGTGCTGTCCGTCAACAATCCCGACAGCGGAAGCGCCACCGAGGAGCTGCCTGTCGACTATAAGGCCGATGAGCTGGAAATAGGATTCAACGCCCGCTATCTGCTGGATATTTCGGGCCAGCTCGAAAGCGAAACGGTGCAATTTCTGCTGGCCGATCCCGGCTCGCCGACAATGGTGCGCGACGACGGCGAAGCCGCCGCGCTCTATGTCCTGATGCCGATGCGCGTATGAGAGACCGCATCTGAGCACGCCCGCCAGCGAACCAGGCGCCCCCGCCACCGGCCCGGACCCCTCCGGCAGGCTCTGGGTATCGCGGCTCCGCCTGACCGATTTCCGCAACTATGAGCGACTTTCGCTTGAGCTGGATGCGCGGCCCGTCGTGCTGACCGGGGCGAATGGCGCGGGCAAAACCAACCTGCTCGAGGCGCTCTCCCTGCTCGTCCCGGGGCGCGGTCTGCGGCGCACCGCTTTTGCCGAACTCGTCCGCGCCGGCGCCGGCGCGGAAACCGGATGGGCTGTCGCGGCGCGCGTCCAAGGCGCCGAGGGGCTGGTCGAAATTGGCACCGGCCATTCCGGACAGAGCGGTTCAGCTGGCCGAACGATACGCATCGACGGCGTTACCGCGCGCGGCTCCGGGGCGCTGGGAACCCATGTTCGCATGGTCTGGCTGACGCCGGCGATGGACGGATTGTTTGCCGGTGCCGCCGGAGAACGCCGCCGATTTCTCGACCGCCTCATCCAGAGTCTCGATCCGGGCTACGGGTCGCTGCTGAACCGGTTTGAACGCGCCATGCGCCAGCGCAACCGGTTGCTGGAGCAGGGTGCGTTTTCGCCAGCCGAATATGAGGGACTCGAAATCCAAATGGCGGAGAGCGGAGTGGCGCTTGCTGCGGCACGCAATGACGCTATTGCCCGGTTGCGGCGCGAGATCGGCGGTGGTGAAAAAGACCAAGCCGGTTCGCCCTTTCCCTGGGCAACGCTGGCACTGGAAGGGGCGATCGAGGCCCGGCTGGAACATGACGCGGCGCTGGATGCGGAGGACGCATATCGCGAGATGCTGGCGCAGGGGCGCGACCGCGACCGCGCCGCCAAACGCACCCTGGAGGGTCCGCATCGCAGCGACCTTGTCGTCGGCCACGGACCCAATGCGGCACCGGCCCGGCGTTGCTCCACGGGAGAACAGAAAGCGCTGCTTATCGGCCTTATTCTGGCCCATGCGCGGCTCGTGAAACAGCAGATTGGCGGGCGGGCGCCGCTGATCCTTCTCGACGAGATCGCGGCACATCTGGACGAGGCGCGCCGGGCGGCGCTTTTCGCCGAAATCATCGCTCTTCAGGCGCAGGCCTGGATGACGGGAACGGATGCGGAATTATTCGCCGCACTGGGCGATCGGGGGCAGTTTCTCGTGATCGAGAATGGTGGTGTTGAGGCGTGAATCAAGCTATTGTTTTTGCACAGATTCTCCACCACAAAATAATGGGGTAAACCATGGCGAAATCGCCTCCCGGAAATGGCGAGGGCAACGGCGATTACGGCGCTGAATCCATCAAGGTTCTCAAAGGGCTGGATGCGGTTCGCAAGCGCCCTGGAATGTATATCGGCGACACCGACGACGGCTCTGGCCTGCATCATATGGTCTATGAGGTCGTCGACAATGCGATCGACGAGGCGCTGGCCGGCTATTGCGACCAGGTGACGGTAACGCTCAACGCCGACGGGTCGGTCGCGGTGGAGGATAACGGGCGCGGCATCCCGGTCGAGATTCACGCCGAGGAAGGCGTTTCCGCCGCCCAGGTCATCATGACCCAGCTCCACGCCGGCGGGAAATTCGACCAGAATAGCTACAAGGTATCCGGCGGGCTTCATGGCGTCGGCGTATCGGTAGTGAACGCGCTGTCGACCAAGCTTGTGCTCACGATCTGGCGCGACGGCAAGGAATACGCAATGACCTTCGCCGACGGCGAGCCCGAAGGCGACCTGGCCGTGACGGGCGATGCTCCCGACGGCAAGACCGGAACGCTGGTCACCTTTCTGCCGAGCCCCAATACCTTCACCATGATCGAATTCGACTATGCGACGCTTGAGCACCGGCTGCGCGAGCTGGCATTCCTGAATTCCGGCGTGCGGATCGTCCTCGCCGACGACAGGGGCGTGGAGCGCAAGGAAGAAGAGATGGTCTATGATGGCGGCCTGGAGGCCTTTGTGCGCTATCTGGACCGCAACCGCCATCCTCTCATAAACGAGCCGGTTATTGTGAAGATCGAGCGTGACAGCGTCGTCGTGGAGGCGGCGCTGTGGTGGAACGACGCCTATCATGAAAATGTGCTCTGTTTCACGAACAACATCCCCCAGCGTGACGGCGGCACCCATCTCGCCGGTTTCCGCGGCGCGCTGACCCGCACCGTCAACACCTATGCCAGCGCGAGCGGGATCGCCAAGAAGGAGAAGGTTTCGCTCACCGGGGACGATGCGCGCGAGGGGTTGACCTGCGTACTCTCGGTTAAGGTGCCGGACCCGAAATTCTCGTCGCAGACCAAGGACAAACTGGTCTCCTCGGAGGTGAAGCCAATCGTCGAGGGGGCGATGGGCGAGGCGCTGTCGCAATGGTTTGAGGAAAATCCGGCCGAGGCGCGCACCATCGTTCAGAAGATCGTCGAGGCGGCGGCGGCCCGCGAGGCGGCGCGCAAGGCGCGCGAGCTGACCCGGCGCAAGGGCGCGCTGGACGTCGCCAACCTGCCCGGCAAGCTCGCCGACTGCCAGGAGCGCGACCCGGCAAAAGCCGAATTATTCCTGGTTGAGGGCGACTCGGCCGGCGGCTCCGCCAAGCAGGCGCGCGACCGCGCCTTCCAGGCGATCCTGCCGTTGCGCGGCAAGATCCTCAATGTGGAGCGTGCGCGTTTCGACAAGATGCTCTCCAGCCAGGAGATCGGCACGCTGATCACGGCACTGGGCACCGGTATCGGCAAGGACGAATTCAATATTGAAAAACTGCGCTATCACAAGGTGATCATCATGACGGACGCCGATGTCGACGGCGCCCATATCCGCACCCTGCTGCTGACCTTCTTCTACCGGCAGATGCCTGAGCTGGTGGAGCGCGGCTATCTCTATATCGCGCAGCCGCCGCTCTACAAGGTGAAGCGCGGCCAGTCGGAACGCTATCTTAAGGACGAGCGCGCGCTGTGGGATTATCTGATCGAGCTGGGCGTCGAGGACACCGTCCTTGTCACCGGCGACAATGCGGAGCGGGCGGGCGAGGATTTGCGCGATATCGTCACCCAGGCGCGCGGCGTTGCCAACATTCTCGACGGGCTGCACTCGCGCTACAGCCGATCCGTCGTGGAGCAAGCCGCGATCGCCGGCGTGCTCAAGCCGGACGTCGTGAAGAAACCGGAACAGGCGCAGGCGGCGGCCGACTATATCGCTCGCCGGCTCAACGCGATTTCGGAGGAGACCGAGCAGGGCTGGCAAGCGGAAGCGCTGGAGGAAGGCGGTTTTCGCTTCACCCGCGAGGTCAGGGGCGTGAAGGAATCGCATCTGATCGACGGGCCGTTCATCGGTTCCGCCGACGCGCTGAAGCTCGACCGGTATGCCGTGCATCTGCAGGAAGCCTACGCGACACAGGCAACCCTGCGGCGCAAGGAGCTGACCTTGCCGATCCACGGGCCGACGGACCTGCTCAACGCGGTTCTGGAAGCCGGACGCAAGGGCGCTTCGCTACAGCGCTACAAGGGCCTTGGCGAGATGAACCCCGACCAGCTCTGGGACACGACGCTGGATGTCGCGACCCGCACTCTGCTGCAGGTAAAGGTGCGCGAGATAGATGAGGCCAACGACATTTTCTCCTCGCTGATGGGCGACGACGTGGCGCCGCGCCGCGCCTTCATCGAAACCCACGCGCTGGATGTCGCCAATCTGGATGTGTGAGTGCCTCCGGGCTTCCGCCGTTGGAACAAAGTTGCAATAACAAAGCCCGCCGGATTCACCTGAAGCACGCCCGCAATTCCAGCCGGCGGGCGGAGCACCGTCATGATCCCCGACCTGGCCCTCGCTGCTGCCATTACCGCCGCCGCCGGGCTGATGCGGGGCTTCGCCGGAGTCGGGTCGGGCATGTTGATGGCGCCCTTCTTTGTCGTCCTGTTCGGCCCCGCGGAAACGATCGCTATTATTATATTGATGGAGATCGTGGTCACCGCGCAGCTGCTCCCCGAGGTCCATGAGGATATCGACTGGCGCGTGATTGCGCCAATGGGCGCGGCGGCCACTTGTCTCATGCCGGTGGGAAGCTGGTTGCTGGTCTCGCTCGATGCCGGCGTCATCGGCCGGATCATAGCGCTGCTGGTCACGCTGTTCTCCCTCATTTTGATGACCGGCTGGCGCTATGGCGGGCCCAAGCCGCTGCCTGTGACACTCGGCGTCGGCGCCCTGTCCGGCGTGTTAATGGCGCTGACCAGCCTGGGGAACCCGCCGGTCATGCTGTATCTGCTCTCCAGCGACGATACCGCGGCAACCAACAGGGCCAATTTCACCGGTTATTTCGCCGTCACGCTGGTCGCATTGCTCGTGCTGATGAGCGTCGCCGGGCTGGTCGGGCTGAGCGCGCTGACCAAGGTGGCGATGCTGCTCCCGCTATTCATTCTGTTCGCCTGGGCTGGCGCCAGGGCGTTTCGCAAATCGAATGAAATGCTCTACCGGCGCATCGCCCTCACCATCCTCCTGTGCGCCGGCCTCTATGGACTTTTACGAGGATGACGGCGGTTTGCCGAGCGCTCTTCCGCACCGCTCTTAACCCCCCCTTAAAGCGCCCCGTTTAGCCTCAATGTGGACGGATGGGGACGGTGCCCGATTCGCGGCTTTTCGTTTTGCGTAGCGCCGAAATTTCCGGGTCGAAAATGAGTGTAAAGCGTAACCGCAGACCGCCCGCGCGCGGGACCAGGCGCAAGGCGCTCGCGCGCGCGCCGAGCGGTCGGCCCAGAACCCGGCTTGAGTTGCTGTTGGGCCTCGGCCACAAACCCCGCCGCAAGACGGAAAACAGGAGAAAGCGGGGCAGCCGCAAGGCAACGCGCGGCGGCAGCTGGCGGCTGTTGCGGCGCGGCGTCTACTGGGGAAGCGTCTGCGCAATCTGGGTGGCGCTGATCTTCGGCAGCCTCACCGGCTACTATATCTCCACCCTGCCCGACCCGATGTTGACGGGGCTGGAGAAACGCCCGCCCAATGTCACGGTGCTGGCCGCCAACGGCACGGTTCTGGCCGAGCATGGCATGCGCCGCGACCATGTCCGGATCGACCGGCTGCCAGCCTATCTGGCCGATGCCGTCATCGCTACCGAGGACCGCCGCTTCCATGCCCATTTCGGCGTTGACCCCGTGGGCCTCGCCCGGGCGCTCTACCGCAACTACCGGGCGGGCTCGGTCGTGGAAGGCGGCAGCACAATCACCCAGCAGCTGGCCAAGAACATATTTCTGACACCGGCGCGCACCATCGAACGCAAACTCCAGGAGATGGTCCTCGCCGTTTGGCTGGAGATGAAATTCTCCAAGGACAAGATATTGGAGCTCTATCTGAACCGGGTTTATTTCGGCGCGGGAACCTATGGGGTGGAAAGCGCCGCGCAGCGCTATTTCGGCAAATCGGCACGCCAGGTCACGCTTTCCGAAGCCGCCCTTCTCGCCGGACTGCTCAAGGCGCCGTCGCGCTATGCGCCTACCAAGAGCCCGCGCCGCGCCGAGGAAAGAGCCGCCGTCGTCATCGCCGCGATGGTCGATGCGGGCGTGCTGAAACCCAAGCTGGCGATGGTGGCGCTTGCCGAGCCGGCCCGCGCGCGCAACCCGAGCGGCCTCAAGGGCTACGAATACGCCGTCGACTGGGTTGCGGAACTGCTGCCCGGCATCGTCGGCGATCACCGCTCCGACCTGATCGTCGAGACGACGATCGATGCGCGGCTGCAGCGCAAGGCGCAGCAGATCGTCGGCATGACGATCGCCAGCCATGGCGGTTTCGTCGATGCGGAGCAGGCGGCAGCCGTTATTCTGGACGCCAAGGGCGCGGTGGTCGCACTTGTCGGCGGTGCCTCCTACAAGGCCAGCCAGTTCAACCGCGCCGTCAAATCGCTTCGCCAGCCGGGCTCGGCTTTCAAGCCGATTGTGTTTCTGGCCGCCCTCGAAGCCGGCCTCACCCCGGACACCGTGGTCACCGATGCGCCGGTCTCCATCAATGGCTGGCGGCCGACAAATTATGACAAGAAATATGCCGGCCGGGTCACCCTGCGCCAGGCGCTCGCGCGCTCCATCAATACCGTCGCCGTGCGCCTGACGATGGAAGTCGGGCGCTGGCGGGTAATCCGCACCGCGCGCCGCCTCGGCATTTCATCGCCCTTGCACAACAATCCGTCAATTGCGCTTGGCACGGCGGAGACGACTTTGCTCGAACTCACCTCCGCCTATGCCCCCTTCGCCAACGGTGGACAGGGCATATTCCCGCACATCATCCGCCGTGTGCGCACCTCCCGCGGCAAGGTCCTGTTCGATCATGGCCGCATGGGACCGGGACGCGTCGTAGCGCCTCCCTATGTGTCGGGCATGAACGATATGATGGCCGAAACGCTTGTCACGGGAACCGGCAAACAGGCGGCACTTCCCGGCCGGCCGGCCGCCGGCAAGACCGGCACCAGCCAGAATTTCCGCGACGCCTGGTTCATCGGTTATACGGCGAATTACACCGCAGGCGTGTGGGTCGGCAATGACGACAGCAGCCCGATGAAGAAAGTAACCGGCGGCGGCCTGCCCACCCAGATCTGGAAGCAGCTGATGCTGCAAGCGCATAAGGGCGTGCCTGTGGCCTCGCTGCCGGGTGCATCGGCTGCCAAAAAGCTATCGCCGGGCTGGGCGCCCAAGGTGAGCGAAGAGGTTGTCACGCCGCCTTCGCGGATCGACGAGCCCTTCCTCAGACGTGTGTTCGGGGCAATCCGGCCAAACGGCTAGCTGTTCTTGAAATTCGCCGACCGCTTTTCGGCAAAGGCGCTCATGCCTTCCTTCTGATCGTCGGTGGCGAACATGGAGTGGAACATGCGCCGCTCGAAACGCACGCCTTCGGCGAGCGAGGTCTCGAAGGCGACGTTCACGGCCTCTTTCGCCATCATCGTCGCCGGCCGGGAAAGCGATGCGATCTTGTCGCCCGCCTTCAGCGCCTCGTCGACCAGGTTGCCCTCCTTGACCACCCGGCTGACCAAACCGGCCCGCTCGGCTTCCTCGGCATCCATATTCCGGCCCGTGAGGCACATGTCCATGGTTTTGGCTTTGCCGATCGAACGCGCCAGGCGTTGCGTGCCGCCGGCACCCGGCATGACGCCGAGATTAATCTCCGGCTGTCCGAAGACGGCGGAAGACGACGCGATAATGAAATCGCACATCCGCGCCAGCTCGCAGCCACCGCCTAGCGCGTAGCCGGAAACCGCCGCGATCACGGGAATACGGCAGTGGGTGATCCGCTCCCAGCGCTTGAGGAAATCCTCCTTGTAGGCCTCCATATAGGTCTTGGCCTGCATCTCCTTGATGTCGGCGCCCGCGGCAAAGGCCTTCTCGGAGCCCGTCACGACGATGCAGCCGATCTTGTCGTTGGCCTCGAATTTGTCGAGCGCCTGCGCCAGCTCGTCGATCAGCATGGAATTGAGCGCGTTGAGCGCATCGGGCCGATTGAGCTTGATGAGCCCGACTTTTCCCTTCTTTTCCGCAATGATGCATTCATAGGCCATAATCGCGTCTCCCAAACTGATCCCCGGCGCCATACCGGGGGCGCCAACACCGCGTTACCGCGCCTAACGCTGGCAGCGCGGGCAAAAAAATGTGGACCGTCCGCTCTGAACGATCCGCTTGACGCCGCCGCCGCAAGCGGGCCGGGGGCAAATTAGACCCGAGCGTCCATAGACCGCAAATGAATGTTGGAAATAACCCAGACTTCCGTCGACAGCGTGGTAATCGCGCAACGACGACCCGCCCGCCTCGATCGCCTCGTCCAGCACAGCCCTGATAGCGGGGACGAGCCGCTCGGCCCGCGCGTTCGCCTTTCCCGAGCGGCCCGCGAGCGTGCCCGCAAGCCGGCGCGGCGAAAGCGCGGCGCGGTGCAACGCCTCGCACACATAGATATTGCCGAGCCCGGCGACGATATGCTGATCGAGCAGCACCGCCTTCAGGCTTGTCTTTTTATCCCTGCAGACGCCCGCGATATAGTCCGGCGTCATCTCGTTTCCCAGCGGTTCGGGCCCGAGATCGCGAAACAGCTTGTGCGACGCCATCTCCTCTTCCGCCACCAGCGTCATGAAGCCGAAACGGCGCGCATCGTTGTAGCGGACGATGGCGCCGCTGCTCATGGTGAAGACCAGATGGTCATGCGCCTGCGACCCTCCCGCCGCATGGACAAAGGCGCCCGGCTTTCGCGCGTCTTCCCCGGCACGTTCGACGGTAAAGCGGCCGCTCATGCCCAGATGCATCGCCAGCACCTCGCCGCCATCGAGCCGCGCGAGCAGATATTTGGCGCGCCTGGCAAGGGTTTCGATGCGCCGGCCCGTCAGCCTTGCGGCAAAATTGTCCGGCAGTGGAAAGCGCAAATCCGGGCGCCGCTGCTCGACATGTTCGAATACCGCGCCGGCAAAAACCGGTTCCAGTCCGCGGCGGACGGTTTCAACTTCGGGCAATTCGGGCATGGGCGTTTCGCGGGCTAACCAAAAAGGTTCAAAGCAGGGGACATTGGGCGTGGGAACAATAGCGCAGGCCCGGACCCTGCGCTATTGTCCGGGCAATGACGAAGAATAGCTCCACAACTGGCTCCGGGATGTCCGGGGACTCGCCCACCACGCGGTTTGGATTCACCAGCGTGCCGGAGCGCGAGAGACAGACCCGGGTCAACCAGGTTTTCGCCAAGGTCGCGCGGCGCTACGATTTGATGAATGATCTGATGTCCGGCGGTCTCCACAGGCTGTGGAAAAACGAGCTTGTCGCCTGGCTCAACCCGCCCAGGGGCGTCGAAAGCTATACCCTGCTTGATGTCGCGGGTGGCACCGGCGACATCGCGCGGCGATTTCTGGCAGCCTCCGGCGAGGGTGGCCGCTGTATCATCTGCGATATTTCAGGTGAAATGCTGCAAGCGGGGAAGGATCGGATCAAGGCAGGGAACGCGAACCGGATTCGCTACCTTCAGGCCAACGCTGAATTCCTTCCGCTGGCGGCAAACAGCGTCGATGCCTATACGATCGGTTTCGGCATTCGCAATGTCACCCATATCGATCACGCCCTGTCGGAAGCATATCGCGTGCTGAGACCCGGCGGACGCTTCCTGTGTCTTGAATTTTCCGAAGTCCAGGTGCCGATGCTGGATTCGCTTTATGACCGCTATTCTTTTACCGCGATTCCCGCTATTGGGGCCGTCGTGACCGGAGACGCGCCAAGTTACCGCTACCTCGTTGAGAGCATCCGCAATTTTCCCGACCAGGATACCTTTGCGGAGATGACAGTCGCGGCGGGCTTTGAGCGCGTCAGCTACCGGAACCTCACCGGCGGCATCGCCGCCATCCATTCCGGCTGGAAGATTTAGGAGAGTCGGCACTTGGCCAGCGCGATAACCAATCTCATCCGTTTAGCGCGCGCCGGTTTGGTCGTGGCGAAACATGGCGCACGGGTCCTCCCCGAGGATGCACCGCTGCCGGGTCCGGCCAGGCTGCTCGCCAGACTGATCGGCGCCATGCGCAAGCGCTCCGGCAAACGCGGCAATCAACAGAAACTCTCCGCCGCGCTCACCGCGCTCGGCCCCAGTTACATCAAGCTGGGCCAGTTTCTCGCCACCCGTGACGATCTGATCGGTCCTGAACTCGCCGCCGATCTGGCGCTGCTGCAGGACAAGCTGCCGCCCTTTTCCATACAGGAGGCCAAGGCAACCGTAAAAGATCAGCTGGGCGCGAGCGCCGAGACGATCTTTGAGAGCTTTGGCCCGCCGGTCGCTGCCGCATCGATTGCCCAGGTGCATAAGGCGCTGGTCAAGGACAAGGACGGCGCGACCCGCGATGTGGCGGTGAAAGTGCTGCGCCCGAATGTCGAGACCCGTTTCAATAAGGATCTGGAGAGCTACCGGTTCGCCGCGCGGATGGTCGAGGGGCTGCACGCACCCTCACGGCGGCTGCGCCCGGCGGCGGTGGTCGACACGCTGGCGCGCTCGGTCGCCATCGAAATGGATTTGCGCATGGAGGCGGCCGCGATTTCCGAAATGGCGGAGAATATCGCCAATGACCAGGGCTTCCGCGTTCCACAGGTCGACTGGTCCAGAAGCGCGCAGCGGGTTCTTACTCTTGACTGGATCGACGGGATTCCGCTCTCCGACCACGAGGCGCTGGCCGAATCGGAACATGATCTCAAGGCGCTCGGACAATTGCTGATCCGTTCCTTCCTGCGCCACGCGATGCGTGACGGCTTCTTCCACGCCGACATGCATCCCGGCAATCTGTTCGTCGATGCGGACGGCAATATCGTCGCCGTCGATTTCGGGATCATGGGCCGGCTCGGGCCGATGGAGCAGCGCTTTCTCGCCGAGATATTGCACGGCTTCATCACCCGCGACTACCAGCGGGTTTCGGAAGTTCACTTCGAGGCCGGCTATGTGCCGAGCCGCCAGTCGGTGGAAATGTTCGCCCAGGCGCTGAGAGCCATCGGCGAACCGCTGATGGACAGGACCGCGGACGAGATATCGATGGGCCATCTGCTTGGCCAGCTGTTCCAGTATACGCAAGTGTTCGACATGCAGACGCAGCCGCAGCTGCTGATGCTGCAGAAGACCATGGTCGTCGTCGAGGGCGTGGCGCGGGGGCTCGACCCGCAGCTCAACATGTGGAACTGCGCCGAGCCCGTCGTGCGCGAATGGATGGAAAGCCAGCTCGGCATGGAAGGCCGGCTTGCCGAGGCGGCGGAGGGCGCGGAGCAGGTCGGCCATTTTGTCGGCGAAATCCCGAAGCTGCTCGGCCGGGCGGAACGTATGGCACATGCCTTGTCGGAGATGGCCGAGGAAGGCGTCAGGCTCGACCGCTACTCCATCGACCGGATTGCCGACGCCCAGGCACGGCGCGGGCGCGTGAGCCGCTGGGGCATCTGGGTCGGCGCCCTGTCGCTGGCGGCAATCGCGGCGGCACTGATCTTTTGACCGGGATGGGGTGACGCAATAAACAATAATTGCATATGTTATTACATACAGTGTAATTTGAGATTATGCAGCTTTCACAATGGCTCAAAAATAGTGGGATTTCGGCGCGTGATCTTGCTGCTCGCGCCAAGACAACCGAAGCCACCATAAGCCGACTCAGGAATGGCCATGCCCACCCCTCGCTGGAGCTGGCGCAGCGCATCGCCAAGGCCACCGATAGCGCGGTGACGGCGAATGATTTTATTGTCCTTGATCAATTGGTTAACGAAACGAACCAACATCTTGATGGAGCGTCTATACTGCTGGTGATCGCCGGCGGCATTGCGGCTTACAAGACGCTCGACCTGATCCGGCGGCTGCGCGAGCGCGGAACGCGCGTCCGGGTGGTGCTGACCCGGGCGGGAACCGAATTCCTCACCCCCCTTTCCGTCGGGGCGATTACCGGCGAGACCCCCTTTACCGATCTGTTCGATGCGCGCAGCGAATTCGACGTCGGCCATATCCGCCTGGCGCGCGAATGCGATCTCGTTGTGGTGGCGCCGGCGACCGCCGATCTTATGGCGAAGATGACGCATGGCCTGGCTGACGATCTGGCGACCGCCGTGCTGCTCGCAACGGATGCGCCCATTCTGCTGGCGCCGGCCATGAACCCGCATATGTGGGCGCATCCCGCGACCCGGCGCAACGCCGCCCGGCTTGCCGAGGACGGCGTTGTCATGGTCGGTCCGAATGAGGGCGAAATGGCCGAGGCCGGGGAGCGGGGGCTCGGGCGCATGGCCGAGGTG
>JAJFHO010000205.1 GCA_021775575.1 Hyphomicrobiales bacterium
GCTGCTCGACGCGCGCAAGGTCCTATTGCAGCCCTTCGCCTGGGAGGCTCTGAAACGCACGCTCAAGGCCGGCGAAATAGCCATCGAGTCGCCGGGCGAGCAACTCTCTCTGGTCTCTACGGTCTCCCTGGAGCCAGACCGGATCCCGCTTCGGGTCAAGGTGATCCTGTTTGGCGACCGGGCGCTTTACTATCTGTTGAGCACACTCGATCCCGAATTTGCCGGGCTGTTCAAGGTTGCCGCCGACTTCGACGACAGCATGGATCATTCGCCGGAGAGTTCGAAACTCTACGCGCGGCTGGTGGCGTCGATTGTCGAAAGGAACGGGTTGCGCCCGGTCGACCGGGCAGGGGTCGCGCGGCTGGTGGACGAGAGCTCGCGCCTATCGGATGATTCGGAGAAATTGACACTGCGGGTCGAGCCCCTCGCCGATTTGCTTTGCGAGGCAAATTACTGGGCCGGCGAGGCGGAGCGCGATGTCATCGCGGGCGACGACATTTCGCGCGCGGTGAAGGAGACGATCCACCGGCAGGACCGTTTGCGCGAAAAGGCGCAGGAATCGATCATCCGGGATATCATGCTGGTCGATACAGAGGGGACGTGTGTCGGGCAACTGAACGGCCTGAGCGTTCTCTCGCTCGGCAATTTCTCATTCGGCCGGCCCAGCCGGATAACGGCGCGGGTGCGCATGGGGTCTGGACGCCTTGTCGACATCGAGCGCGAGGTCGAGCTTGGCGGTCCGATACACTCGAAGGGCGTGATGATCCTGCGCGGGTTCCTTGAGGGGCGTTACGCGCATGACGTGCCGCTGTCGTTGTCGGCAAGTCTTGTTTTCGAGCAGTCCTATGGCGGGGTGGATGGAGACAGCGCCTCCTCGGCCGAACTCTACACGCTGTTGTCGGCGCTGGCCGACGTCGCGTTAAAGCAATCGATCGCCGTTACCGGATCGGTAAACCAGCATGGCCAGGTTCAGGCAATCGGCGGCGCCAACGAAAAAATCGAGGGCTTTTTCGACATCTGCGATGCGCGGGGCCTCACCGGCACACAAGGCGTCGTGATCCCGAAGTCGAATATCGTCCATCTGATCCTGCGCGAGGATGTTGTCGAGGCGGTCGATGCCGGCCGCTTCCATGTCTATGCGGTCGAGACGATCGACGAGGGGCTGGAAATTCTCACCGGCGTCGCGGCAGGTGAACGCGGGGCGGACGGCCAATTTCCCGAGGGCACGATCAACCGCCTGGTCGAGGACCGGCTGACCGGCTTCGCCGAGGCGCGGCGCAAATTCGGATTACGCGGCGGCGCAACGGATCGGAAGAACAGCGAGTCGGAGGCGTAGCGATGGAACGGCAGACGCGCGATGCGCGAGGCAGGGTCGTGCTGCGCATGCGAGGCGGCGCGGCAAGTCCGCTTGCCGTCGAGGCCGCGATGCGTCTCGCGCGCGCCTTCCGCGGCGAGTTGCGCGGGCTGTTTATCGAGGATGAGGATCTTCTGTCACTAGCGGGGCTCCCTTTTGCACAGGAAATTTCCCTCACCGGCCGCCGCTCCCGGCCGCTCTCCATCGAGCTTGTCCGCGAGGAAATGGGTGCGGCCTCCAAGGCGATGGAACGCGAGTTCGCCCGGTTGACCCGCGCGGCGCGGGTGCCGGCCCGGTTTGAAGTTGTTCAGGGCGTCGCCGAGGATGCGCTGCGCTCGGTCATGAAGGAGGGCATCCTGGCTATTGGCGAGCCGCTCACTCTCGCTGGAAGGTCGGCCATACACGGCATGATGAGCGAGCTCTCGGGGCTGGCCGGCATCGTACTGGTCGGCGGCGAGGCACGGCGCGCGGAGGGTCCGGTCCTCGCTGTCATCGACGCTGAATCGAATGTCGCCCTGATGGTCGATACCGCCGAGGCGCTTGCCCGCTTGGGTGGCGAGAGCGTCGTTCTGATCCTGGATGCCGAAAAACCCGACGAAGCGGCGCGGCTTGAACAGCAGGCCCGTGAGGCGCTCGACCGCGACACGCGCTGCCACTTCGAGCGGATGGAGAGTGTCACCGCCCGCACGGTGGGCTTCCTCGCCCGGCGCGCAGCCGGCGGGATTGTCGTCGCCGGCTTCGGCGGGCTACTCGCGCGCGATGAAACGGATGCTATGCGAACGGCCTGTACGCTTGACTGTCCATTGCTCCTGTTGAGTGGTGCTGGCGGTTGGAACGCCCGGCGCGGCGCGGCGACACGCGAAAGCTGACTTTCGGCTACTTGTCCTGCAGCTCGATGACTTCGCCCTTTTGCCCGGCCTTGAGGCGGGCGAGATGGAATGCGGCAAGCCCGTCGTCGGGAAATTCGGACGCGAAGTCCTCAAACGCCTTGCGCGCGGCGCCCTGCTTGCGCGCCATCAGATCGTAAGCCCTGGCGTAGCGCTTGACTTTCTCGGAGTCCGCGCTGGACTTCGGCACGGGCTCAAACACTGCTGTCGCTTCCTTTTTGCCCTTAAGAATAATGTCGCCGATCTTGCGGCCCTCGAATCCCGGGCAGCGTTCGGCGGTCGCACCGCTTATCGCGACGCGGGTGCCGAACTGCTTGTTGGCGCTTTCCAGCCGCGCGGCTGTATTCATTGCATCGCCAAGCGCGGTGTAGTCGAAAAAACCGCTGCCACCGAAATTGCCGATGATTGCGGTACCCGAATGCAATCCGATACGGGTGAAGCCGAAGGGTATGCCCTTGGCCTGATGATCGGCGGCGAACCGGCTGGCGAATTCATCCATCTCGCTCGCGCAGCGGACCGCCCGCCCGGCATGGTCCTTCTGGCTGACCGGCGCTGAAAACAACACGACAACGGCGTCGCCGATCACCTTGTCGACGGTGCCGCCATGCTTCTTGGCAATCTCGATCATATGGTCGAGATAGTCGTTCAGGAGCCGGACGGCCTGTTCCGGCTTTTGCGTTTCGACCATGCTTGTAAAACCGGCGAGATCGGTAAACAGGAATGACATTTCACGCCGCTCGCCGCCAAGCTTGAGCTGGTCGGGATTATCGACGAGCTGGTCGACTAGCGCCGGGGCCACATAGGAGCCAAAGGCGCGTTTGAGGAAACGGCCCTGGCGGTCGAGGAAAACGAAGC
>JAJFHO010000206.1 GCA_021775575.1 Hyphomicrobiales bacterium
CCGCGCCTGAACGACATGTTCGAGGCCCAACCCGGCGCCCTTGAGCACGATAATGAGATTGTCCATGACGCGCCGCGTCTGCGCCTCGATGCCTTCCGGCAGCGGTTTGTCCGGTTCGCCGGGAAAAGTCGGCATCTGGCCGGTGAGAAACAGCCAGCCATCGACCTCGACGACATGGGAAAAAGGCGCCACCGGATTCGGCGCGCCCTCGATCATAAGGAAGGATGGTTCGGACATGGTGTGGTTGCTCCCCGAGAGTGGTTTTTTTTAGGAGTTTAGACTATGGCGGGTCCGCGCGTCATTAGAGAGCGTGGAAAGTTCGAAATCCTCCCGCAACCTATCGAATGTACCAAAACGCCAATGGAATGGACCCGCAGGGACAAGCCCTGGGGTGACGGAGAAAGGAATGGCCTACGTCTAAATCCTCAAGCTCCATATTTCTCACGCATCCATTGAACCGATTTCGTGATCAGTTCCTCCAGCACCGTCAAATCAACATCCTCAAGCTTGTTGAGATAGAGACAGGACTTGCCCGTCCTGTGCTTGCCGAGCCGCACCATGATATCGTCGAACGCGCCATAGCCCGGCATGATGTAGAGCGTCAGGGCGGATTTGCGCGGGGAAAAACCGGTCACCATCCAGTCCCCTTCCCGGCCGCTGGCATATTTGTAGTGATAACTGCCGAAGCCGACGATGGAGGCGCCCCACATCTTGCCGGTCTCGCCGGTGATGCGCTCCATCATCTCATTGACGGCGAGCGCGTCCTGTTTGCGCTTCGAATTTTCCACACGGTCGAGGAAAGCAGCGACGGAGGCGCTTGTCGGTTTGGTTTTGAGTTCCGCCATCTCCCGGCTCTCCCTTTGCGCTTGGCTCTTGTATCTCGCGCCAGAGCCTGAATACTCTGCCGTGGTTCCGGCCAAGTCTGCCAAAAGAGGATGAAAGGCGCCACTCATGCAATGGCTGATCGGAAGCGTCGCTCTCGCCATGTTCATCATCCTGGCGTTCAGGTTCTCCCAGTCGCGCCGCGCGCTGCTGGCGACCTGCGGCGTGATCGCCATTCTGGCCGCCGCTGCGACCGGACTTGTACTGCATGAGAGCCGGCAGAGCGATGAGCGTTCGCGCCTTGCCAGGGACCTGATCAAGCCCGCCGAAATCGGGATTTCAGACACGACCCTCACTTATGAATATGGCAGCTGGCACCTCAGGGGCACGCTGGTGAACCACTCCGGGCACGGGATTGCGGGCCTGACGCTTCATGTCAGCGTGCAGGACTGCTCCGAGCCTCCCGCCTGCAAGACCATCGGAGAGAAAGATGCCTCGATCGTCGGCATCGACATCGCGCCGCGCCGCACGGGCCGCTTCGCGCTGAAGGTCTATTTACCCGATATGCCCATGCCGACGGCGATGAAATGGAGCTACGAGATCAAACAGGTCCGCGCCGCGCGGCAGTGAGGGCTGGCGGGGGCTGAGTTAATCTCGTCATTGCCCGCGAAGGCGGGGAGCGGGAACGCAAGGCCGAGGTGCCACGCACGTGGCCGCAAGAGAGATGGGTCCCCGGATCGCGCAGCGGATCATCTCAATGGCGGACCCAACGCCCGGGCCGCTGCTTGTCGGGGATGACGATTGAGGGTGAAGCAACTCTTAGATCGTCATACCTGAATCATGCAGCGCGCAGAAATGCCAATGGAATGCACTCCGGGAACTCCACTTATGCGTCAAGAAACGCCGAGACGGTGGTTTCTGTGGACTTGGGTTTAAGATCAATCGCTTGCCAACAAGGGCACATCATCATTGCTTCTTGCGATTTGCGACCACCCAATCTTCTCCCTTGAGTTCATATGAGACCGGTATCCTCATGCCTTGACGGCGACCTGGAAATTGTTCCTTCGATACAACTACAACTTTTTTTGTACCAAAAACTTTTGCGGCATATCTCCCTGCTGCATCTAAAGCGTAACGCGAGTCAGCATATATTCCATCTTTCACGTATTGCGTAAGCGGCCCTCCTGCCAGGGCACCAACTCCCGCTGCCAAGGCTTTGGAAAAATTTGGGTTCATGGCCAAGACTTCCACATACTCTTGCATCGATCCTATTTTTCCATCTTTTCCTCGCAGATTCAGAAACCGGTACTTGATCTCATTCACCAGTACGATCCGCCCATCCGAACTTTGAAATGCCATAACAGAGCGCCCCGGAAATCGATAACGGCCCCGCTTGCTTCCCGCGGTCAATGCCTGAAACCTGATCAAGAAATGTTGGCTATCTTTAAGGGCGTAGAGCTTCTGTGCGGCTGCCGTTAGATATTCGCCGAGCTTTGCCGTATCCGAAACCGCTACCGGAACAACAATGAACACGTCAGCTAATATTTTCTGCACATCAATACGGCGTGTCAGCGTAAGATAAGTCGTCAACAGTTTCCCCGACGAACCCAAGTCTAGATCAAAAAATTTGTATGCCTTTCGAGGTAGCATAACTCCGTCGGATGCAATCAGCGCGATACCCTTCTTTATTCCGTATTCGCATTTTTTTGACAGTCCGTCCTTCGCATCACTGATCTCGATAATTGCTTTCTTCAGCTTCGAGTTCCGGGGCAAAGGCCGCATTTTTGGCTGAAGGACATATCCCACATATTCGTCGCAAATAAGCTGTAGGGCGTAGTCGCGACGGCGACTAACCACCTCAAGTTTCGTCGTCCAGTTTTCCAGGCCAGCCGTCTTCTTCGCCATCCCTTCCACAAGTTTTTGTGCCGAGCCCGAAGCCAGCTGCGATGACATTGCGTCAAACTGCTGTTGAAGCAGCCGCTTGTAGGCATCAGCGGTCACCGGAAGATCGGGCGATCTAATGACTGTGCCTGACGGTAGCCTTACGTCTCCAATATCGAGCGTCAGACTGGTCTGCGCGGCCACCGTCGAGGTTTGCGAAAGAACGGCGAAAAAGAAAACGATGTATTGAAATATCCGCATAATGCACCCTCTATTCATCGGGCGCACAATATCGCGGAATTCATACCTTTTACAAAGGAATATTCCCGTGCTTCTTCCACGGATTCTCGGTGTGCTTGCTGCGCAGCATGTTGAGGGTGCGGGCGACGCGCATGCGGGTGTTGCGGGGCAGGATCACCTCGTCGATATAGCCGCGCTCGGCGGCCACGAACGGGTTGGCGAAACGGTCCTCATAGTCCTTGACGCGCGCCGCGATCTTTTGCTTGTCGCCGAGCTCGGTGCGATAGAGGATTTCCGCGGCGCCCTTGGGGCCCATCACCGCGATTTCGGCTGATGGCCAGGCATAGTTGACGTCGGCGCCGATATGCTTGGACGACATGACGTCATAAGCCCCGCCATAGGCCTTGCGGGTGATGACGGTCACCTTCGGCACGGTGGCCTCGGAATAGGCGTAAAGCAGTTTGGCGCCATGCTTGATCAGCCCGCCATACTCCTGGGCGGTACCGGGCAGGAAGCCCGGCACGTCGACAAAGGTGACGATCGGGATATTAAAACAGTCGCAGAAGCGCACGAAACGCGCGCCCTTGCGCGAAGCGTCAGAGTCGAGCACGCCGGCCAGCATCAGCGGCTGGTTGGCGACGAAGCCCACCGTGCTGCCTTCGATACGTCCGAAGCCGGTGACGATGTTGCCGGCGAAGGCTTCCTGAATTTCGAAAAAGTCGCCCTCATCGACAACTTTCGTGATCAGCTCCTTGATGTCATAGGGCTTGTTCGGATTGTCGGGAACGAGAGTATCAAGGGATTTCTCCACCCGGTCCGGCTTGTCGTGCGCCGGCCAGGTTGGCACGCCGGACTCGTTGTTGGAGGGCAGAAAATCCAGCAGCCGGCGGATTTGCAGCAAGGCCTCGATGTCATTCTCATAGGCGCCGTCGGCGATGGACGATTTCGCCGTGTGGATGGATGCGCCGCCGAGCTCCTCCGCCGTCACCTCCTCATTGGTGACCGTCTTCACCACGTCGGGTCCGGTGACAAACATGTAGGAGCTGTCGCGCACCATGAAGATGAAATCGGTCATGGCCGGCGAATAAACGTCGCCGCCCGCGCAAGGGCCCATGATGACCGAGATTTGCGGGATGACGCCGGACGACATCACATTGCGGTAGAACACCTCGCCATAGCCGCCGAGCGCGGCCACGCCTTCCTGAATGCGCGCGCCGCCGGCGTCGAACACGCCGATGATCGGCGCGCGGTTCCTGAGCGCCATCTCCTGAATCTTGACGATCTTCTGCGCGTGGGTCTCGCTCAGGCTGCCGCCGAACACGGTGAAGTCCTTGGCGAACAGATAAACCACGCGGCCGTTGATCGTGCCCCAGCCGGTCACCACGCCGTCGCCGGGGATGCGCGACTTCTCCATGCCGAAATCGGTGCAGCGATGCTCGACATACATGTCGAACTCCTCAAAGGAGTCCTCATCCAGCAGCAGCTCGATGCGCTCGCGCGCGGTCAGCTTGCCGCGTGTATGCTGCGCATCGATGCGCTTTTGTCCCCCGCCCAGACGCGCATTGGCGCGGCGTTCCTCAAGCTGATCGACTATATCTTTCATGGCGTGTCCTCCGTCGAGCCGAACCCATCGGCCTGACAATCTGGATAGCACGAGGTTCAATCGGGAGAAACGCTGCTTATGATGCAGGCTGAGTCTTGCTTTTGGGCTTTTCGCTTGCCTCAAACAAGGGTTTGAATTTCTTCACAGCCTTGTTTGCATCCACCGTTCTTACTCTGGTCGGGCCGTTTATCTGGATCATTACGATGGTGATATCCGCATATTTTTCGTTAGTCGTGCAGTCCTTCTTATTCGTCCGAGTTTTGCAGTTGCTCCATTTTTTGTAATGGATCGTCGGTTTTTTCATGAATGCGTTGAATTCTCCGGAAAGGACGCGCTGTCTGGCGGCTTTTGCGCTGTCCGGACCGCCGATTACGACATCGCGTGGAAGAACGACGAAATTATTGTATTTCTCATCCAGCGTACTGATCGCAGAATACAATACAGCCAATTTACTCAACGGAACGTCTTTGGCGTCCCCTTTTGCACCGACCGTAATTCGGAAAATACCCATACCCGAGGTAGACGGCATACGGCGTTAGTCGGCTTTGATGTACTTCAGAAAATTCGCCGCCGCGTCCATTTCCGTCCGCCTTTGCTCCCGCCGCGCGCCGGCTTCCGTATCCTCGCCCCATTGCGAAATCTGCCAGTTCTCATCCACATGGGCGGCGCGCCAGGCTTCATCCGGGCTGAGTTTCCCCTTCGCGAGAGCGAGCGCCAGCAAACCTGAGCCCGCGAGCGTCGTAATCGTATGCAGCGCCGAAAGCGCGAAGGCGTCGAAGCGGTCAAATTCTGCGCGAACCGCTTTGAGCGAGGCCTCGCGCTGCGCCTGATGGACAATGCCGGCGGTTAACGTGAAGGGCGCATCCAATTCGTTCTTCAACCAGTCCAGGACCGGGTCCCAATGGCGGGACTGCGCCTCCACCAGCCCGCCGGGTCCCTCGGCCCGGTAACAGATGAGATCGGACGCGGCGAAAGCGGCAATTTCGCCGGCAACGGCGCTCTCCTGGCCCCTTACACGGTCGATGGCCGTATTGGCGAGGCGGGTG
>JAJFHO010000207.1 GCA_021775575.1 Hyphomicrobiales bacterium
GTAATGCGCTTGAGTTCCTTGGCCATTAGCGCCCTAATCCCGTCTTTGTGTGCCGGCCGACATCCGCACCGTCCAATACGACATGCGAAATCTTGCAGGTTCCATCCTCGGGCGCATACTCGGAAATCCAGAATAACAATCGGTTAGCAGGCGCCTCGCAGAGCCTGGCGCCGGCAAACCGGCACCTCTGGTGCGCGTGCGGCCGACGAAGAAAATGGCTGGATTCTGGCTCGCCGCCGAATAGTAAAACCAATGCTAACCATGTTTCGAAGAATCCCGGATTCTGGACGTTTCGCACCAAATATCCCGGCGCGCTTTACAGATTGCTTCCGGTTCAGCGGTATCCTTCAGGGTTAATTGGCGCTTCTTGGGAAGAGCGCGCGGGTAACGATCGATAGGGCCTCTGGGGGAATTCTGTGGCAAACGCTAAACTCAAACCGAAGTCAAAGGCCCCGGCGCCTGCCGCCCGGTCGGCATCAACGACGGCTGCGCAATCGGCAACGGTGGAGGACCGCTCGGTCCCGGCGCAACATATTCTGGTGGCGGAAGACAGCCCCGTAACCCAGGACCTGCTGAAACTGGTCTTGGAGCAGCGCGGGCACACAGTTGATCTGGTTTCGGACGGTGAACAGGCGCTCGCTGCCCTGAATGGCGGGTCCTATGATGTCGCGCTGGTGGATTTCCACCTGCCGAAACTGGATGGCCTGGAAGTTGCCGCGAGATTTCGGGAGAAGGCCTCAAATACCGCCGGCCCCCGCTTTGTCGCCATTACCGCGGACATAAAGGGGCTCCTTGGCCACACGGGCAACTGCGAGAATTTTGACGACGTTATCCCCAAGCCGCTCGATCTGGAGGAAGTCCTTGGCGTCGTCGAACGCGACTGCGACATGGCGCAGGCCGCCACCGCAAGAACAGAACAGCCGGTACAGGCTACCGATAGCCCTGGAGCCTCGGCGCTGCGTTCGCCGGAATATGAATTCCTGCGCTGGCCGGAGGATTTCAGCGCCGACAGGCTGACCGCGCGGGGAATGCATGCCAGCCTCGCGGACGGCAGATTCGACGCCATATTGCTAAACGAACCGGTAAGTGTGCGTGATTTGTCGGTGATCTGGACGACGAAGACGTTGCATTTGCTGCCGGTCGTCGACATGACCGGTTCGCTGCCCAACCAGGTCGATCTCGACGGGTCGAAGCTCAGGATCGAGGAGACGGGTGAAATCGACCGGCTTGTCAAATCCTTCCACGCGCAGCGGGCGCAACTGCACAGCGACCTTATTTACACAGACGATATTGGCGAAAAACTCATTGGCCGGATGTTTGTCCGGGGAGGGTCCTTAACGCCCCGGTATGACGCTGCTTCGGCGGAATTGTTCAGCTACAACGCCGCGCTCGATTTCCGCAGCATCGAGAAGGAAATCAGGACGCTTGAGGCCCGCGGCCTTGTTGGCCGGGTGTTTTTTGACAGGTTCCACCTGTGTGATCGCTGCGGCTCGTCCCGGTTCAATGTGCGTGAGGAATGCTGCGAATGCGGGTCGGCGCATATCGAGGAAGAGGCCTATTTGCACCATTTCCGATGTGCCTATCAGGGCCCGGAATCGGATTTCCGCCAGCAGGACGACCTGATTTGCCCAAAGTGCCGGATGGAGCTTTCCCACTTCAGCGTGGACTATGACAAGCCCGGCACCATGACGCAGTGTCAAAGCTGCGGCCACGCGACATCCGAGCCAGCCATCGGGTTCGTCTGCACCGAATGTGACGCCCGATATGACGGCGATAGCGTGAGCACGCGAGATGTGTATGCCTATGAGCTGTCGGAGCACGGCCTGGACTTTGCGAGATCGGGACGCGCGATCCTCGACGGCAAGCATACGGCGCTTCGATTCGCGGAGCTGCCGCTGGAACTCATCGTATCGATGAATGCCGAGCTCAAGAAATTCGAGGGCGATCAGAAGCCGTTTGCGCTGCTCAGCATCTCCTATCGCAACGCGCGCGAGATCGAGCACAATGAGGGGCACCGGCTTTTTGTGCAATGCAGAGACCTCTTCGTGGAAAATCTCCGCAACACGGTCCGGAAGGAAGACCTCGTCGTCACCGGGCAGAGCTATGATTTTGTTCTGCTGAAAGGCGCCGCGCCGGACGAAGCTCAGGCAGGGCTGGATGATCTTCTCGCGGAAACGACGGCATCGCTCCGCTTCGATCTCGGCGCCGATATCAGAGTGTTCGGGCCGGAGGACTTCGCCTGATGTGGTCCACTTTGGCAGACGGGTTCGCCTATCTGGGCGCGCAAAGCTGGGCAGGGCTCTTCGCCTTGTTCTGGTTTACAATTCTGTTTGATGTGCCGCGCTACACCTTTGCCTTCGTGGCCGCGGCATTTTTCCGACCCCGCGCGAGGACGCTGTCCAGCGCGGATTTGAACATTGGCAAAGTAAGCGTTGTTATTGCCGGTCATAATGAAGCCGACGCCATCGAGCGCTGCGTGCGCTCCTTTCATGAGCAAAGCCGCCCGCCCGATGAGATCGTCGTGGTCAGCGATGGCTCCACCGACGGTATGCCCGACAAACTGAGGGAATTGCAGGGCAAAGGCATAATCGACCAGGTTCACTGCACACAGCTGCGCGGCGGCAAGTCCGCCGCCTGCAATCTCGGAGAGCGCTGGGCCACGGGAGATATCATCGTCATCGCCGACTGCGACTGCACATATGAACGCCATGCTCTGAAATACATCCTCGCGCCCTTCAGCGATCCCGCGATAGGCGCCGTTTCCGGCAATATACTGGTGCGCAATGCCGCGCGCAGCCTCATTGCCACCTTTCAGGCGATCGAATATCTGATCAGCATTTCACTCGGCAAGCAGGCGGCGGCCCTGACCGATCAGGTCACGTGCGTATCGGGGGCTTTCGGGGCCTTTCGGCGCACCGCAATCGACGGCGTGAACGGTATCGATGTCGGTGGCGGCGAGGATTTCGATCTCACGCTCAAGCTGCGCAAGGCAGGATGGAAGATCGCCTTCGCGCCCGAGTCCATCTGCTATACGGACACCCCGACGACCTTGAGAGCGCTGGTCCGGCAGCGGTTTCGCTGGGAGCGCGACACGATCAGGCTCCGGTACCGCAAGCATGCCGATTTGATGAATCCCCTTGCGGCCAACTTCCAGTTCAAGGAGTTTTTTCATGAACTGGAGTTCTTCGTCTTTCATGTGCTCGGCGCGTTGATGTTGCCGGTCTATGTAACCTGGCTGTTCCTGACCTATGGCGACTTCGCGCTCATGATCCTTCTGTCGGTGCAGGTCGGTCTGCTTGGCCTGGACCTGGTCTCTTTCATGCTGGCGGCATGGGCGACACCGAAAGCCAAGACCCTTGCATTGCTGCCTTACATGCTTGGCTACAGCTTCTTCAACGGTCTGCTGATGCGCAACGTCAGGCTTGCCGCGTATCTGCAGGAGTGGATTCTCAACGCCTCGGCCGGCGACGAATATCTCCCGGTCAAGGTCCGACTTACACGGAGATGGTGACAGTGAAAACGCTTCGAAAACGGCCCCGTCCAGACGCGCTCAAGACCGAGCAGCGCCGTGCGACCAATAATGCCGGGCGCATGGTCTATTTCGGTTTGCTCATGGCCGCGCTGCTCGCCGGCGTCAATTTCATGTTTGGCGATTATGTTTTCCTGCGCGCCGATGGCCTTGTCCTGCGCGACAAGTCCACGATTTCGGCGACCTATCTTGCGCGGGTCGAGGCTGTTGACGTCAAGCCGGGCGCCGAGGTGGAGAAGGGCGCACATGTGCTTCAGCTACAGTCGATGGACGTGCTGGAGCGGCTTGCCGATCTGTCGTCGCGCAACGCCAGCCTTACCGCCAAAGCCGCCGAATTCACCGTCCGTTCAGAGACGATCACAAAATTGCTGCCGCTCGCGGAACGGCGTGAGCGCGAAACGGCCAAGGTGCTCGAAAAATTCGACCGGTTGTCCGATATTAAACTGGTCACGACCGCGCGATATGACGATGCCCTGCGCACGCGCTTCGAGGCCCAGCGGTCGCTTGTGCAGTTCAAGGCGGAAGACAGCGCGCTCCGCGAGGAGCTCGAAGCCCTGACGGCGGCGCGGAGCGACGCGGAAGCAGCGCTTGCCGATTTGCGCCGACATTATGCGGGCGGCGTCGTGCGGGTGCCGATAAGCGGCTCCATCGGCACATCGGTCCCGTCCGTCGGCGATGTCCACAAACCAGGCGAGACCATCCTCTCGGTCTATTCGGGCGATCCCTACGTCCTTGCCTATCTTCCCCGGCGCTATCTGTTTTCCATTCACCCGGGCACCCGGGTCAAGATACAAAGCGGCCGGGTGAGCGCGACGGGCGTGATCACCGAGATCCTGCCCGTGACCGGCGCCCTGCCGAAGGAATTCCAGAACAGCTTCAAACCACGCGATCGCAGCCAGCTTGCGAGAATTCACTTCGATGCGGAACCGCCATTTCCCTTGCATGAAAAGATCAAAATCACCCGCGAAAACTATCTGTTCTGATTGCCGAGCGTAACGCGATTGGCGATAAGACCGCACAAGGCGCATTGGCGGACGATTGGTGCCGGCGGCGAGTTTTTCCTACCGCGCGGGCCCGTCAATACACGCTCAGGGTCGTATCCTTGCGGCCGAAAAGGGCAGGTTTCTGGCTGCCGCCGGTGGCGCGCTTCACCGCGGCGCCGACCTGCCGGGAGACGAAGGGAAGCAGCTCGCCGCCCGTCACCGCGCCGTCATTGTTGCCCTCGCCGGTCGTGTCGGCCAGACCGCGCAGGCCTGCCACCAGCGCATCGGTGAAGGCGCTGCGCGGGCGCTTCGGGTCGGCGAAAGCAGGCTCCCTCCCGGTTGCCGCGCTCATCACGACCCAGCCCGCGGGCATGAGTTTGCCGAGCGGCCGGATCACCGGATAGGCGACGACCGATTTGGCTGCCGGCGGGGAGCCCTTCTTTGGCTGTGCGCCAAATTTGTCGGCAAAGGACGTGTCGAGATAGACGTGCAGGCGTTTCACGCCGAGCACGGCCAGATTGTAATACAGGACCGACAGCCGGTAACCGGTCTCGATCGGTCTCTTTGGATCGGCGTCCCTGGGCAGCAGCACGACATCCTTGCCGTCCTCCACCGGCATCGCGCGGCCGGAATAGTAGATGATGAGTTCCGACGCCGGCGCGCTGGCAAGCGCCCTCTGCAGGCGCCCGGCGGGCGCCCCCTGCTTGCCAAGCAGGGCAATGTAGTCCTTCAGGCGGCCATTGCGCAGCGGAATGATCTGCTTGCCGGACAGCAGCATATCGTCCTTGAGGAATTTCACGAAGGCGGCGGCTCCGCCAATCGCGTGACGGCTGTTCGGTATCGCCTTGCTCGAATAGCGGGCACTGGCGATGACGACCG
>JAJFHO010000208.1 GCA_021775575.1 Hyphomicrobiales bacterium
CCCCAACTGCCCCGGCATCATCACGCCCGATGAATGCAAGATCGGCATCATGCCGGGCCATATCCACAAGACAGGCACGGTCGGCATCGTGTCGCGCTCGGGCACGCTCACCTATGAGGCGGTCGCGCAAACGACCGCCGCCGGGCTTGGGCAGACCACCTGCATCGGCATCGGCGGGGACCCCGTCAACGGCACCAATTTCATCGATTGCCTGGATCTGTTTCTTGGCGACGACAAGACGGAGTCGATCATCATGATCGGCGAAATCGGCGGCTCGGCTGAGGAAGACGCGGCGGAATTTCTGAAGAGTTCGAAAGTGAAAAAGCCGGTTGTCGGCTTCATCGCCGGCGTTACCGCGCCTCCGGGGCGGCGGATGGGCCATGCCGGCGCCATCATCTCAGGCGGCAAGGGCGGGGCTGAAGACAAGATGGAGGCGATGCGTTCGGCCGGTATAGCGGTATCGAAATCGCCCGCGGGGCTTGGAACTACGCTTGTAGAGGTACTAAATGGGTAAGACCGCCGGACGCGAGTGACGTGCCCGGCCGATTGCGGCGATAAACAGGGGATTGCGGAAATCCCCAAGGGGCCGGCCAAATGGCTAAACAAGACTTGAACGAGCTGTTTGCGCGTACGTCATTCCTCCATGGTGCGAATGCGGGTTACATCGAAGATCTCTATGCCCAATATCAGGACAACCCGTCATCGGTCGGCGAGCAGTGGCGCAGTTTTTTCGCCGATTTGAAGGAAGAGGCCGGCGACGCGGGTCGCGCCGCAACGGGGCCGTCGTGGAAACGGCCCGACTGGCCGGCGCAGGCCAACGGCGAGCTGGTCGCGGCGATAGACGGCGACTGGAGCGCGGTCGAGCAGCATATCGAGACCAGAATTCACGGCCGCGCCCAGACCATGGGCGTCGAGTTGACGAGCGGGCTGGCATTATCGGCAACCCGCGATTCGGTGCGTGCGCTGATGATGATCCGCGCCTACCGCGTGCGCGGCCATCTGGCCGCCAATCTCGATCCGCTCGGGTTGGAGAAAAATAAGGCGCATCCCGAACTCGATCCCGCCTCCTATGGCTTCACCGCGCGCGACCTCGACCGCGAGATTTATCTCGACCAGGTGCTGGGAATGGAGTTTGGCTCCGTCCGCCAGATTATCGAGATATTGCATCGCACCTATTGTTCCACCATCGGCGTGGAGTTCATGCATATCTCGACGCCGGAGGAGAAGGGCTGGATCCAGACGCGCATCGAGGGCAAGGACAAGGACATCTCCTTCACCAGGGAAGGCAAGCTCGCGATTCTGGGCAAGCTCGCCGAGGTTGAGGCATTCGAGAAATTTCTCGACGTCAAATATACCGGCACAAAGCGCTTTGGGCTCGACGGCGGCGAATCCTGCATTCCCGCGCTGGAACAGATCATCAAGCGCGGCGGCAGTCTCGGCGTCCAGGAAATCATTCTCGGCATGCCTCATCGCGGCCGGCTGAATGTGCTCGCCAATGTGATGGCCAAACCGTTCCGGGCGATCTTCAACGAATTCAAGGGCGGCTCGGCCAAACCGGACGATGTCGAGGGGTCCGGCGACGTCAAATACCACCTCGGCGCCTCTTCCGACCGCGAGTTCGACGGCAACAATGTGCATCTGTCGCTGACCGCGAACCCGTCGCATCTGGAGATTGTCGACCCCGTCGTGCTGGGCAAGGTCCGCGCCAAACAGGATCAGCTCAACGACAAGGAACGCACCAAGGTGTTGCCGCTGCTGCTGCACGGCGACGCGGCCTTTGCTGGCCAGGGCGTGGTTGCGGAATGTTTCGGCCTTTCCGGTCTCGCCGGCCACCGGACCGGCGGCTCGCTGCATTTCATCGTCAACAACCAGATCGGGTTCACGGCGAGCCCGCATCATTCACGCTCCTCGCCATACCCTTCAGACGTCGCGCGCATGATCGAGGCGCCGATCTTCCATGTGAATGGCGACGACCCGGAAGCGGTCGTCCATGTCGCCAAGGTCGCCACCGAGTTTCGCCAGAAGTTCCACAAGCCGGTCGTCATCGACATGTTCTGCTACCGGCGCTTTGGACATAATGAGGGCGATGAGCCGGCATTCACCCAGCCGCTGATGTATTCCAAGATCAGAAGCCATCCGACGACGCTCGAGATATATTCCGACCGGCTGATCGGCGAGGGCCTGACTACCGCCGACGAGATCGACCAGATGAAGCAGGACCTGCGCGCGCATCTGCAGTCCGAATTCGATTTGGGCGATTCCTACAAACCCAACAAGGCCGACTGGCTGGATGGGAAATGGGCCGGCAAGGGGCTGGCGGATGAAGGCGCGCGGCGCGGCGTCACCGGCGCGGACGCCGGAACGCTTCGCGAAATCGGTCTCTGCCTGACCAAGGTGCCGGAGCATTTCAACGTTCACCGCACCATCAACCGGATGCTCGATAATCGCCGCAAGATGATCGAAGAAGGCACGTCGATCGACTGGTCGATGGCGGAGGCGCTGGCGTTCGGGACTCTGTTGCGCGAAGGCTATCGCGTCCGCCTGTCGGGCCAGGACTCAGAGCGCGGCACCTTTTCGCAGCGCCATTCGGTTCTGACCGACCAGAAGACGGAAGAGAAGTTCACCTCGCTCAATCATATCGCCCCCGACCAGGCCCGCTTCGAGGTCATCAACTCGATGCTGTCGGAAGAGGCGGTTCTCGGCTTTGAATATGGCTATACCCTGGCCGAACCGGATGCGCTTACCCTGTGGGAGGCGCAATTCGGGGATTTCGCCAATGGCGCGCAGGTTGTCTTCGACCAGTTTATTTCCTCCGGCGAGCGCAAATGGCTGCGCATGTCCGGCCTCGTCTGCCTGCTGCCGCATGGCTATGAAGGCCAGGGCCCGGAGCATTCTTCCGCAAGGCTGGAGCGTTTCCTGCAGCTCTGCGCGGAGGATAACTGGCAGGTGGCCAACTGCACGACGCCGGCCAACTATTTCCATATCCTGCGCCGCCAGCTGCACCGCCATTTCCGTAAACCGCTGGTGCTGATGACGCCGAAATCGCTGCTGCGCCACAAACGTGTGGTGTCGCCGCTGAAAATGCTGGAACCGGAATCAACATTCCACAGGGTGTTGTGGGACGACGCGCAGGCTCATGCCGGCCAAAAGATAGCGCTCGTTGAGGACAGCAAAATCAAGCGCGTGGTGATGTGCTCGGGCAAGGTCTATTACGATCTTTACGACGCGCGCGAGAAGGAAGGCATAAACGACGTTTACCTGATGCGGCTGGAGCAGCTCTACCCGTTCCCGGCGCGGGCGCTGATTGACGAGCTGCAGCGCTTCCCGGGCGCGGAGATGATCTGGTGTCAGGAGGAGCCGAAAAATATGGGCGCCTGGAGCTTTATCGAACCGACGATCGAATGGGTGCTGGACCATATCGACGCCACCCACAAACGGCCCCGATATGCCGGGCGCGGTGCCTCCGCGGCGACGGCGACAGGCAGTATGAGCAAGCATTTGAAGGAGCTTGATGCTTTCGTGAGCGAAGCATTGACCGGCTGACGGCGCAGGCGGAAATTGAAACGAGCCGGCGGAGCGCTGCCCTCCGGTGCGAGAATCTGAGAGGTCAAGAGATTCATGGCGACGGAAATTCGCGTTCCGACACTTGGCGAGTCGGTCACCGAGGCCACTGTCGGTCAGTGGTTCAAGAAGGCCGGCGAGGCGGTGAATGTCGATGAGCCGGTGGTCGAGCTGGAGACCGACAAGGTTACCATAGAGGTCCCGGCGCCCTCCGGCGGCGTGCTTGCCGGCATTTCGGTGGGTGAAGGCGAAACGGTGGAGGTCGGCGCCCTGCTTGGCGAGATCAGCGAAGGCGCCGCCGCCGCCGCTCCGGCCGAGGCGGAAGCCCCGGCCGAGAGCAAGGCCGAGGCCGCTCCCGCCAAAGCCCAGGATGCGCCGGCGAAGGGAGGTGAAGACGACTTTGATCTCTCCCCGGCGGTGGGCAAACTGGTCAAGGAGCATAAGCTCGATCCGGCTGTAATCAACGGCACCGGCAAGGATGGCCGGCTGACCAAGGAAGACGTGCTCGATGCGCTGGAGAGCGGGGAAACGCCGCCAGCGCCGGCCTCGGCACCCGTGACGGCGCCCGCCGTCAGCGCCGCGCCGCCGGTTCAGCTGCGTGCACCGGCCGCCGTGGAAGACGAGTCGCGCGAGGAGCGGGTGCGCATGACCAAGCTGCGCCAGACCATCGCGCGCCGGCTCAAGGACGCGCAGAACACCGCCGCCATGCTGACCACCTTCAACGAGGTGGATATGGGCGCAGTGATGGCGCTGCGCTCGGAATATAAAGAGCAGTTCGAGAAGCGCCACGGCGTCCGGCTCGGCTTCATGGGCTTTTTCGTGAAAGCCTGCATTCAGGCTCTCAGTGAGGTGCCGGAAGTGAATGCCGAGATCGACGGCACCGACATCGTCTACAAGAATTACTATCATGTCGGTATTGCCGTCGGCACGCCGAAGGGCCTCGTCGTGCCGGTCGTGCGCGACGCCCAGACCATGACGCTGCCGCAGATCGAGGCTGAAATCTCCGCTCTCGGCAAGCGTGCACGTGACGGCGATCTCGGCATCGAGGATATGCAGGGCGGCACCTTCACGATCACCAATGGCGGCGTTTATGGATCGCTTATGTCGACGCCGATCCTGAACGCGCCGCAGTCGGGCATTCTGGGCATGCACAAGATCCAGGAACGTCCCGTTGCCGTCGACGGCGAGATCGTGATCAGGCCGATGATGTATCTGGCGCTTTCCTACGACCACCGGGTTGTCGACGGCAAGGGCGCGGTCACCTTCCTGGTCCGGGTCAAGGAATGTCTTGAAGACCCGCAGCGGCTGGTTCTGGGTGTTTAGCAATTGAGGGTTGTGTCGAATGGCTGAAGGCTATGATCTCGTTGTAATTGGTACCGGTCCCGGCGGCTATGTCTGCGCCATCCGCGCCGCGCAATTGGGTTTGAGCGTCGCGGTTGTCGAGAAACGCGGCTCGCATGGCGGGACCTGTCTCAATGTCGGCTGCATTCCCTCCAAGGCGCTGCTGCATGCCTCCGAACTCTACGAGGAGGCGGGGCACGGGTTTGCCGATATGGGCGTCAAGGTGTCGCCGAAGCTCGATCTGAAAAAGATGCTCGCCTTCAAGGATGAGGGGGTGAGCGGCAATGTTCAGGGCGTCGACTATCTGCTCAAAAAGAACAAGATCGAAGCCTTTGAGGGGACGGCCAAAATCGCCGCTCCGGGCCAGGTCGAGGTCAGCGCCGACGGCGCGCAGACGCGGACGCTGAATACGAAGGATATCGTCATCGCCACGGGGTCCGACGTAGCCCGGATTCCCGGCATCGAGATCGACGAGAAAAAGGTGGTCTCCTCCACCGGGGCGCTCGAACTGTCCGCCGTGCCCAAGCAGCTGGTGGTCGTTGGCGGCGGTTATATCGGCCTGGAGCTCGGCTCGGTTTGGCGGCGGCTTGGTTCGGAGGTCCTGATCGTCGAATTCCTCGACCGGATCACGCCCGGCATGGACGGTGAAATATCGAAAAACTTCCAGCGTATTCTCAAGAAACAGGGGATGCGCTTCAAGCTCGGCCACAAGGTTACCGGTATCGACACGAGCGGCAAGGGCTGCAAGGTCGAGATCGAGCCGTCGCAAGGCGGCAAGGCGGAGACACTCTCCTGCGACGTCGTCCTGGTCTCCATCGGCCGCGTTCCCTACACCAGGGGGCTGGGTCTGCCGGAGGCCGGCGTCAAGCTCGACAATATGGGCCGCATCATCACCGATGAGCACTACAAGACAGACGTCGACGGCATCTACGCCATTGGCGATGTGATCGCCGGACCGATGCTCGCCCTCAAGGCTGAGGACGAGGGTGTGGCGGTCGCCGAAATCCTCGCCGGTCAGGCGGGCCATGTGAATTACGGTGTCATTCCGGGGGTCGTCTACACCTTCCCCGAGGTCGCCGCCGTCGGCAAGACGGAGGACGAGTTGAAGGAGGCCGGCGTGGACTATGCGGTCGGAAAGTTTCCCTTCACCGCCAATGGCCGGGCCAAGGTGAACCGGACCACTGACGGCTTCGTGAAAATCCTCGCCGACAAGAAAACCGACAAGGTGCTCGGCGTGCATATTATCGGTCCCGATGCCGGCAATATGATTGCCGAGGCCGCGGTGCTGATGGAATTCAGCGGATCGGCGGAAGACCTGGCGCGCACCTGCCATGCGCATCCAACCTTGACCGAAGCGATCAAGGAAGCGGCGCTTGCGGTCGCGGGCCGCGCAATTCATATGTAGGGGCGCGGGCGTCAGCGCATTGGGTTCAGGCACAATGGTCAAAATCCACGGCGCCACGCCAATCCTGCGCATGTTCGACGAGGACAAGGCGCGGGAATTCTATGTCGGCTATCTCGGTTTCACCGTAAAATGGGAGCATCGTTTCGACGACAATGCGCCGCTCTATATGGAAATCGCGCGCGATGGCTGCATTCTGCATCTCTCCGAGCATCATGGCGACTGCAGTCCCGGCGCCGCGGTGCGTATCGAAACCCGCGAGATCGACGTCTTGCACCGCGAGATGGCCGCGAAGGACTATCGCTACGCAAGACCCGGCTGCGAGGTCACGCCCTGGAACACGCGCGAGGTTGCGGTTACCGATCCGTTCGGCAACAGGCTGATCTTCTACCAGGACATCCCGGCCGATACGTCCTGAAAACGCTTTGGCCCTTCATGCTGGCGGGCGGGACGTTCCTATGCGACTATCGGCTGGCGGAGTTTGTTCTCAGTGCCGTCCAGGGGGGCGACGATGAGAGTCGTGTCTATATTGGGGGTTATCGCGCTTGCGTGTCTGTGGCCGGCTGCCGCGCAAGGCTGCACCGGCGTCAATTTCAAGACCGGGCGTCCGCAGTCGGTCCGGGTCATTTACAAGACCAAGGTATCCCATCCAGACCGCTATTTCGCCGAAGCGACCCATGACCCCAAGAGCGGGCGGCCGCTGATCATCTATTACCGCCGCTACGCCACCGCCCCCGGCATCTTCAGAAGTTTCGTCGCCCGGCATGAATGCTGCCATCATTCAATTGAACGGGCCGGCGGCAGGTCCGGGGACGAGATCGCCGCCAATTGCTGCGCGCTGCGCGGCATGTCGAAATCGGCCCGCGCGGCGGTCGGGCGCTATATCAAGTCCCGGGGGGTGAACTCCAACGTCATGTTTGCCTATTCCGGCATGGGCGACGACTTCTGGAGCCGGACCGCCGGGCGCTGCCCGGGGCTGGCACGATAGCGCGTCTCCAGGATGAGTGGATACCGGTTATCCCTCTTGGAAACGCGGCCAGAGAAGAGCCAGGCCCGCGGGCGATTATTTCATCACCCAGCTGCCTTCCCATTTCACCGCAAAGCGGCCATCGTCGTGCGCGGCAATCGGTGTCGTCGTTCCGCTGCCGGCCATGCCGTCATATTTCCCGGTACCGCCCAGAATGCCCCATTTCCCCGACTCCGAGACCGACTCCCACCACAGCCACCAGACGTCGCCGTCCTGGTCTACCGCTTCGCAATGGCCGCGGCCGATTTCGATCTCGCCTTCAGGCGTAAGAACATAGGTGCCCGAACAGTCCTGGCGCGCCAGATGGAAAGGCAGCGTGTCGTCATCGGCGAGGATGATGGTTTTCGAGTGCACGCGGCGGAGCAGTTTGCCGCTCGGCAATTCGCTTGTGTCTGACGCCACCGGTACATAGGCGGCGGTGCCGGACCCCTTCATATCCCTGGCCTCGGCCGGCATCGCAAAAAGCAGCGCCGCACCGACTATGAGGATCATTGAGCGTTTCATGGTCGTCCTCCCGATATCGTCTTTTGACCGGAACAAATCTGTCGTCGGTCCAATCCTGCAACAAGGTAGATCAGCGCCCGATCGTGCAATATGCGTCAGAAAGTCTCCACCCAAGGCCTGACCTCGATCTCCCAGCTCCAGGCCGAGCGGGGCTGATCGAGGATTGCCACATAGGTCTGCGCGATGGCGCCGGCTTCGAGCCATTTGTCCGGCGCGTCATCGCTGTTCATCCGTCCGCCCGCTTCGTTCGCCACGCCGCCGTCGATCACGAAATGGGCGACGTGGATATTCTTCGGCTGCAGCTCCCGCGCCATCGACTGGGCCAGGCCGCGGAGCGCGAACTTGCCCATGGCGAAGGGCGCGGACCCGGCATAACCCTTCACGCTGGCCGAGGCGCCAGTGAAAAATATCGCGCCATGCCCCTGCTTCAGCATCCGCTTGGCGGCAAGCTGGCCGACGAGAAAGCCACCATAGGCGGTGACGAGCAGCGCCTTTTTGACCCGCTCCCGGTCGAGTTCAACGAGGCCCCCGCGCTCCCGGTAACTCGGATTGTAGAGCACCACATCGAGCGTTTCGAAAGCCTCGCCGGTCGCGGCAAAGAGGTTATCGATGCTGTCGGCGTCGAGCACGTCACACCGATAAGTCGCCGCGCCAAGCTCATCGGCGAGGCTTGAGAGTTTGTCCGTATCGCGCGCGGCCAGCGCCAGCGTATAGCCTTCGTTGCCAAGCGCGCGGGCGAAAGCGGCGGAAATGCCGCTGCCCGCGCCGACGATGAGTGCGTTCTTGGTCATCGGCATTTCTCCGTCCTGAACATTCGCGCCAGCCTAACAGGGTGGGCGCGGTCTGTACCAATGAACCTGCCGGGAGCGGCCCAATTGCGGATTGACAAAATTAACAAAACCGTTAATTAATGAATTCGTTAATAACAGAGAGCCTATCCATGGACCAGTTGACCGGCGCATTCTCGGCCCTCGCCGACCCGACCCGGCGCGCTATCATTGCCCGTCTGGCGGGCGGCAGCGCCACGGTCAACGAACTGGCGGAGCCCTTCGACATCTCGCTGCCTGCGATATCCCGGCATCTCAAAGTGCTTGAGGGTGCCGGGTTTATACGCCGCGAGATCGAGGCCCAGAAGCGCCGGTGCCATCTGCGGCCCGAAGCTTTGAAGCAGGCGGTGGATTGGATTGAAGACACACGCCGCTTCTGGTTTGATCGCCTGGATGCGCTGGAGAGCTATCTCGACGAAACGCAAAGGAAATAGGATCAGTCCAATGAGTGATGTAGCGACACGGGACACGAAAATTCTGGACCTCACCATCGAGCGCGAATTCGCGCATCCGCCCGAGGCCGTTTTTAGTGCATGGACGCAGGAAGACGCGTTGCGTGTGTGGATGGGGCCGGGAGAAATTACCGCGCCCTACTCGCAGATGGACGCGCGCGTCGGCGGCGCGCTTACGATTCCCATGACCCATCCCGACGGCAATGTTCACACCGCGCGCGGTGAAATCGTCGAACTTGTCCCCAACCGCAAGCTGCGCTTCACCTGGGCCTGGGATCAGGAGGATGGCAGCCCCGGGCAATCTATGGAAATCACCTTGGAATTCCACACTGCCGGAACCGGGACTCGGCTGGTGCTGCATCAGACCAACTTCATGGATGCCGAAGCGTGCGACAAGCACGCATCAGGCTGGAATGGATGCTTCGATAAACTTGGCGGCTATCTGGCAGGCTAGGGATCTAACGCGCCCTGGGATGCGCTTCGTCGTACACCTTCAGCAGATAGGCGGTGTCGACTTCGGTGTAAATTTGCGTCGTCGACAGGCTGGCATGGCCGAGCAGTTCCTGGATTTCGCGCAAATCGGCGCCGTGGCCGAGCAGATGGGTGGCGAAGGAATGTCTGAGCGCGTGGGGGGTGGCGGTGTCGGGCAGGCCGAGAGCGCCGCGCAGGCGTTCCATCACAAGCTGGATGATACGGGGCGAGAGCCGCTTGCCCTTGACGCCGAGGAAGAGCGGGCCGTTGGCGGAAAGCGCGAACGGACAGAGCTCCAGATAGCGCGCGACCGCCTCCTGGGCGAGCGGCAACACCGGAACCGCGCGTTCCTTGCCCCCCTTGCCCTTGATCCGGAGAATATCGCGCCCCGGCCCCGGAGCGTCCCGCCGGTTCAGGCCGAGCGCTTCGGAGATACGCAGGCCCGACCCATAGAGCAGGGTGAGGACGGCGGCATCGCGCGCCGTAACCCATTCCGGCGCGTCCGCTGCTTCGCCGGCGGTCGGGTCGGCGGCGATATCGACCGCTTTTGCGACGCTGAGCGGTTTCGGCACGCCGTGGGGCAGTTTCGGCCCGGAGATGGCGCGCACCGCGTCATTCTTCACGATTTCCTTGCGGTCGAGATAGCGGAAGAACATCCGCAGCGCCGACAGCGCGCGGGCGAGGCTGCGGCTTGAGAGCCCGTCCTTTCGTCTTTGCGTGAGATAGGCGCGAAAGTCCCGCGGGGTCAGCGCGGCCATGTCCCCGAGCGACGCCGGCCCGCCCAGATGCCGCGCCAGAAAGCTCAGGAAGGCAGAGAGATCGCGGTCATAGGCTTCGCGGGTTTTTTCCGCGAGCTGGCGCTCCGTCGCGAGGTAGCTCCTCCAGCCGGCAACGGCTCCGGCCAGGTCGGCTTTGGCGAGCAGCTCTGTCATCCGTGCGCCCATGGCGCCAATTAACCCCCGAAGGCGTTAAAGAATCGTCTGGCCCGTTTTCTCCCAGTCGGCCATGAAGGCGGCGAGCCCCTTGTCGGTGAGCGCGTGTTTGGTCAAGTCGCGCAGCACCTGCGGCGGCACCGTTGCGACATCGGCGCCGGCAAGCGCGGAGCGTTTGACATGATCCTCGCTGCGGATCGATGCCGCGAGAATCTCGGTCGAAAGCGCGTCGTAATTGTCGTAGATGGCGCGGATGTCGCGAATGACCTCGATTCCGTCCTCGCCGATATCGTCCAGCCGCCCGATGAAGGGCGAAATGAATGTCGCGCCGGCCTTGGCCGCCAGCAGCGCCTGATTGGCGGAGAAACAGAGCGTCACATTCACCATCGTGCCGCCCTGGGTGAGCGTTCTGCAGGCCTTCAGACCGTCCCAGGTCAGCGGCACCTTGATCGCTACGTTATCCGCGATCTTTGCCAGCTTGCGCCCTTCCTCGACCATCGCGTCCGTCTCCAGTGCGGTGACCTCGGCGCTGACCGGACCATCGACCATCGCGCAGATTTCCTTCACGACCTCGGTGAAATCGCGCCCGGTCTTGGCAACGAGAGAAGGATTTGTCGTGACCCCGTCTATCAGGCCGGTAGCCGCCAAGTCGCGGATCTCGTCGGTATCGGCAGTGTCTACGAAGAATTTCATGCTTTTTGTCTCTCTAAGCGATGGGCTCGCTAAACTGTGCGGGCGATTCGTGACATTTCTATAGACCACCCCGGCAAAGGCGCAAGTCCTTGGGCACCCCCGATACGATACCGGTTTTACTCCCGTTGGCGCTCGACGCGCCCTATGACTATCTGGCTCCCGCAGGCGAGGCACTGCTCCCCGGCGACTTTGTCGCGGTTCCGCTGGGTTCGCGCGAGCGCATAGGCGTCGTTTGGGAAGGGGCGCTTGTCGAGGCGCGCCCCCCGGTGGCGCGCGCGAAGCTGCGCGCGGTTCTCGGCAGGATCGACGCGCCTGCGCTGCCCGCGATTTCAATGCGCTTCGCGGAGTGGGTTGCGCGATACACGCTTTCGCCTCCGGGCATGGTCCTGCGCATGATGATGAGCGCGCGCGATGCCTTTGTGCCGGCGAAGCCTGCCTTCGGCGTGCGGCGCGCGGGCGCGGAGCCGGCGCGGATGACGCCCGCGCGGACCCGGGTGCTGGAGGTCATGGACAATGGCCTGGCGTGGGCGAAATCGGCGTTGGCCGAGGCCGCCGGCGTCAGCCCCTCGGTGATCAACGGTCTCGTCGATGCAGGAACGCTTTGCGTTGAAGTCCTGCCCGAGAGGCCGCTGCCTGAGCCGGACCCGCGCTTCGCCGCGCCCGAGCTGAGCGCGGATCAGGCCCGCGCGGCGCGAGAATTGCGCGAAACGCTCTGCGCCGGCGGCTTCAGCGTATCGCTGCTCGACGGCGTCACAGGTTCGGGCAAGACGGAGGTTTATTTTGAAGGAGTGGCCGCCGCGCTGGATTCGGGCAAACAGATTCTCGTTCTGCTTCCCGAGATTGCGCTGACCAGCCAGTTTCTCGCCCGCTTCGAAGCCCGTTTCGGGGTCCGGCCGGCGGAATGGCATTCGGAGATGACGCCGGCGCGCCGGGGCAAGGTCTGGCGCGCGGTGGCGAACGGCGAGGCCCGCGCGGTCGTCGGCGCCCGCTCGGCACTGTTCCTGCCCTTTTCGAGCCTTGGCCTGATCGTGGTCGATGAAGAGCATGACCCGGCTTTCAAGCAACAGGACCGGGTGAGCTATCAGGCCCGCGACATGGCGGTGGTGCGAGGGTCTCTCGGGCATCACGCAGTGATTCTTTCTTCCGCCACGCCCTCGGTCGAAAGCCTCGTCAATGCGCGGACGGGGCGCTATGCCCATGTGCGGCTTGCCTCGCGCTATTCCGGCGCCGCGCTTCCCGATATCGAGGCAATCGATATGCGCGCCCATCCGCCCGAGCGGGGCCGGTGGCTGTCGCCTCCGCTGGTATCGGCGGTCGGCGAGACGCTTGCCGCCGGCCAGCAGGCGCTGCTGTTCCTGAACCGGCGCGGCTATGCGCCGCTCACGCTCTGCCGGAAATGCGGCTACCGCTTCGAATGCCCGCAATGTTCCGCCTGGCTGGTGGAGCATCGCTTCCGGGGGCGGCTGCAATGCCATCATTGCGGCTACGCCGCGCCGGCGCCCTCCGCATGCCCCAATTGCGCCGCGGAGGAGGCGCTGGTGCCCTGCGGTCCGGGCGTGGAGCGGGTGGCGGAAGAAGTGCAGGAGCGCTTCCCGCAAGCGCGTATCGCACTGCTGTCCTCCGACGTTACGCCCAATGTGGCGGCGCTGCGCCAGGTGCTGGAGACGATCGAGCAGCGCAACTGCGATCTCGTGATCGGCACGCAGCTGGTCGCCAAGGGGCACCATTTTCCGGGTCTCGCCACTGTGGGTGTCGTCGACGGCGACCTTGGGCTGGGCCAGGGCGACCCGCGCGCGGCGGAGCGGACCTACCAGCTGTTGCATCAGGTGACGGGCCGGGCGGGGCGCGAAGCGATAAAGGGAAGAGGTTACATCCAGACCCATATCCCCGAGCATCCGGTGATACAGGCGCTGGTCTCCGGTGACCGCGACAGCTTTCTCGAACAGGAGATCAGCGCACGCGAGAGCGCCGGTTATCCGCCCTTTGGCTGGCTTGCAGCACTTATCGTCTCGGCCAATTCCCACGCCGCGGCGCACGACTATGCGCGAATGCTCGTGATGCGTGCGCCCGAGGCCGAGAAAATCGCCGTCCTCGGCCCGGCGGAAGCGCCGCTGGCGATCATCCGCGGCCGCCACCGCGTGCGCATCTTGGTGAAGGCGGCGCGCGAGGCGGATATGCAGGCCTATCTGCGCCAGTGGCGTGCCGCCTGTCCGGACCCGAAGGGGAGCGTGCGCCTGACGGTGGATGTCGACCCCTATAATTTCATGTAAATGAAAGCGTCTCAGCCAAAGATGTTGGCCCGGGATCAAATTCTACCACATGGAGTTTGTCGCTCTGGCTGGCCATTCGGCATCATAGTCCTTACCGCCGACGCGGCCATCGCTGATCGCTGCGAGGATTGTGCCGATGCTGGGCAAGCTTGCCGGATCGACAAAGAGCTCCGGATTCCATAGATCGGCGCGATTGATGGCCCTGGCGCACTGGAAATAGACAGCCTCGACCGTCAGGACGATAACCGAGCGCGGCGCTTTTGCGTCAATCGCGAAGGATGCGAGAAGGTCCGCGTCCACCGATATTTCGGCGCGGCCGTTTACCCGCAAGACGGTCGGCGATCCGGGAATCAGAAACATCAGGGAGGCGCGGGGGTCGCGAACAATGTTCCGGAGGCTGTCGATGCGGTTGTTGCCACGGCGGTCGGGCATCATCAAGGTGCGCCGATCGTGCATCCTGACAAATCCGGTGCGATCGCCGCGAGGCGTACAGTCAAGCCCTTCCAGCCCCGAGGTGGCGAGCGCGGCGAAGGGCGAGGCCTTGATGTAGGCCGCGTATTCATCCGTAATGTGGTCGACCTCTTTGACCAGTGAGGGTTCCCTGGGAGCCCCGTAAATGGCTTCAAGTTCGTCCACGGACTGAATGATTGTCATATGCCGCGCCTCCTTTGTCCTGTTCGGGCCGGCGACCATAACGCTGCTCACTGGCGTTTGAAAGCCACTGTCAGTCATTGCCTGACAACGACTTCGGGGAAGGGCGAGAAGATTCGCGTGCGCGCGCCACCGATTATCCCTAAGGATAGTCCCGGCAAACACGCCCAGCCCGAGGGAGCCACCGCCATGCCTTTTGAAATCGGCTTGCTTCTTTTCCCCAATATAACCCAGCTCGATTTGACCGGGCCTTACGAGGTGTTCATCAAATTCCCGGGCGCCAAGGTCCGGCTGGTCTGGAAGACGTGTGAACCGGTGACGGCGGGGGGCGGGATGCGCCTCATTCCCGATACGGCCTTCGCCGATTGCCCGCCGCTCGATTTGATTTGCGTGCCGGGCGGGGCGGGTATGAACCCGTTGCTGAATGATGACGAGACGCTTGCCTTCATCCGCGCTCAGGCGGCGGGGGCCAAATATGTCACGTCCGTTTGCACCGGTGCGCTCGTGCTGGGCGCGGCCGGACTGCTGCGGGACAAGCGCGCGACGACCCATTGGATGTCGCTGGAGATGCTGGAAGCCTTCGGAGCGATACCGTGCGCGGAGCGTGTCGTCGTGGACGGCAATATCGTCACCGGCGGCGGCGTGACGGCGGGGATTGATTTCGCGCTGGCGATTGCGGGGCGGGAATTTGGCGAGGAGACGGCGCGGGCCATTCAGCTCGGCATTGAATATAATCCCGAGCCTCCCTACGACGCCGGATCTCCGAAGCGCGCCGGCCAGCGGCTTGTCGCGCAAATCCGCGACGCCGCGGATGCGCGCCAGGCGGAACGCGAAGCGGCCGTTGCCTGCGCCGCGGAAAGGCTCGCCGGGGCGTGACTACGTTCGTGGCCCAGAGGGCGAAAAACGACGGGACATAGTACCAAAGAATGCACCCGGGAGCACCTGGCGCCATGTTGCCAGCAGGGGGGGCATATGGTAGAGGATGCGCGGCTTTTATGGGGGTGAGGCGCCGCCTCGCGGAGGCACTTCGAACAGCCCGTCACCCTTTTCTGGGTCCGGCTTCGCCGGGAACGATGCATAGCCGGATTTCGGCGGCGAAAAGAGTGTATTAGGTGTCAGGCGCAAATCCCATCATTGCCGGTATGCCGGGCCGCTACGCGACGGCTTTGTTCGAGTTGGCGCTGGAGGCGAACAAGCTCAAGGAGGTCGAGGCCGATCTCAAGGGCTTTGCCGCGCTTCTCGACTCGTCGGATGATCTGACCCGTCTTGTTCGCTCCCCGGTATTTTCCGCCGATGATCAGCAGCGTGCGCTCGCCGCGATATTGAAGAAGGCGGGCATGAAGCCACTGAGCACGAATTTCCTTGGACTGGTCGCCAGGAACCGCCGGTTGTTTGCCGTAGGCGACATGATCCGGGCCTTTGTCGGCCTGCTCGCGCACCATCGCGGCGAGGTCACCGCGGACGTGGCGTCGGCCAAAAAGCTGACCGATGTGCAGACCAGGGCTCTCAAGGCCACCCTCAAATCAGCGATCGGGCAGGACATTCAGGTCTCGACGCAGGTTGACCCGTCGCTGCTCGGCGGGTTGGTCGTCAAGGTCGGCAGCCGGATGATCGACACATCCCTGCGCACCAAGTTGAACAATCTTAAAATTGCGATGAAAGAGGTAGGCTGATGGAAATCCGGGCCGCGGAAATCTCCTCGATCCTCAAGGAGCAAATCAAGAATTTCGGAAAAGAGGCGGAAGTTTCCGAAATCGGGCAGGTGCTGTCGGTCGGCGACGGTATCGCACGCGTTTACGGTCTGGACAATGTACAGGCTGGCGAGATGGTCGAGTTCCCCGGCGGCATCGCCGGCATGGCGCTCAACCTCGAGATCGATAATGTCGGCATCGTTATCTTCGGCGACGACCGGGCGATCAAGGAAGGCGATACGGTCAAGCGGACCGGGGCTATCGTCGAGGTCCCCATCGGCAAGGAGCTGCTGGGCCGCGTCGTCGACGGTCTCGGCAACCCGATCGACGGCAAGGGTCCGATCAAGACCAAGACGAATGCCCGCGTTGACGTGAAAGCGCCGGGTATCCTGCCGCGCAAATCGGTGCATGAGCCGATGCAGACCGGACTGAAGGCGATCGACGCGCTGATCCCTATCGGCCGCGGCCAGCGCGAACTCATCATCGGCGACCGGCAGACCGGCAAGACGGCGGTTATTCTGGATGCCATTCTCAATCAGAAATCGATCAATGCGAGCGGCGACGAAAGCAAAAAACTTTATTGCGTCTATGTAGCGGTCGGGCAGAAGCGTTCGACAGTCGCGCAATTCGTGAAGGCGCTGGAAGAAAATGGCGCGCTGGAATATTCCGTCGTCGTCGCGGCGACGGCGTCCGATCCGGCGCCGATGCAATTCCTGGCGCCTTATTCCGGGTGCGCCATGGGCGAGTTTTTCCGCGACAATGGAATGCATGCGCTGATCGCCTATGACGATCTGTCGAAACAGGCCGTCGCCTACCGCCAGATGTCGCTGCTGCTGCGCCGTCCGCCGGGACGCGAGGCCTATCCCGGCGACGTCTTCTATCTCCATTCCCGGCTGCTCGAACGCGCCGCCAAGCTCAACGAAGATCATGGCGCGGGCTCGCTGACCGCGCTTCCCGTCGTGGAGACGCAGGCCAACGACGTGTCCGCCTATATCCCGACCAATGTGATCTCGATCACCGACGGGCAGATTTTCCTGGAAACCGACCTCTTCTATCAAGGCATCCGCCCGGCGGTGAATGTCGGCCTGTCGGTTAGCCGCGTGGGCTCCGCCGCGCAGGTGAAGGCGATGAAGCAGGTCGCGGGCGCGATCAAGGGCGAGCTGGCGCAATATCGTGAGATGGCCGCTTTCGCCCAGTTCGGGTCGGATCTGGACGCGGCGACGCAGCGCCTTCTTGCCCGCGGCGAGCGGCTGACGGAGCTTCTCAAACAGCCGCAATTTTCGCCGATGACGGTCGATGAGCAGGTGGCGGCGATCTACGCCGGCACCCGGGGCTATCTGGACGGTATTGCGGTTGCCGATGTCGGGCGCTTCGAGGAAGATCTGCTGCGCCACCTGAAAGACAAGCACGCGCCCGTCATGGAGACTATTCTGAACTCGGGCGAACTTGACGAGAAGACCGAAGCGAAGCTGAAAAAGGCGCTCGACGCCTTCACCAAAGCCTTCGCGGCGTAGCGACGCGATAGCGACAGGGAACGAGACGGCGCCATGCCGAGCCTAAAGGATCTACGCAACAGGATCGCCAGCGTCACGGCGACGCAGAAGATCACCAAGGCTATGCAAATGGTCGCGGCCGCCAAGCTGCGCCGGGCGCAGGAGGCGGCGGAGGCGGCGCGGCCTTACGCGGAGCGCATGGACAAGGTTCTCGCAAGACTGGGCAGATGGATAGACGACGGTCAGGGGGCCTCGCCGCTGCTCGTGGGTACGGGAAGCGACAAGACGCATCTGCTGGTCATCGCCAGCGCCGAGCGGGGGCTCTGCGGCGGTTTCAACGGCAATATCGCCCGGCTCGCGCGCCAGCAAGCCCGGAAGCTTCTCAGCGAAGGCAAAACCGTCAAGATCCTGTGCGTTGGGCGCAAGGCGCGTGACGTGCTGCGCCGGGATCTCGGCAGCCATATCATCGATCACATCGATTTACGCGGCGTGCGGCAGGTCGCCTTCGTGAACGCCGATGAAATCGCAAGCCGGCTTTTGGAGTTGTTCGAGGCGGGGGAGTTCGACGTCTGCACGCTGTTCTTCTCCCGCTTCCAGTCGGTGCTGACGCAGGAGCCGACCATGTTACAGCTGATCCCGGCGCGGCTGCCTGAGTCCGGCGGCGGCGATAACGCCGAAAGCGGCCCGCGGGCGGTTTATGAATATGAGCCCGATGAGGACGAAATACTGACCGAGCTGCTGCCGCTGAATATCGCGACGCAGATATTCCGGGGATTGCTGGAGAACGCCGCGTCGGAACAGGGCGCGCGAATGACGGCGATGGACAGTGCGACCCGCAACGCGGGCGATATGATCGACAAGCTGACGCTGCTTTATAACCGCTCGCGTCAGGCGCAGATTACCAAGGAACTGATCGAAATCGTTTCGGGCGCGGAAGCGCTTTAGGAAGACGTGAAGGGCTGAGCTATGGCGAAGACGAAACAGACGGGTCGGGTTACGCAGGTCATGGGCGCCGTTATCGACGTGCAGTTCGATGGCGAGCTTCCCGCGATCATGAACGCGCTGGAGACGGACAACCATGGCAACCGGCTGGTGCTGGAAGTGGCCCAGCATCTGGGCGAGAAGACGGTCCGCACCATCGCCATGGACTCAAGCGAGGGCCTGGTTCGCGGCCAGCCGGTGACCGATACGGGCGACGCAATCTCGGTCCCTGTCGGTGACGAGACGCTTGGGCGGATCATGAATGTGATCGGCGAGCCGGTCGACGAGGCGGGTCCGTTCAAGACCAAGGCCAGGCGCGGCATCCACCAGGCGGCGCCTGAATTCATCGAGCAGTCGACGGAATCGGAAATCCTCATCACCGGCATCAAGGTCGTCGATCTGCTCGCGCCTTACGCCAAGGGCGGCAAGATCGGCCTGTTCGGCGGCGCCGGCGTCGGCAAGACCGTGCTCATCATGGAATTGATCAACAATATCGCCAAGGGCCATGGCGGCTATTCGGTGTTCGCCGGCGTGGGCGAGCGCACGCGCGAGGGCAACGATCTCTATTGGGAGATGATCGACTCCGGCGTGAATGAAAAAGGCGGCGGCGGCAATTCCAAATGCGCCCTTGTTTACGGCCAGATGAACGAACCTCCCGGAGCGCGCGCCCGGGTAGGCCTGTCGGGCCTGACGGTGGCGGAGCATTTCCGCGACCAGGGCCAGGATGTGCTGTTCTTCGTCGACAATATCTTCCGTTTCACACAAGCCGGTTCGGAAGTGTCCGCGCTGCTGGGACGTATCCCGTCAGCGGTGGGTTATCAGCCGACGCTGGCAACTGACATGGGCAACCTGCAGGAGCGGATTACCTCCACCTCCAAGGGCTCCGTCACCTCGGTGCAGGCGATCTATGTGCCGGCCGACGATTTGACCGACCCGGCCCCGGCGACCTCTTTTGCCCATCTCGACGCCACCACGGTGCTGTCGCGCTCGATCGCGGAGAAGGGCATCTACCCGGCCGTGGACCCGCTCGACTCCACCAGCCGTGTCCTTGAACCGCGTGTGGTCGGTGAAGAACATTACGGGGTGGCGCGGCGGGTGCAGGAAATTCTGCAGCGCTACAAATCGCTTCAGGACATCATCGCCATTCTCGGCATGGACGAGCTGTCGGAAGACGACAAGCTGATTGTGGCGCGGGCCCGCAAGATCGAACGTTTCCTCTCGCAGCCTTTTCATGTGGCGGAAGTGTTTACCGGCGCGCCCGGCAAGCTGGTCGATCTCGATGCCACGATTCGCGGCTTCAAGGGGTTGTGCGAAGGCGAATATGACCATCTCCCCGAGCAGGCCTTCTATATGGTCGGCACGATCGAGGAAGCGACGGAAAAAGCCGCGGCGCTGGCGGCGGAGGCGGCTTAGTAACCCATGGCCGACCCGTACACATTCGAGCTGGTCTCACCGGAGCGGCTGCTGATTTCAGAAGATGTGGAGAGCGTCGTCGTTCCGGGATCGGAAGGCGACTTTCAGGTCATGGCGAACCATGCGCCGGTTCTGGCGACGCTGAGGCCGGGATTGCTCGACGTCGTGCTTCCCGGCGGCAAGGAGCGCCGCATTTTCGTGCGTGACGGCTTTGCCGAAGCAGGGCCCGACAGCCTGACCATTCTCGCCCGCCAGGCTATCGATGCCGCCGATCTCGACAAGAAGGCGCTGGCCCAGGAAGTCAAGGACGCGCAGGAAGATGTCGCCGACGCCAAGGACGATGCGGCGCGCGACAAGGCCCAGGAGAAGCTGGACAGCCTGAAACTCATTCAGGAAACGCTCGGGCTGTAAGCCGGGGCCTGCCGGGCCGACATGGCCGGTCCTGAATGGCGTCTCGTTGCGGACGTTATTTTTTTGCCAACACGTAATATCGGCCAAATTTGAGCATCACGCCGAATTGCCCTCGCACCGGTAGCGTCATAAGTTCGTAATGCCGCCGATCAATGATTCTGGCGGACCAAGGCGCGGGGTAGGGGGCAATGGACAAAGCGGATCCACCGCCGGCCGGCAAGTCGCTCAGCTTCGGTCTGGAACGGATCGGCCTGTTGCCGCTGCGCTTTCCGGTGCTCACAGCCGTGCTGCTGATTGCCCTGACCCTGGGCGCCGTGATCGGCATGGGACGGCTTTCGGTAGACGATTCCTTGAGCGAACTGTTCCGCGCCGACACGCCCGACTTCCACGAATATGAGACCATGGCGCAGCGCTTCCCGTCGAGCGAGTTCGATGTCCTGATCGTTGTCGAGGGCGCGATGCTGCTTGAACGCAAATCGCTGGACCAGCTGCGCGAAATGGTTCTTGAGTTGCAATTCGTGCCCTCGATGCGCGGGCTGGTGTCCCTGTTTTCCGCGCGCGAACCGGCCGCGAGAGGCGTGATACCGCCGCCTCTGTTCCCCGCCGAGCTGCCCGAGGGTGACGTCTTTGACCGGCTTGTCGAGAATGTGCGCGCCAACCAGATCATCTCCGGAAAACTGCTCTCCGACGATGGGCAGCTGGCGCTGATTGTCGTCGCTCTCGACAGGAAAGTGGTCTCCAGCACCGGGCTGAGGGAGGCGGTCGGCGAGATACAGAACATCGCCGAGACGATGCTCAAGGGGACCGGGCTTACCGTGCAGCTGTCGGGCGCTCCGGTCATGCAGCTCGAAATCCGCAACGCGGTCGAGCGCGACCAGCTTCTCTACAACGCGCTCGGGTTCCTGCTTGGCGCGGTCATCGCCATTGGTTTTTTCCGCCGCGTATCGCTGATGGTGATTGCCGCCCTGCCGCCGATCATCGGCATTGTCTGGTCGCTTGGCCTGTTCGGCTTCATGGGCTTCAAGCTCAATCTGTTTCTCAATGTCATGTCGCCGCTCATCATGGTGATGGGGTTTTCCGACACCATGCAGATTACCTATGCGATCCGCGACCGGCTGATGCAGGGCGACAGCCGCGTCGAGGCCATCCGCTGGGCGATCCTCGTGGTCGCGCCGGCCTGCGTGCTTACCGTGGCGACGGCGGCGGCGTCCTTCGTTACCTTGCTGTTCTCCGATTCCGGCCTGATCCGTACATTTGGCCTTGCCGGTGCTCTTTCCACCCTCATCGCCTATATCGCGGTAATCACGCTTGTGCCTTTCCTCAGCCTCATATTGCTGCGCAACGAGGCCGCCTTCACCGACAAGCTGAAGGCCCGGGACGCGGGCGTGGACATGCTCAAGGCGTTCTGCGGAGGCGTGGCCGAACAGGTGGCGCGCCGTCCCGCGATTTTCGCCTTGGGGGGGCTTTTGGCCGTGGTTGGTCTCGGCGCGGTCCATCTGTCTTTGGAGCCGCGCTACCGGCTTGCCGATCAGGTGCCCGACCGGGAGCAGGCGCTCGAGGCCAGCGACCGGCTCGACGCGAAGCTGACCGGGGCCAATCCGGTGCATGTGATGATCGACTGGCCCGCGGGCAAATCGCTTTATGACGAGGAGGTCCTCAACGTCATTACCAGCGTGCACGATATCGTCGAAAGCCAGTCCGGCGTCGGCAATGTGTGGTCGGTAGAGACGTTGCGCCGCTGGCTGTGGGAGGCAGGCGATGGCTCACCGGAGACCTTGAAGGAATATGTCGAGGTGCTGCCGAAGCACCTGACCCAGCGCTTCATCAACTTCGAGGCAAATGCCGCCGTCGTCACGGGGCGGATACCCGACCTTGATTCCGCCGAGTTGAGGCCCGTTGTGGAACGTCTCGATTCGCTGGTGCAGGAGCTGCGCAAGACGCACCCGGAATTCAAGATCGCGGTCACCGGACTGGCGGTGGTCGCGGCGCGCAATTCCGGGTCGATGATCGCGCAGCTCAATGTCGGCCTGACCTCGGAGATGATCTTCGTTTCGGCAATGGTCGGCCTTGCCTTTCGCTCCGTGCTCATCGGTCTCGTGACGATCCTGCCCAATCTGTTTCCGGTTTTCGCGGCAGGGGCGCTACTGGCGATTTCCGGCGAGGGGCTTCAATTCGCCAGTATCGTCGCGCTGACCATCGCCTTCGGCCTGTCTCTTGACGCCACCATCCATTATCTCAACCGGCTGCGGCTCGAAACCCGGCCCGGGGAAGACCCGGCGATAGGCGTGAAACGCGCGACGGTGCTTGTCGGTCCGGCATTGATGCTCACAACCCTGGTGCTGGCTTTTGGGCTCGGCATCACGGTGTTCTCGGATCTGCCGTCGCTGCGCCTGTTCGGACGGCTTACTGCAATCACGCTGATCGCCGCGCTGATCGGCGATTTGCTGATCCTGCCGGCGGCCATGCTCATGGCCCGCCGGCTTGCCGCACGACTGAGAAAGCGCGGGAACGGCGGTGAACTACCGGACGAGCGATGAAAATTCCTTGGCCAGATCGCGGTAGACAGGCTGCTTGAAGTCGATCACCTTATCGACCACGTCGCCCATCCGGGCCCAGCGCCACTCGCTGAATTCGGCCTTGTGGCCAGGCCGCTCGGAAATATCGATATCGGCGTCGGATCCCAGAAAGCGCATCGCGAACCATTTCTGCCTCTGGCCGCGATATTTGCCCTTCAAGGCAATGCCAAGCGCGCCGTCGGGCAGGTCGTAGGTTAGCCAGCCGGCGGTCTCCGCGATAATTTCAGCATCGGCCGTGCCGGTTTCTTCCTCCAGTTCCCGGACCGCGGCTTCGGCCGGGGACTCGCCTTCATCAATGCCCCCTTGCGGCAATTGCCAGCGCTGGTCGGAGCGATCGCCGGTCCATTTGCCAATGCGCTGACCGGTCCAGACGAGGCCGTCCCGGCTGATCAGCACGATGCCCACGCAGGGCCGGTATGGGAGATGCGAGAAATCTTGATTCATCGGAATGACAAGCGTCAACTCTGATGCTGGGCTTGGATTGCCGCGCTCACTGGAATCAGGACAATACCTTTCTGTTCCAGCATCTCGGCCCATGCCACGATACGCTGAATTGTTATCGGGAGCGACGTGCCCACACCGATCGCAAAGCCGTTTTCAAGCGCGGCACTCTCCAGTTTTGCAAGCGCCTGATCTATTCCTTCCGACGTTTTGTCCATGTCGATCTGGACCCGGGCGACGGAGAAGCCCAGTCCGAGATCGCGGGCTATCGAACCGGCGGTGGAACGCGCGGAGGTTCCGTCGTCGAGATAGATCAGCCCGCGTGCGCGCAACTCTTCGAGGACGGGAAGAAAAGCCTCCTGTGCCGCCGCGAATTTGGCGCCCATATAGTTGGTGATGCCGGTGTAGCCGGTAAAACGCGCCAGCAGCCACAAGAGCCGCTTTTGATTTTCCTCCGCCGACAGGCTTGTCAGCAATGTTTGCGGGCCGGGATCGTTATCGGGATAGTCGAACGGCTCAAGCGGTATCTGAAGCATCACCTCGTGGCCGGCTCCGCGCGCCTGGCGAACCCAGCCCTGCAGATTGCGGCCATAAGGGCCGAAGGCGAGCGTTACCGCAGCAGGCAGTTTTGCGATTGCATCCGTCGTCACCTGTTGCGATAGACCCAGCCCGTTGACCAGCAGCGCGATCCGGGCGGGTTCGCCCTGTTGCGGACGGGCCGCCACGACGGAGGGGCGCGCATAGGCGTCGCTCGGCCGCCTGTTGTCGGCGCCGACCTTCGGCAGCGGGCCGTAACGCGATTGCTCCACAAGGTCTTTGTCGGGAACAGGCGGCAATGTAATCTCTCCGCCAGAAGCGATCAAAGCCGCGGCAACGGGCATTGCCGGCCGGTTGGCCGGGCCCGGCGTCGAGGCGCCCGGGTCTTTTTCGGCTGTCTGCTGCGGCTGAACGGGCGCCCGCCTCGGCGACGGGGCTGTCACGCGGCGGGCTGCCGGTCTTTTGGCCGGGTCAATCGCCAATAGCGCGTGGGGCTCTCCGCCCAGTGGATCGGGGGTGAGCATGAACAAACCCACCGCCGCCGCCAGAAGGAGGGTAACAACGGCCGACGTTATTGAAAGCGCCCTCATACCGGGTGCAGTTCCCCACATCTCAATGCGCAGTTGTTGCCGCCGTCGCCAGCGCGCATTCAGCGCTTTGCCGAAGGTGCCGGCCTATCGTTCAACAAGCCGGGTGCCTTCGCCCAATCCCCATCGTCTCCCATCTAGTTCGGGACCGATTTGCTATCGCTCTCGGTCTTTGTGTCTTTCGCCGTTTTGATGCCGCGGACAAAGTCCAGCGCAAACAGCAATTGCGTGTCCTTCTCCTTCTCGCGCGGGACATAGCTGGAGCTGCCGGATTCTTCACCCTCATCCTCGCTCTTGAGGTGACCGCGCAAACTCGCTTCGCCGCGCGTCGGCTGGTCCTTGCCTTTGAGTTCCTCGGGCAGAACCTGCTCCACCTTGATCGTCGGAGAGATCCCCTTGGCCTGGATCGAGCGTCCCGACGGCGTGTAATAGCGCGCCGTCGTCAGCCGGATCGCGCCATTCGTACCGAGCGGGATAATCGTCTGCACGGAGCCCTTGCCGAAGGACCGGGTGCCGATAATCGTCGCCCGCTTGTGATCCTGGAGGGCGCCGGCGACGATCTCCGATGCGCTGGCCGAGCCGCCGTTGATAAGCACGACGATTTTCAGGCCGTCGGTGAGATCTCCCGATTGTGCGTTTGAGCGTTGCGTTTCCTGAAGATTGCGCCCGCGCGTCAGAACGATTGCGCCCTGGTCGAGAAATACGTCGGTGACTTCTATGGCCTGATCGAGCAGACCGCCCGGATTGTTGCGAAGGTCAATGACGAAGCCCTTGAGCGTCGGTCCTATCTCCGCCTTCAGCTTCTTGATCGCGTGCCCGAGATTGGCCGATGTCTTTTCGTTGAAGGTCGTAATCCGGATATAGGCGACGTCGCCCTCGGCGCGTGCCTTAACCGGATTGATGCGGATCACGTCGCGAACGATCTTGAACTTCAAGGGCTCTTCCTTGCCCTTGCGGACAACCGTCAGGACGATTGGCGTCTTGACCGGTCCGCGCATCTTCTCGACCGCTTGCTGAAGCGTGAGGCCGAGAATCTGTTCGCCGTCGAGATGGGTAATGAAATCGTTGGTCTGCAGGCCGGCGCGCGCGGCTGGCGTGTCCTCGATGGGCGAAACCACCTTGACGACGCCTTTCTCCATGGTCACCTCGATACCCAGACCGCCGAATTCGCCGCGGGTCTGAACCTGCATGTCGCGAAAATGCTTGGCATTCATAAATGCCGAATGCGGGTCCAGCGCCGACAACATTCCGTTGATCGCCGATTCGATAAGTTTGGAGTCGTCCGGCTTTTCGACATAGTCGGTGCGAACGCGCTCGAGAACATCACCGAACAGGTCCAGCTGCCGGTAGATTTCCGAATTCGCCGCCACAGCCGACTGGCTGCGCGTCAGGTTGACGACCGTCGTTCCGGCGGCAATCACCGCCAGGATCAAAAATGCCCAAAAAGCAAATTCCGGTTTCCGCATCATCCTTGCACCTTTTCAGGAATCATGGCCCACCAGGGGGCGGGGTTTACTGGTCGTCCGCTCTTACGAAACTCTATATATAAAGCAGGCCGGTCGTCCAAGTCTCTCGTCCCGTCTTCCGACGCCGGTGCGCCCATTACAGCGACCGGCTCGCTCGCGAGCACAAATTGACCAACCTCTGCGTCAATGCGTTTCATTCCCGCCAACAGTATATGATACCCTCCGCCCGCATCTATTATCAAGAGTTGGCCATAGCTGCGAAATTCACCTGCGTACACAATCCAGCCATCGGCGGGTGAGACAATGCGGGCGTCCTTTCGGGTTCGGACCCATTGCCCCTCTGAAACGCCGCCATGTTTCAGGGCATCGCCGAATTTCAGGTAGGTTTCGCCCCGGGCGGGCCGGGGCAGCGCGCCTTTGGTTTTCTGAAACGCGATGCCGGGTTTAATGCGCCCGGGGCTGAGAAACGCGTATTTTTTCTTCTGGTCCGGCTTGATTTCAACGGTGTCGCTCGTGGTTTGCTCCAGCTTTTCACGGGCCTTTGCCTGGACTAGCTCTTTTTCATATTTGGCCAGTCCCGATTCCGCTGTGGCCAGTTCCTTTTTCATGCGCTCAAGCAGCTCGCCGAGATAGGTAACTTCGCGCGCGTGGCGTTTTGCCGCTTCACGGATTTGCGCCAGTTTGCTCCGGCCGAGAACCTGGCGTGATTTCTTTTCCTCGATAAGGGCGGCGATACGGAGTTGCTCGGCGTTGAGCTTCTCGCTTTCTTCCTTTTCGGCGACCCGCTCCTCGCGGATGCCGCGACCGAGCCGGATCAGGTCGGCAAGATCGTCGGCCAGGCTGTCGGCCTGAAATTTCAACTCAGGGAAAATAGAGGCCATCAGCATGGCGCTGCGTACCATTTCCAGCGCATCATCGCGGCGCGCGACCAGGGCCGGCGGCGGGTCGCCGCCAATCGTCTGCATTGCGCTGAGCAGTTTGGCGATGCCCTCATGGCGCTGCTTTATCGATTTGCGCAAAAGCAATTCCTGCTCCTGGAGCTGTCCCAGCCGTTCCTCGATTCCCGACAGCCTGACCTCGCTGGCCTGTACCCGCCGCGCCGTCGCAATCAGCTTTTCATTCAGCTCCGCACGCTGCTTCGCCAGCCCATCAAGGTCGCGCTTGAGTTTGTCTTCCTTGCCGCGCGCCGCATCAAGGGCGCGTTTGCGCTCCTCCAGCTGGCGCGCCGCGTCGTCTTTGTTCACCGATTCTTGCGCGGCGGCCGGCAAGACTGCACAGGCCAGCGACGCTGCGATAAGGCCGGCGCAGCCATAGATGCGGACGATGGAGAGCTTTTGTCGCTGCACGCAGAGTCCTCTTGGCGAATCACATTGCATTGAATAGCGGCCAAACCAAGGACCGCACAAGGCCTCTCGCGCTAGCCGCGATGATAGGGGTGCCCCGATAGAATCGTGATCGCCCGGTAAATTTGTTCGGTGAGAAGAATACGGGCGATGGCATGCGGGAAGGTCATCGGGCCGAGGGCAAGGCTCATTGCGGCGCGCTCGCCAATTTGCGGGCCATGACCATCCGCGCCCCCGATGGCGAACACAAGATCGCGGACCCCGTCATCTCTGAGCCGCGCGATCCACTTTGCAAACGCCGTGCTGTCCATCGTCTTTCCAGACTGGTCGAGAGCGACAAGCGTGGCTTCCTCGGCAATCTTGCCGATCAGCGCCGCGCCCTCTTCGCGGCGCCTTTCTCCGGCGTTGCCACGGGGCGATTCGGAGAGTTCGATTTCGCACACCGGGCCGAGGCCCGTCTGGCGGCCGGCGGATTCGGCCCGCTCCCGATAGCGGGCAAACAGATCGCGTTCCGCGCCCGCCTTGAGCCGACCTATCGTGGCGATGGTTATCCGCAAGGCTTCACAGCCTTGTCCGGCTCACACCGCGAGGGCTTCATCGGGGCGTTCGGCTGACCACATTTTCTCCAGATTATAGAATTCACGCACTTCGGGGCGGAATATATGGACTATGACGTCGCCTGAATCGATCAGTACCCAGTCGCAATGGGGCAATCCCTCAACCCGGGCCCGGCCATGACCTGCCGCTTTCAGCTTTTTGACAAGCTGGTCGGCAACCGCGCCCACATGGCGCTGGGAGCGACCCGAGGCGACGACCATATAGTCGCCGATCGAGGACTTTCCCTTCAGATCGATCGTCGCCACGGATTGCGCCTTGGCATCGTCGAGAATCGTGAGCACTTGTTTCAGCAATGTGGCCGGGGTGCCGCTTTCGCGCGCGCGCCCGGACCGAGGCGCGCTGTGTCCAGCGCCCTCACGCGAGGTCTGCATCGTTTGGTGGATATCCTTCCGTCATACAGCCTTGTTCGGTGCCGCGGTCCAGACCGGCAAGCCTCTCGCCAATCGGCCGCGCCCCTAGAGGCGGGGAGTCTGATCCCCTAACGGCGCAAGCATAGAACGCGCAGTATGGGAATTTCAATAGGGTGACGCTGTCGCATGGCCGGTCCGGGGCACAAATCGCAAATTATTGTGCCATCGCGGTATCAGCCCGTTTTTCGCAATTCGGCGGAGGAAACGCCCGACAGGGGCAGGGTGAGCAAGGCCCAGGCTGGCGGGTCGAGCAGAGCCAGGCCGGCGGCGTCGCCTTCATCGATGCGGTCCCGGGCGAGAAATTGCGCCGCGGGCGACGCCAGCGCCGCGAACCGGTAACCGGGCCGGTCGAGCACGGCTATCGGGACTTGCGATGCGATCTGCCGCCAGCCGCGCCAGCGGTGAAAACCGGCGAGCGCGTCGGCGCCCATAAGCCAGACGAAGTGGGTAGCGGGATAGCGCCTTGCCAGAAACCCAAGCGTATTGACCGTAAAGGCGTCGGGCCGCGCCGCCTCGAAGCCGGTGATGTCGATGCGCGGGTGATCCACCAGCGCCTCGGCCTGGTTAAGCCGGGTTTGATGCGGTTTGAGGTCCGTGCGGGCCTTGAGCGGGTTCGCGGGAGTCACCAGCCACCAGACCCGGTCGAGCCCGAGCCGCTGGAGGGCGGTCCGGGAAATATGCAGATGACCCTCATGCGCCGGGTTGAAAGAGCCGCCGAGCAAACCGATCTTCATGCGCCGAAAGGCCGGCGGCGGCCTGAGCCATTCGCGCGCTGGCGCTGTACCGGATTTGCGGGGAGGCACCAGCCTGTCATCCCGGCCGGGTCTGGCCCGCGCCCCGCACGACATATTTGAAGCTTGTGAGCTGCTCGACGCCGACCGGTCCGCGGGCATGCATTTTCCCCGTGGCGATACCGATCTCCGCGCCCATGCCGAACTCGCCGCCATCGGCGAACTGGGTTGACGCATTGTGCAGCACGATGGCGCTGTCGACGCCGTTCAGAAATGCATCGGCGGCCGCCTCGTCGCCGGTGACGATCGCGTCGGTGTGCTGGGAACCGTACCGGGCGATATGATCCATCGCCTGTTCCAGGCCGTCGACGACTTTCACCGAAATAACCGGCTCGAGATATTCCGTCGACCAGTCGCCGGGTGTGGCCGGCACGACGCGCTCGTTCACGCTTTGCGTCCGCGCGTCACCGCGCACCTCGCAGCCGGCATCGATCAGCGCGCCGACAAGCGGTTCGAGTCCGGCGTCGGCGCAGGCCCGGTCCACCAGCAGCGTCTCCGCCGCGCCGCAGATGCCGGGGCGGCGCATTTTCGCGTTCACGGTTATATCCCTGGCCATTTCAAGGTCGGCGGCGGCGTGCACATATATGTGACATATGCCTTCCAGATGCGCGAAAACGGGCACCCGCGCCTCTTCCTGAACCCGCGCCACCAGGCTTCTTCCGCCGCGCGGCACAATGACATCGATAGAGCCGTTCAGGCCCTTCAGCATCTCGCCGACCGCCGCCCTGTCGGTCGTCGGGACGAGCTGGATCGCGTCTTGCGGCAATCCGGCCTTCTTCAGTCCTTCCGCCAGGCAGGCATGGATCGCTTGGGCTGAATGCTGGCTCTCCGAGCCGCCGCGCAGAATCACCGCGTTGCCGGATTTGAGGCACAGCCCGCCCGCGTCGGCAGTAACGTTCGGGCGGCTTTCATAGATGATACCGATCACGCCGAGCGGTGTCCGCACCCGCTCGATATGCAATCCGTTCGGTCGGTCCCATGCCGCGATCACGTCGCCCACCGGATCGTCCAGCGCGGCAATGTCTTCAAGCCCCCCGGCCATCGCTTCGATCCGGTCCGGATCGAGCGTCAGCCTGTCGACAAAGGAGGCGGGACGGTCACGCCCTTTCGCCGCCGCGATGTCCTTTTCGTTGGCCGCGAGGATGGCGCCGGCAGCGCTGCGAATGGCCTGCGCCATGGCGGCAAGCGCCTCATTCTTCGCCTTCGCTTCGGCCTTTGCCAGGATGCGGGCGGCAGAGCGCGCGCGCGAACCCAGATCGGCCATCACACTTGCAACATTGGCTTGGGGTGTTTTTACAGCGGCATCCATCGCTCTCAACTCATCAATCAGCGCTTCTGTTTGAGCGCCATGTCATCCCTGTGGATCAACTCCGTCCGCCCACGGTAACCGAGGATATCGGATATTTCACTGCTTTTGTGACCGATGATACGCGCCGCGTCATTGTGGCTGTAGGCTGACAGCCCGCGCCCGATCTCATGGCCCTCGCTATCGCGGATCACGACCGCGTCGCCCCGGTCGAAGCGGCCCTCCACGCCCTTCACGCCCGCGGGAAGCAGGCTTTTCCCGGCGCCGAGCGCGGTGACGGCCCCGGCATCGAGAATCACCGCGCCGGAAGGCTCGAGCGCGCCGGCGATCCAGCGTTTGCGCGACGCCACGGGGTTCGAGTGAGCCAGAAACCAGGTGCAGCGTCCGCCGCCGGCAAGCCGTTGCAGCGGGTTTTTCCCCTTGCCGTCGGCGATCACCATATGGGTGCCGGCGGCCAGCGCAATTTTCGCGGCCTCGATCTTTGTCACCATACCGCCGCGCGACAGCTCGGTCCCGGTATCGCCGGCCATGGCTTCTATCTCGGGCGTGATCTCGCCGATTTCGTCCACGAATTCCGCTTGTGTTCCGGAGTTCGGCGGAGCGGAGTAGAGCCCGTCCACGTCGGACAGCAGAACAAGGCAGTCGGCGCTCATCATGCTGGCGACGCGCGCGGCCAGCCGGTCATTGTCGCCATAGCGGATTTCCGCTGTCGCCACCGTATCATTTTCATTGACGACCGGCACCGCGCCGAGACGAAGCAGCGTCTCCATCGTGTTGCGCGCATTCAAGTACCGCCGGCGCTCCTCGGTGTCGCCAAGCGTCAGGAGCACCTGCGCGGCGACGATGTCCCAGGCTTTGAAGTTTTCTTCATAGGCATGGGCGAGATCGATCTGCCCGACCGCGGCCGCGGCCTGGTTCTCCTCAAGGTTCAACGTCTTGGCGCGGAGAGAAAGCGCCCTACGGCCGAGCGCGATCGCGCCGGAGGAGACGATAATCACCTGTTTGCCGTTGCGGCAAAGCTCGGCCACATCGCTGGCCAGCGCGGTGAGCCAGTCAGCCTTCAATGCTCCGGTCTCGGCATTGGCGAGAAGCGACGATCCGATCTTGATGACGAAGCGCCGTGCCCGGGTCCATTCTTCTCTTACGGCTGCCATGCGATATGTTCCTCGCGCGCGCCGGCGTCTTTCGCCTTGGCGATGTAGCCGGCGATGCGGTGCAGTGTATCGGCCACACCGGCGCCCGAAACCGCGGATATCCTCAGCACCTTGGCTCCGCTTGCCTTTTCCAGCGCCCGGGCGCGCTCCTCCTCGACGTCTCCGGTGAGCGCATCGCATTTGGTCAGCGCGACAATTTCCGGCTTCTCGGTCAGCCCCTCGCCATAGGCGGCCAATTCGCCGCGTATGGTGGAATAGGCGCCGGCGGGGTCCTCATGCGTACCGTCGACGAGATGCAGGATCACGCGGCATCGCTCGATATGCCCGAGAAAACGGTCGCCGATGCCCGCGCCCTCATGGGCGCCTTCGATCAGGCCGGGAATGTCGGCGAGCACGAAGTCGGTATCGCCCGCGCGCACCACGCCGAGATTGGGATGCAGGGTCGTGAAGGGATAGCCGGCGATCTTGGGCTTGGCGGCGCTGACGGCGGCGAGAAAGGTCGATTTTCCCGCATTCGGCAGGCCTATGAGCCCGGCATCCGCGATCAGTTTAAGCCGCAGCCAGACTTCGGTTTCAATGCCCGGTTCGCCGGGGTTGGCCCGGCGGGGCGCGCGGTTGGTGGACGATTTGAAATGGGCATTGCCAAAGCCGCCATTGCCGCCGCGCACGAGCACGGTTCTCTGCCCCGGCTCGGTAAGATCGGCGATCAGGGTCTTATTGTCCTCGGCGAAAATCTGCGTGCCGGGCGGGACTTTCAGCACGGCGTCCTCGCCGTGCGGGCCGGAACGGTTGGCGCCCATCCCGCCGCCACCCCTGGTGGCCCGGTAGTGCTGCTGAAAACGGAAGTCGATCAGCGTGTTGAGATTGTCGACGCATTCAGCGACAACGTCGCCGCCGCGCCCGCCGTCGCCGCCGTCGGGACCGCCGAATTCGATATATTTCTCCCGCCGGAAACTGAGGCAGCCATTGCCGCCGCCTCCCGAGCGGATATAGACCCGTGCCTGGTCGAGGAATTTCATCGTTTGGCCCGTTGATCCTTCGTCAATAACGCGCTCCACCCGCGATGCGGGAACTCCGGTCTAATGCGGCGCCAAGGCCGGTGCAAGCCGCGCAGTCCGGTATGGTAACGCATATCGCCGCGCTCGCCGGGGCCGCTCCTCGACATCATGTCTCCCCCCAGCGTTTCAGGCTTGTCCATACCGAGCGCTCCAGCATGAATTCCTCGGAAGCGAATGCACTGTTGAGCGCACCGCAGCCACACATTCCCGCGCCTGTATACTGGAAGCCGCATTTCTCCAAAACCCGACGCGACGCGGTGTTCGTCACCCGGCAACAGCCGGCGATCCGTTCTATCGAGCTGTCGCCAAAAGCATGGTCGACGACCGCCTGCGCGGCCTCCGTCGCGAAGCCCTTGCCCCAGAAGGGTTCGCCGATCCAGTAGCCGATTTCGAAGCCGCCATCGTCCATCAAGCCTAATCCGGCCGCGACGACAATCTTGCCGTCTTTCTTGCCGGTCATG
>JAJFHO010000209.1 GCA_021775575.1 Hyphomicrobiales bacterium
GAAGGTCGACGGTTTCCCGAAGCCGAAGATGCTGGAAATCCTGCGCCAAGAGCAGGGGCCGCTTGCCGCAGATGCGAGCGCTGCGCAGTCTGCGGCGACGCCAGAGCCGCCGCAGCCTCGGGATGCAACCAGCGAGCCGCCGCCCGGCGCTGCTACGCCGCAACCGCCCGCCCCGGCCACGGAAAAGCCCGCCGCGCAATAACGGTGAGGCTGGCGCGCGCCTGTCCGGTTACGCTTGGTCCAATTCTTCCGGCAATTCCTTGCCCAGCGCCTTGGCCGCGGCCGCGCGGTGGCGCGGCTTGATATGGGCGGCGACCATCGAGATCACGCCCGCCAGCACGGCGGCGTCGTCGGTATAGCCGAGGCCGGGGATAAAATCGGGAATGGCGTCGGTTGGGAGAATGAAATAGGCCAGCGCGCCGAGCAGCATGCCGCGCACCTTGGTGGGGGTTTGCGAATCAAACGCGCAGTAATAGGCGGCGACAAGATCGTCGGCGAAGGGGATTCGCGCCGCGACTCGGGCGAACTTGTCCCAGAACTTCAACCGCACTTTCTTTTCGCGCGGTAAAGACATGTCCCGATCTGGGTCGGTTTCACCGTTCTTGCGGCCGATGGGCCCGGTATCGCTGTAGCTGGCGTGCATTTTCATCCTGTTTTGGCTCAATCGAGCCCGTGTCTTTAGGCCCTCTTAATCACATAGGGAGAAAATTGCCGCTCACAAGCTCGCCCAGGGCTGAAGTCCATGTAACGGGTAGGGAGGGCAGCAGTATGGCACGGCATTTGAATAGAAACGGGTCGAAGGCAATCACCGGTCGAAGCCGGCTCAAAATGACCCGAATTACGTCCCCCGACACCTCCCGATCCCCGGCGGGGGCGGCCACGCGCCGCCCCCCGGCAGTTTCTATGCTTCGGCTCGCCGGTATATGCGCGTGGCTGACCCTGCTCGCCGGTTCTCCCGCAATGGCCCAGAGCGGCGCCCTCGCCTCGATCCAGGCGCAGATCAACCGCTATGGCTGCAATCTGCCGCAATATGCGACTTCCGTCGCGGCCTGCCGCCAGCTTCATGCGCGCGCCCGCGCGGCGCGGAGCGGCGCGCCCGCCGCCGCCCGGCGTTCGCCTTACCCCTCTTCATCCTATCGCAGCACGACCCGTCAGCCGCGGGTCGAGAGCCGGAGCGGCCTGTTCAGCGGATTGTTCGGCGCGCCGGACCCCGACCGCTATCGCCGGCGCAGCCCCGGCAATTCCACGCGGGATTATTATTACAGTCCCGCACCATCGGCCTATGGCGGCTACAGGACGTTATGCGTGCGCATGTGCGACGGCTACTATTTTCCGATCAGCTACAGGGCGTCCAGCGGGCAGTTGCGCAAGGACGCGGGCCAGTGCGAGTCGAGCTGCGGCGTGCCGGCGAAGCTGTTCTATCACCATAATCCCGGCGGCAGCGTCGAGGGCATGGTCGACTTGGAAGGCAACCGCTATGCCAATCTGGAAAACGCCTTTCGCTACCGGAAGGAATATGTGAGCAGTTGCCGCTGTACGCCGCAGCCCTGGAGCGAGGCGGCAAAGGAAGAATATATCAGGCGCGCGGAAATTGAAGCCAACCCGCAAATGGCGGAGCAGGAAAAGACCGACGCACCGGTAACGGCCCAGGCCGCACCGCAGGCGCAGCCTTACGCGGTACCGGCCAGCAGCCGGGGCAAACGCCGCCGCAAACGCAGTTGGGACTCATTCTTGCCCTTCGGGCGCTGGACGTCGGGGGGATAAACCGCGCCCCCTCCCGCGCCGTCACCTGATCGCGAACAGCTCATCCATTCGCCGGGCCAGCTCGATATCGAGCCCGGTCAGGCCGCCGGCGTCGTGGGTCGACAGCGTGACCTCGACCTTGTTCCAGACATTGAACCATTCGGGATGGTGGTTCATCTCCTCCGCCACCTGCGCGATGCGCGCCATCCAGTTGAACGCGTCGTTGAAATCGGGAAATTGATATTTCCGGGTGATCGCGTCGCGTCCGTCGGTCTCGCTCCAGTCGGAAAGTTCGGCGAGCGCCGCTTCCCGCGCCGCGCCGGTCAGTTTCTCGGCCATATGTTTCTCCTCCAACATACAACTTCCGCAATCGGCTTGTTTTGCCACAGGACCCATGCCATGGGAAAGGCGGATCGCAGCCCATCGGAGGAATTCTTGCCCAAGCACCGGCTTCTGTTCGTCTGCCTTGGCAATATCTGCCGCTCGCCGATGGCCGAGGGGGTATTTGCCCATGTCGCGGCCGAGGCCGGCCGGGGGAGCGACTTTCATCTCGACTCGGCCGGCACCGGCGATTGGCATATCGGCAAACCGCCCGATGAACGCGCGCAAGCCGCGGCACTCGCCCGGGGCATCGACCTATCGCGCCAGCGCGCGCGCCGGGTCAGGCCCCGAGACTTTTCGGACTTCGATCTGATTCTCGCCATGGACCGCGACAATGTGCGCGCCCTTGAAGTCATGGCGCCGCCAGAGGCGCAGGCCGGAGTGAGATTGTTCATGGAGTTCGCGCCGGAGACGGGCGTGCGCGAAGTGCCCGATCCCTATTTCGGGGCTGAGGGCGGCTTCGACCATGCGCTCGACCTCATCGAGGCGGCGGCGCGCGGTCTGCTTTCCCATCTGATCGATGGGCGCTAGAGCGCTTGCAGGAAAAGTGTGGGCGGTTTTCCGCCCGGAAAGCGCGTTAAAACAAACAGATAGAGCATGATCGGCGATTCAGAAATCGTCGAACCTGCTCTAGCCCAGCGGAAAGTCCTGTTCGATCACATAAGGCCCGCCGCCTTGGCTGGCGCGCGCGGAAAAAAGCACGAAGCGCGTCGCGGTGAAGGGCTCTGCCGCGAAGCCGCCGCGCGCTTCCAGCCATGAGGCGGCGGCGTGCGCCTTGACATTTCTGAGCCGCGCCAGGGTCACATGGCCGTGGAAATTGCGCTGCTCCGGCGCCAGCCCCGCCATCTGGGCGGCTTTTTCGTGGGCCTGCCGCAGCGCGGCGAGCGCGTCGTTGGCGACAATGCCGGCCCAGATGGCGCGCGGGCGCCGGCCGCCGAAGCTTCCCAGGCCGTCCAGTTGAAGATCGAAAGCGGGAGCGTTGATTGCAGCCAGAGCGCCGGCGAATTCGTCGGCTACGGTTTCGTTCACATCGCCGAGAAAACGCAGCGTGATGTGATAATTTTCCGGCTCGACCCAGCGCGCCCCGGCCAGCCCGCCGCGCAGCACCGCCAGCCGCTCACCCAGGCCGGCAGGGATTTCGATCCCTGAAAAGAGTCTCGGCATGGCTCGGTCCTCGTCAGTCCTAGGCCGTGTACTCATAAATGAGCAACGGCTGAGCCGTTGCGGGAATGTCCGCTTTACTCCCGAAAGCGGACATAAATCCACACCGTATGGAATGTCTGCTTTGTGCCAATAGCGGACATCGGTTGGCAAACAAAAACAGAGGCTCAGGCGGCCTGAGCGTTCACTGGAAAGTTTCATATTGAATGGGCCAGTGTCTCACTGGCGAGAAGGTTCTATTTATCTCGATACCACGAACTCGGCCCACGTCTGGACACCGGTTTAGCTATTACCACCGGCGGCACATAAACGGCCTGGCAGAGGGGGCAGACGATGGGATCACGGTTCAGATCAAAAAACCTTCCTTCGCACTCGCCGCAAACCCGCTTGATTCCAGTTTCTGCTTTCGACATTGGACAATCCTTCCGTCTTTATGAGCAGGGGCAAAGAGCTCCAATCAGCACCATGTTGCTTGGAGATATGATCAAGCCGTTGGATGGCAAGGGCGTCCATATCGAGGCTGCGCAGCTTAAAACTTCATTCCGGGATATTCCCGCGCCATCGCATCGCAAAAAGCCCGATTGTTTGATTCCCACCAAGCATCGGACAACTCTTGGCCGCTGATGTGGATCGGCCTCTGCGGCGCGCCCTTATTCGACCTCGTTCTGGCGATGGTGTGGGGTCTCTTGTAAACGCCCCGGTCCCTCAGGAACCGCGCCATCGTCGCATCCGAAACGCCGCACGCCTCCGCCAATCCGCAGATCGAAGCGCCGCCCTCGTAAAGCCGGATTGCTTCATGGGGATGGTGCAGTTTGAACTGCTTCGCTGTGATTTGCTTCAAAACTTGCCTAAAATCGGGTGTGATAAAATAAATTCGAGCGGCGTCAGGGCCTTGGGGAACAAGGCACCATATCTGTCATATCAATTTGCCATGTCGGAGATAATGGACTCCCAGATAGGAAAACGAAGCGGTTAAGATTCCTATTAAGAAACCTGTTGAAAGAGACCCCGACGTGAAATCTCCGCCCCCCAAAAACGCAAATATAATTATTATGAATGTGAGTAAAAAAACCATGGCTTCCATTGCAAAACTCCCTTCTTCGCATCTATAGCATACGTTTGGCATATTAGCTAATCGTGCGAATTCCTCTTTTTTTCTTTAGAGAAACACAAATTCTCCATTTAATTTTTAGAATAAAACTTCTAGCGAGCTATTGAATATTTTAGCTTTTGCGAATGTCCACTTTGGGTCAGAAGCAGACATTCAGCTTCACGCCAGGTTTATGTCCGCTTTATCCTCAGAAAGCGGAAGTTCAGATCTTTGATCGGCCATGGCTGCTTTTGTGAGTCCACGTCCTGGTTGCTTGCCGCCCGCTTGCGTCATCTGCGGCTTGGAAGGGACTCGAGAAGTCTCTCCACCTGGGGCAGGATATTGGCAACGATCGCCGCGACGCCTTTTGCATTCGGGTGCAGCCCGTCGGGCTGGTTCAACGCGCGCTTTCCGGCCACGCCTTCCAGAAAAAAAGGATAGAGCGCCACCTTATGCTTGGCGGCGAGCTCGGCGTAAATCGGATCGAACGCCTTTGCGTATTCCGGCCCCAGATTGCGCGGCGCCAGCATGCCGGCAAGCAGCACGCCCAAGCCTTTCTGTCTAAGCCGGGTCACGATTGCATCGAGATTGCTTCTGGCCTGCTTGGGCCGCAAGCCCCGCAGCGCGTCATTCGCGCCGAACTCCACGATCACCGCGTCCGCCTTCTCCGGTATCGCCCAGTCGAGCCGCGCCAGGCCCGCCGCGGTTGTGTCGCCCGATACGCCGGCATTGACCACCCGCACGGGGAGGCCCTTCGCCCTCAGAGCCGCTTCAAGCTGGTTTGCAAAACTTTTCTCCGGCATCACGCCGAGCCCCGCTGTCAGGCTGTCGCCGAAGGCGACGAGCACCGTCTGCGCGGCGCGCTCCGCGCGTGCTTCCACCGCATAGAGAAGGATTGCGGCGCCGGCTGCGTATAACAGGGTGAAGCGGACGCACATCTTCGCGAGCCGGTGCGTTTTGCGCCTTATCAGGGCCAGAATCATGCTTTCTTTGACCTTTCGAGAGCTTTCGACCATTACACGGTAATCCTTTGGACAGGAACCCGCCCTTGGAGCGCCGCAAGTGAAAAATGACCCGATAGTGCCGGCGATCAAGCTCGAGGATGTCCATGTCACGCTTCCGAGCCGGGCCGGGCTGGTGGATATTCTGACCGGCGTGAGCCTGTCGGTCGAACAAGGCGAGGCTGTGGCCGTGGTCGGTCCCAGCGGCTCGGGCAAGACCACTTTGCTGATGGTGATTGCCGGGCTGGAGAGCGCAACCAGTGGCAGGGTCGTCATTTCGGGCCAGGAACTGGGGCCGCTGGATGAGGATCAGCGCGCGCAGATGCGGGCCGGCAGGATCGGCATCGTGTTCCAGTCTTTTCATTTGGTGCCGACAATGACGGCGCTTGAAAATGTCGCGCTGCCGCTTGAATTTCTGGGCGAGGCCGAACCGTTCGTTACGGCGCTTGGCGCGCTGGAGGAAGTCGGGCTCGGATCGCGCGCCGATCACTTTCCGGCACAGCTTTCCGGCGGCGAGCAACAGCGCGTGGCGATCGCCCGGGCGCTGAGCCCGCGCCCGAAAATCATTCTCGCCGACGAGCCGACCGGCAATCTCGACAGCCGTACCGGAAAACAAGTGATGGATTTGCTGTTCGCCCTGCGCGCGAAGTTCGACGCAACGCTTGTGCTCATCACCCATGACGTGGAACTGGCCGGGCGCTGCGGGCGAAAGCTGACCATGCAGGATGGCTGCCTGATGCCGGCCCGAAGGTCAGCGGCCAGGATCCGCAAATGAACCAAGCGGCCCAGGACAGTGTGGCGCCGCGCCGGGCGGGCGCCGTCATGTTGCCTCTCATATTGCGTCTGGCGCTGCGCGATCTGCGCGCGGGCTTGAGCGGTTTCGCCGTTTTTGTCGCCTGCATTGCCCTCGGCGTCGCCGCTATCGCTGGGATCGGATCGTTGGCCGGGGCGCTGAAGGGCGGTCTTGCCCTGGAGGGGCAGATCATACTCGGCGGCGATGTCGCCGCCGATCTGGTGCACCGGCAGCTGAGCGCGCAAGAAAGGGCCTTCCTCGCGCCGCAAGGCACTTTGTCGGAGGTCGCGACACTGCGGGCGATGGCGCGGTCCGCCGGCGCCAAGCGCGACGCGCTGGTTCGTATCAAGGCGGTGGACGCGGCATATCCGCTGTTCGGCGCCGTGGCCGCCAGTGGCGGCGCGCCGGAGTCCTACAAACAGACCGGCACCGCGCTCGCCGAGCGGCTGCTTCTGGAACGGCTCAAGATCAAGGTCGGCGACAGCGTACGGATCGGCACAGCGGATATCCGGATTGCCGGCATTCTCGTGCGCGAGCCCGATCAGCTTTCCGCCCGGCCGTCGTTCGGTCCGCGCCTGCTGATGTCGCTCGCGACGCTGAAATCCACCGGTTTGATCCAGCCGGGCAGCCTCATTCGCTGGCGCTACCGGGTCAGGCTTGCCGATGCGTCGCCAGCGCAGCTGACCGGATTTCGAATCGCCCTGGAGACGCAATTTCCCGACGCCGGATTCGCGATCCGCGACCGGCGCGATCCCAACCCCCGCATCCGGCGGGTGATCGACCGTTTTTCGCAATTCATGACCCTGGCCGGCATAGCGACCCTGATGATCGGCGGCATTGGCGTCGCCAACGCCATCGCCGCCTACCTGGCGCGCAAGCGCACGACCATTGCCGCTTTCAAATGTCTCGGTGCGTCGGGGAGCACGATATTCAGGATTTACCTGACCGAAGTCATGCTGCTGGCGGGCGCGGGGACCGCGATCGGTCTGGCTGTCGGCGCGCTGTTTCCGGCCGCCGCGATCGTCGTCGCCGGCGAGGAGTTGCCGGTGCAGCTGCAAACGGGCCCGCAATTGCTGGCGCTGCTGCTTGCCTCTTTCTACGGGCTTCTGACCGCGCTGGTTTTTGTGCTGTGGCCGCTCGGGCGCGCGCGCGACGTTCCCGCCGCGCTGCTGATGCGCCAGACTGTTTCGGGCGAAGCGGCCCGCCCGCGTCTGCCCTATCTGGCCGCATCGGCGCTGTGCGCGCTCGCGCTTGCCGGCACCGCCGTCGCCGGGGCGGATAGTCGGGTTTTGGCCTTGTGGGCGGTTGGCGGTCTGGGCGTGCTGTTCGCCTTCTATCTGGGGGTCGGCTATGGCATCGAGCGCGTAGCGCGCGCCCTGCCGCGCCCGAGGACGCCGGAGCTGGCGCTGGCCCGGGCGAGCCTCTCGGGTCCCGGCGGGCTGGCGCGTCCCGTCGCTCTGTCGCTCGGCACCGCGCTCACCCTGCTGGCGGCTGTGTCGCTCGTCAACAATTCCCTCACCGTCGACTTTCAGACCCATTTGCCCGACGACGCGCCGAGCTATTACCTGCTCGATATTCCACGTGCTGAAATCGATCCCTTCACGGCGCTTGTCGCGGAGCTTGAGCCAAAGGCCCGGTTGGAACGCGCGCCGATGTTGCGCGGGCGGATTGTGCGGCTGAACGGGAAACTGCCACGCGATGTCAAAGCCGCGCCCAATGCCCGGTGGGTGCTCAACGGCGACCGCGGGCTGACCTATGCGGCCGAGGTGCCGGAGGGCTCCAAGCTGGTGCAAGGGGAGTGGTGGGCCAAGGACTATAGCGGACCGCCGCTCGTCTCGTTCGAGGCCGACATCGCTCATGGACTCGGACTGAAGATCGGCGATACGGTCAGCGTCAATGTGCTGGGGCGCACTGTCGAGGCGACCATACACAATCTGCGCGAGGTCGACTGGGAGTCGCTGGCGATCAATTTCGTCATGGTGTTCCCGCCCAGCACGCTGGCCGCCGCGCCACATAATTTCCTTGCGACGATCCGCCTTCCCGACGAGGCGAGGGAGGCCCGCGAAGCGCGGCTGACGCACGCCATCGGCGAGCGTTACCCCGCGGTTACGGCGGTGCGCGTGCGTGACGCCATCGATGCGTTTCGGGACATTGCCGAACGGGTCATGACCGCTGTCCGCGCCGCTGGCGGCGTGACGCTGCTGGTCGGCGCAATCGTGCTCGCGGGCGCCTTGTCGGTGGCCCATCCGCGCCGGACTCGCGAGACCGTGATCTTCAAAACGCTCGGTGCGACGCGCCGGCGCATCGTGACCGCGCATCTGCTCGAATATGCGCTACTCGCTCTTGCCGCGGGACTCTCGGCCGCCGGTCTTGGCGCCTTTGCGGCGTGGGCAATTGTCACTCAGGTGATGGAGATGACCTTTTCCTTTTCGTGGGCGGCCGTGATCCAGCCGATCGCGCTTGCTGCCGTTCTCGTCCTGGCATTCGGGGCGATGGGGACCTGGCATATACTGGGAGTCAGCCCGGCCCGGCAGCTCAGGCGCACGCAAGAGTGACCGCGCTGTCGTCATTTTGTTATCGTAAACAATGATAATTGGCTGACGGGCGAACAGGAATGCTTGCAAGATCCGCGAAAAATCACCATATTCGGGTCAAATGCCGGCCCGCGACGCCGGTTGGAATTCTTCACCAATAAAGGAGCCATCGATGGCAGACTTTGGCAGACAATATCAGACGCGTGCCGGGACGGATGCCCGTACAGGCACGGCGGCGGTCGACGAGGGCCTGCGCGCCTATATGCTCCGCGTCTACAATTATATGGCCGGCGGGCTCGCGGTTACGGGCGTTGTCGCTTATTTTTCCGTGGCGACCGGCATCTATCAGCAGATCGCGGCCACACCCTTGATCTGGGTTGTGATGCTGGCGCCGCTCGGCATGGTGTTTTACCTGTCGGCGCGGGTCAGCCGTATGAGCGTGACAGGCGCGCAAACGGCCTTCTGGGCCTTTGCGGCGCTGATGGGCCTGTCGCTGGCCTCGATCTTCCTCGTCTATACGCAGACGTCGATTTCGCGGGTGTTCTTCATTACGGCCGCGTCCTTCGGCGCGCTCAGCCTGTGGGGCTACACGACCAAGAAGGACATTTCGGGATGGGGCTCGTTCCTGTTCATGGGCCTGATTGGCATCATTATCGCCTCGATCGTGAACATCTTCCTGGCCTCTTCGGCGATTCATTTCGCGGTTTCGGTGATCGGCGTTCTGGTGTTCGCCGGGCTGACCGCCTATGACACGCAGCGCATCAAGGAGATGTATTTCGCGGGCGACGACTCAGCCACGATGGGCCGCAAGGCGATTATGGGTGCGCTCAGTCTCTATCTCGATTTCATCAACATGTTCCTCATGATGCTGTCGCTGTTCGGCGGCCGCGAATAGGCCATCTCTGAAATAGGACGGACGTTCAGACGGGCTCCGGCAACAACGCCGGGGCCCGTTTTCTTTTGCGCTCGCCTGCAATTTTCCGATAACGTCGCGACCCGGCACAGACGCGAGCGGGGCCATGACGTCATCTGATCTGGTGATACGCTTCTGCGAAGAAGGCGACCTTGAACAGGTTACCGCGATCTATGGCCGTTCGGTGCTGGAGGAAACGGCATCTTTCGAGCTGACACCGCCCGACCTGGCGGAGATAACCCGCCGCCGCGCCGCCATCGTCGAGAAGGGCTATCCTTATCTGGTGGCGGAAACGGACGGACAAATCGTGGGTTACGCCTATGCGGCGACCTACCGATCCCGCCCGGCCTACCGGCACACGGTCGAGACCACGGTCTATGTCGACCCGGACGCCCAGCGCGGCGGAATTGGCCGGACCCTGATGGATCGGCTCGTCGAAGAATGCGAGACGCACGGCTTCAGGCAGATGATCGCCGTCATCGGCGATTCAGCCCATATCCCCTCGATCGAGTTTCACAAGGCGCTCGGCTTCACCTATGCCGGCAATCTGGTGTCGGTTGGATACAAGCACGGGAAATGGCTGGACAGCGTGTTTCTGCAGCGCGCGCTTGGCCCGGGCGATACCGCGCCGCCCGAACGCGCCTGACGGCATAGCTGTTCTTTCTTCGCGCGAGGGCCGTTTCGCGCCGGCTCAGGCCTCGACCAGCCGCAGCTGTCTCTCCAGCACGCGCAGAACATTTCTCAGGCTATGCCCGCGCTTCAAGATAAGCCCGGTCGCCGCGACTACGCTGTATTCGCCCTGGCGGCGCGCCAGCCGGGGGCTTTTCTCGATCCGGTATAACGGGTATTCGCTCGCTTTGCGGAATATGGAAAAGACCGCCTTTTCACCGGCCATGTCGATCGCATAGTCACGCCATTCGCCGGCAGCCACCTTGCGTCCGTAAACGTCCAGAATTTGCGTGAGTTCGCGCCTGTCGAAGGAAGTCGGGTCCGCCTGCCGGGAGCCGGGCGCCGCCGCGCGGTATCCATTGCGGCCGCCGTGCCTCCGGGGCAGGCTTACAATTATGGGTTCGGAATCGCTCAAGAGCGCCTCCTTTCCGAAGCATGAATCATTATGATGGCGCAAAGCAGGCGGGGATGGCAAGTCGGGCGCCAAAACACATAATGTAACAGTCCGAAATCTATATCACAGTGTTGCCTTGATTCGGCCCTTGGGCTGCCTCAAAATCCGTTAACATAGCCCTTGTTGCCTCTCGGCCCGGTCCAGGCGAGGCTTCGGAATCTCAGCCCCCCAGCCCCCCCGGGGTCTTGATTATGGACCGGGCCAGTCTACCCAGGTAATCAGTAAGAACACGCGTAATGCGTAACGGACGGGTCGGGTTTATCCCGGCCCGTTTCGTTTTGGCTTGCGCGCACGCTCCCATCGATTAAATGAAGGGCATCTGGCTTCGCGACGCACCGGAGAGGAGGGAGCGCAACGATGACAAAGACAAAGTCCAAAGACGGCACATTCACTTTTCAGGCGGAAGTCGCCCGCCTGCTCCAGCTGATGGTGCATTCGGTCTATTCCGAACGTGACGTCTTTTTGCGCGAGCTTATTTCAAACGCCGCCGACGCCTGCGACAAGCTGCGTTATGCGGCGATAACCAAGGCCGAACTCCTGAAGGACGACCCGGGGCTGCGGATCTCGATTCATGGCGACCCGGACGCGAAGACGCTGACCGTCGCCGACAACGGTATCGGAATGGGCCGCGCGGAGCTGATCGACAATCTCGGCACCGTGGCGCGCTCCGGCACGAAAGCCTTTCTCGACAAGGCCGAGAAACAGGGCGACAGCCCGTCTCTGATCGGCCAGTTCGGCGTCGGGTTCTATTCCGCGTTCATGATTGCCGACAGGGTCGAGGTTGTCTCACGCGCGGCGGGCTCGAAACAGGCGCATATCTGGTCGTCCGACGGTAGCGGCGGTTTTGACGTTGAAAGAGCCCCGAAAGTACGGGCCGACGAGGTTGCGCGCGGCACCATGGTGATCCTGCATCTGAAGGATGACGCGCTGGAATTTCTCAAGGAGGAGGAACTGGCCCGGATCGTGCGCGCCTATTCGGATCATGTTCCCTTCCAGATCGATCTGGTAACGGAAAAGGACGGCAAGGAGGAGCGCCGCCAGCTCAACTCCGCGAGCGCCTTGTGGACCCGGCCCAAATCCGAGATCGCCCCCGAACAATATAACGAGTTCTATCATCACACCGCCGGGCAGTTCGATGAGCCGGCGCTGACTATTCACTACACGGCGGAAGGCCGCAACGAGTACAGGGTGCTGCTGTTCATCCCCTCCATGCGCCCCTTCGACTTGTACGATCCCGCCCGCGCGGGCCGTGTCCGGCTCTATGTGCGCCGCGTCTTCATCGCGGACGACGCGAACCTGCTGCCGTCCTGGCTGCGCTTCGTGCGCGGTGTGATCGATTCAGAAGACATGCCGCTCAATATCTCGCGTGAAATGCTGCAGAATAATCCGATCGTCGCCGCCATCCGCAAGGCGGTAGCGAACCGCGTGCTCTCCGAGCTCACCAAATGCGCCGACAAGGAGCCGGACAAATTCAACACGATCTGGGAGGCTTTCGGTCCGGTCATCAAGGAAGGTCTCTATGAAGACCCCGAACGGCGCGATGAGCTTTTCAAGGCAGTGCGCTTCAAAACCACGAAGAGCGAAGACTGGCGTACGCTCGGCGACTATGTCGCCGATCTGCGGGAGAACCAGACCAGTATCTACTATCTCAACGGCGAGAGCCTCGATCAGCTGCGCGCCAGTCCGCAGCTCGAGGGCTTTGCGGCACGCGGGATCGAGGTTCTGCTGCTGAGCGACCCGGTCGATAATTTCTGGGTAACCACCGCGCTCGGATTCGACGGCAAGCCGTTCCAGTCGATTTCGCAGGGCGAAGCGGACCTGTCGGCTATTGCGCCGCTCGACGAGAAAGCGAAACCGAAAGAGGAAGACGCGACCGACGCGGCCGTGGCCAAAGTCGTCGGCAGGCTGAAGACGGTTCTCGCCGACGCCGTTTCCGATGTTCGGGTGTCGAAGCGGCTGGTGGACAGTCCGGCCTGCCTTGTCGCGGGCGCCGGCGGCCCCGACCGCGGGCTGGACAAGCTGCTGGAGAAGCAGGCGGCGGCAACCGGCGTGTCTCCGGTCCTTGAGATCAATGCCGGCCATCCGCTGGTCCTGGCGCTCAAGGGCGGCGGTAAAGGCAGCGGCGCGGGCAAAAAGAAGGGGAGCCCGGATTTCGACGATCTTGCCTGGCTGCTGCTCGACGAGGCACGTATCCTCGACGGGCTGGCGCCGGCCGATCCGGCGAAATTTTCCGAACGCGTGAACCGGCTGGTCCTGTCGGGCCTTGGCGGCGGACGCCGGAAGTCATGAACATGATCAATCTTTACAGCGACACCCAGTCGACGCCGACGCCCGCGATGCGCCAGGCGATGGCGCAAGCGCAGGTCGGCGACGAGCAGGCCGGTCTCGATCCAACCGTCGATGCACTGTGTGAAAAAGTCGCCGCCCTGCTTGGCAAGAGCCGCGCCCTGTTCCTCCCCTCCGGCACCATGTGCAACGCCATCGCCATTCTCGTGCACTGCCGGCCGGGCGATGAGATCATCGCGCATGAGACGTCGCATATCATCAATTACGAAGGTGGCGGCCCGGCCGCGCTGGCCGGGGCGCTGATCCGCCCGCTGACCGGTGAAAGGGGTCAGTTCGCGGCTGATGATGTGCGCGGCGCGGTTCGCCCGAAGTCGCGCTATCACCCGACCAGCCGCCTCGTCTGTGTTGAGCAAACGGCCAATCTGGGCGGCGGCAGTATATGGCCGCTGGCAAGGATCGAAGAGGTCGCGCAAGCGGCGCGGGAAGCCGGACTGATATTGCATATGGATGGCGCCCGGCTGATGAACGCGGCCGTGGCTTCCGAGGTGAGCGCGGCCGAGTTCGCGAAACCTTTCGATAGCGTGTGGATCGATTTGTCGAAGGGTCTGGGGTGCCCGATAGGCGGCGTCCTGGCCGGGGATGATGCTTTCATCGAAGCCGCCTGGCAATGGAAGCAACGGCTTGGCGGCGCCATGCGCCAGGCCGGAATCATCGCCGCCGCCGGTGTTTACGCGCTCGATCACCATGTCGGCCGCCTGCGCGAGGACCATGCCAACGCCCGGCTGTTCGCCGAGCTTGTTTCGGTGCATCCCTCGCTTGAGATCGCACCGGACGACATCGATACCAATATCGTTTTTCTGGACTACCGCCCGGCGAAGAGCGGCACTGAAGCGGTTGCGGCCAGGGCGCTCGCCAATGGCCTGCGCATCGGCGCGACCAATGCGTCACGCTTTCGCGCCGTCACGCATATTGACGTGGGCGAAGCCGAGGTCAGGGCGGCGGCGGAAATCTTCCGCGATACGCTCGATGCATTTGTCTAGAGCGCTTTCAGGAAAAGTGTGGGCGGTTTTCCGCCCGGAAAGCGCGTTAAAATAAATAGATAGAGCATGATCGGCGATTCAGAAATCGTCAAACCTGCTCTAGAAAACCAAGAAGAATACGCGCGAACGCCGGCTTGTCCTACCAGTCCTGCATCTCGGCCGCGGCCAGAATAGCGCCTGCGGTGTCCTGCTGCAGAAACACGGTACAGCCGTCCGATCCGCCGCTCATCAAATGGTGCTTTGGCAGTTTGATCGTAACTGCCTGACCGGTCCAGCGGCCGACCGGCGTCAGCTCGCGCACGACGCTGTGATAAGTGATCGTACGGCCGCCGTTTTCGCCACGGCCGATCGCCACGGTCTTGCTCTTTTTCACAAGGGCCAGCCAGATCGTTGCCGACTTGACGCGGCCGCCATTCGGAGCAGCGCCGGTCTCGATCACCAGCGTGTCGCCCTCGGTCCACATTTTCAGCGGAACGCGAAGTTTCTCCAATTCGTCCCGGGAGCGTGCAATGGCTCTTTCAATCGCGGCTTCCTGAGAGCCGACCGCGTGGCGCGTGCCGTTGATCACGGCCTGCGGCGTATAGACCTGACCGTCGCCGCGGGCGCTGGCATAGGCGCGCTGGCGTGCGCTGTATGCGGGGTTCGCCAGTGTGTCCTTCCAGCCGAGATAGTCCCAATAGTCGACGTTGAAGGTCAACGTGACGACATCGTCCCGAACCTTGAATTTCTCGAGCAGCTTGTCAGCGGGTGGACAAGATGAGCATCCCTGGCTGGTAAACAGCTCCACAACCGCCACTGGCCGCGAGGACGCGCCCAGGGCCGTCTGCCCGTAAGCGCCCGCGGCCAACGCCAGCAGCAGGAAAAGACCCGCCGTCCGAACTCTGAACCGTTTCGCCATAGAAAAAATCCGCTCGATCACCCCAGTTGAGGAACAAATAGCACAACTGGGCATGGCGACCTTTCAATTGCCGGTCACGACTGGGTGAGGGGCCGCGGCAACCCGCGCCGCACGCCCCGGCCCAATATGCCCCCGCACTATGCGCCCGATGATTTGAAACGTCAGGCCGCTTTTGCCAGGTTCCTTAAGACATAGTGCAATATGCCGCCATTGCGGTAGTAGGACAGCTCGTCCTCGGTATCGATCCGGCACAGGAGATCGATCTCCTTTTTTTCACCGTTGGAAAATTCGATCTTTGCCGCAAGGGTCTGCCGGGGTGTCAGGTCGCTCAGCCCGCCGATCGAAACTTTTTCGTCGCCCTTGATGCCGAGATCGCGCCACGATACGCCGTCTTCAAGCTGGAGCGGCAAGACTCCCATGCCGACAAGATTGGAGCGGTGTATGCGTTCGAAAGACTGGGCGACAACCGCGCGAACGCCCAGCAGTCTTGTGCCTTTGGCGGCCCAGTCGCGGCTTGAGCCCGTGCCATATTCGGACCCGGCGAACACAACAAGCGGCACGCCTTCCGCTTCGTAGCGCATCGCCGCTTCATAGATCGACATACGCTCGCCGGAGGGGTAGTGCACGCTCACGCCGCCCTCGGTTCCCTCGACCATCTGGTTCTTGATGCGCACATTGGCGAAGGTGCCGCGCATCATCACCTCATGGTTTCCTCTGCGCGCACCGTAGGAGTTGAATTCCGTCGGGCGCACCTGATGCCCGACCAGATAGGATCCGGCAGGACCGTCCGCCTTGATCGCGCCGGCGGGCGAAATATGGTCGGTAGTGATCGAATCCAGGAACAGGCCAAGCACGCGGGCATCGGCAATATCGGAAATCGCGTCGGGTTCCATGGTGATGCCGTCGAAATAGGGCGGATTCTTCACGTAAGTGGAGGTCTCCGGCCAGTCGTAGGTTTTTTCCGCCGTGCCGCCGATTTTCTGCCAGTGCTCGTCGCCCTTGAACACATCGCCATAGCGTGACGCGAACATCTCCCGGGTCACCGAGGCGCGCACCAGCTCGGCGATTTCCGCGGAACTGGGCCAGATATCCTTCAGATAGACCGGGTTGCCGTCCCCGTCCTCGCCCAGCGGATCGCTGGCCACGTTCACATCCATCGACCCGGCGATGGCGTAGGCAACGACCAGCGGCGGCGACGCCAGCCAATTGGTCTTGACATGCGGATTGATCCGCCCCTCGAAATTCCGGTTGCCAGAGAGCACCGCGCCGACCACCAGGTCGTTGTTCTGGATGGCGTCGGCGATCTCTTCGGGCAAAGGCCCGGAGTTGCCGATACAGGTCGTGCAGCCATAGCCGACGAGATTGAAGCCGAGCGTGTCGAGATCTTTCTGCAAGCCGGCCTTTTCCAGATAGTCGGTGACGACCTGGCTGCCGGGCGCAAGCGATGTCCGGACCCAGGGTTTCACGCTCAGCCCCCTGGCGTGGGCATTGCGCGCGACCAGCCCGGCGGCAATCAGCACCGCCGGGTTAGAGGTATTGGTGCAGGAGGTAATCGCCGCGATTACGACATGGCCGTCCTTGAGCTCGTAATTCGTGCCCTCGACCGCGGCCGACTTGAGTGCGCCCGGGCGGATCTCCGCCCTGGCGCGCGCAAAGGCGACCGTGGCATCCTTGAGCGCGACCCGGTCCTGCGGGCGTTTCGGTCCGGCTAGTGACGGCTCAACGGTGCCGAGGTCGAGTTCCAGAGTATCGCTGAAAACCGGGTCCGGCGTATCGCTCGAGCGCCACATGCCCTGCGCCTTGGCATAGGCCTCGACAAGAGCGATCCGCTCGCCGGCCCGGCCGGTGGCCTCCAGATAGGCCATGGTGTCGCTATCGATGGGGAAGAAGCCGCAGGTCGCGCCATATTCCGGCGCCATGTTGGCGATTGTCGCCTGGTCCTCGAGGCTCAGATGATCGAGCCCCGGACCGAAGAACTCGACAAACTTGCCGACGACTCCGCGCCCGCGAAGCATTTCGACGACTGTCAGAACAAGGTCCGTGGCGGTAATGCCGTCGCGCATCTCGCCGGTCATGCGGAAGCCGACGACTTCGGGGATCAGCATCGAAATAGGCTGGCCAAGCATGCCGGCTTCGGCCTCGATGCCGCCGACGCCCCACCCGAGCACCGAGAGCCCGTTGACCATCGTCGTATGGCTGTCGGTGCCGACCAGCGTGTCGGGAAAGGCGTAAGTGACTTCTTTGCCGTCTTCCTCGGCCGCCCTGGTCCAGACAGTCTGGGAGAGATATTCAAGATTGACCTGATGGCAAATCCCGGTTCCCGGCGGCACGACGCGAAAATTGTCGAACGCGCCGGCGCCCCAGCGCAAAAAGGTGTAGCGCTCCTGGTTGCGTTCGTACTCCTTGTCGACATTGCGTTTGAAGGCGTCGCCGCTGCCGAAAAAGTCGACCATCACCGAATGATCGATAACCAGGTCCACCGGCACCAGCGGATTTATCTTCGTCGGGTCGCCGCCCATGGTCACCATGGCGTCGCGCATGGCGGCGAGGTCGACGACCGCCGGCACGCCGGTAAAATCCTGCATCAGCACGCGCGCCGGACGGTAGGCGATCTCCCGGGTGGAGCTTTTCGTCTTCAGCCATTCCGCGCAGGCCTTGATATCGTCGGCGTCGACGCTGGCGCCGTCTTCGTAGCGCAGCAGATTCTCCAGCAGCACCTTGAGCGAGAAGGGCAGTCTGGAGATGCCTTCAAGCCCGTTTTTTTCGGCCTCGAGGAGCGAGAAATAATCGTAGGTGACGCCCGCGACGTCCAGCGTGCGGCGGCATTTGAAGCTGTCAAGCGAAGGGGATGCATGCGCGTTCACGGAATCAACCTCCTCATTGGTTGGTCTTGCCGCGCCGCCGGAGTGCCGGCGGAAGGTCTGGCGTTCCTTTCAGGCAGAGACGTTGAAAAAGGCCGTGGCTCCGGTCTCTTCTCCGCAGGCTCTGGCTCGGGAACGCCCCGTTTTTGCGCTGGCGTCAATTGCGCCGAGACCATTAGTATATCGCGCGCGATTTCTCAAGTACTCTCAACTCCGCACCAGATCTCCAACGCAACGCCCCGGCCCGCAATCATGCAGCTTGAAGCCCACGAACTGACCTGTATCCGGGGCGGCAAAACGGTATTTGAAGCCCTGAGCCTTGTTGCCGAGTCCGGCAAGGGTGTGTTGCTGACAGGTCCGAACGGCGCCGGCAAATCCAGCCTGCTGCGCGTGCTCGCCGGGTTCATCCCTCCTGCGAGCGGGGGAATCGCGCTGGCCGGCGGGCCTGCCGATACGCCGGTCGCCGAGCAGTGCCATTTCGTCGGTCACCTGAACGGCATCAAGCGGGCGCTCACCATTTCGGAGAATCTGTCATTCTGGGCCGGCTATCTGGGCGGCGGGGAAGTGGGTCAGGCGCTGGAAACCTTCGCGCTCGGGGCCCTCGCCGATATTCCCGCCGCGCTGCTTTCGGCCGGGCAGGCCCGCCGGCTGGGCCTGGCGCGGCTTGCACTTGCGCCGCGGCCGGTCTGGCTTCTCGACGAGCCGTCCGTGTCGCTTGACACGGCGTCGCGCAAGATTCTGTCGGGCGTCATCCGCGATCATCTAAAAGAAGGCGGCATCGTTCTCGCGGCGACCCATGCGCCGCTCGGCGTCAGTTTCGCAAGCGAGCTGAAAATGGGTGTCAGGAAGGGGAAGGGGACATGAGCGCCTTTTGGGCCCTGGTGCGCCGCGATCTGCGTCTTGCCTGGCGCGAGGGTGGAGCGATCTCAACCACACTCGGTTTCTATCTCGTCGTGGTCGCTATCCTGCCGCTGGGGCTGGGTCCCGATCTCAACCTGCTGGCGCGGATTGCGCCAGGCGTGCTTTGGGTCGCGCTGCTGCTGTCGGCGCTGCTTTCCGTCGACCGTATATTCCACAACGACCATGAAGATGGCGCGCTCGAATTGCTGGCGCTCGGACCTCTGCCGCTGGAGCTGATTGTGGTGGCCAAGGCGCTGGCCCACTGGATTTCGACCGGGATACCGCTGGTGCTGGCGGCGCCCGTGCTCGCGCTGCTGCTCAATCTGCCGGCGGAGGCATTCGGCGTGCTGCTGCTGACCATGGCGACCGGTACACCGGCAACCAGTTTTCTGGGCGCGCTGGGCGCGGCGCTGACGCTGGGGCTGAGGCGCGGCGGATTGCTGCTGTCGCTGCTGATCCTGCCGCTCTTTGTGCCGGTTCTGATTTTCGGGGTGAGCGCCATAAATGCGGTGATTATCGGCCCGTCGCCGTTTTTGCCCTCCTATCTCATCCTCGCCGCATTGACACTGGCAACATTGGCGTTGACGCCGTTTGCCGCGGCTGCAGCACTCAGGCTCAACCTGCAGTGAATTGCGCCATGGCGACAAAACGATTAGACCACTGCCCATGACCCAGACCGAAGGACTATTCAACCGGCTCGCGAACCCGACGCGGTTCATGTCTATCGCCGCCGCCATTTTGCCATGGCTGACGGGGGTAACGGTTATCCTCTTTGCTGTCGGGCTTTACCTGACCTTCTTCGTCGCCCCGCCGGATTATCAGCAGGGCGAGACGGTGAAGATCATGTTCATCCACGTGCCGGCGGCCTGGCTGGCGATGATGGGCTATTCGCTGATCGCCGTTTCCAGTATCGGCTCGCTGATCTGGCGGCATCCGCTGGCCGACGTATCGGCAAAGACCGCCGCGCCTATCGGCGCCGTTTTCACTTTTCTGGCGCTCGTTACCGGGTCGCTGTGGGGCAAGCCGATGTGGGGCACCTACTGGGTGTGGGATGCAAGGCTTACATCCGTGCTGGTTCTGCTTTTTCTCTATCTCGGCCTGATTGCGCTATGGCAGTCGATCGAGGAGCCCTCGCGCGCGGGACGCGCCGCGGCGATCCTGGCGCTCGTCGGCTTCGTCAACGTGCCGATCATCAAATTTTCCGTCGACTGGTGGAACACGCTGCACCAGCCGGCAAGCGTCGCGCGGCTCGACGGGCCGGCTATCCATTCCTCGATCCTCACGCCGCTGCTTGTCATGGCGGCGGCTTTCACCTGCCTGTTCTTCGTCCTGCACCTGAAGGCAATGACCACTGAAATTCTGCGCCGCCGGGTCGAGGCTCTGAGAATGACGCAGGTCGCGCGAGCGGCGGCGGAATAACATGATGGGCAATCTGGGAGAGCACGCCGCCTTCATTGTCGCCGCCTATGCGATCGTTGCGATCGTTCTCGCGGGGCTGATTGCCTGGGTCACGTTGGATGCGCGCTCCCAGGCCAGGTTGCTGGCCGAACTGGAGGCCAAGGGGGTCTCCCGCCGTTCGGCCCGCAAGGGGCGCAAGCGACAAGCGAGCGAGGCGGCCGAATGAGCGGCACAGCAAAAAGAGGCAAGCGCGAGGGACAACAAGCGGTCCCCGCCGCCGGAGCATCCTGGAAGATGCTTCTGCCGCTCGGCATCTTCGTGGCGCTTGTCGGCCTATTTTTCGTCGGTCTGCATTCGGGCGATCCGCACAAGCTCCCCTCCGCCCTTATTGGCAAGCCGGTTCCGGAGTTTGCGTTGCCGCCGCTCGAGGGGCTGCTGGACAAGGGCAAACCGGTTCCCGGGTTCACCCATGCCGATCTGGCCAAGGGCAAGGTGTCCATTATCAATGTCTGGGCGTCCTGGTGCATCCCCTGCCACCAGGAGCACCCGTTTCTGACGAAGCTGGCCAAGCAGTCCGGGGCGCCGCTGTTCGGGCTGAACTACAAGGACAAGGCGGCGGCCGCGCGGCGTTTCCTTGGGCGCTATGGAAATCCGTTCCTTGCCGTGGGCGCCGACCGGGCCGGAAGCGCCGCGCTGAATTGGGGCGTGTATGGGGTGCCGGAGACCTTCATCGTCGGCGGGACGGGCAAAATACTCTACAAGCATGTCGGCCCCATTGACGACACGGTGATCGCCAGAGACTTGTTGCCAGTCGTCGCCAAGGCCCGCGCCGGCGGATAATTTCGCCAGGCCTGCGCGGGTGAAACCTTTTGTTAACCATACCGCAAGCTTTTCGCTCCAATGATCTCCGGGTAACGGGAGGAGAGGGGTCATGACCGCGGTCAAACCGCCGATAACACCGCCGGTCGCGCCGGCCGCCGCGCGCCCGGCGCCACCGCACGGTCAGGCCGCGGGTCCGCCCCAAAGCGCTTTCCAGCCCGGTCTGGAAGCCCGGCGCGCCGATGCCAGCCGGCCGATCAAACCGCCTCAGGCGCAAGAACCGCAGCAACCGCGCGCGAGCACGCCCGCCGGCGAGGGCCGTCAATTATTCACGATCCAGGCGTTGTCGGCCTATGCCGGGGCAATCATCAATGAGATGGGAAGCGATGCGGGACCGGCATCCACTCAGGGACAGAGCAGCGCGCGCTTGACGGGACCGGGACGGCGCAACGATAGCTCCGGCGCACCTGCGCCGAGGCCAGGCGGACGGCTCGACCTCAAAGTTTGACAAGGGCGGCGCGCGGCGCTGCGTTCAGGGAATTTCTCAGTCGGGCGATTCGCCGTTCGTGGCGGCAATCGCACCGACGATGATGTTCAGGCTATCGATGAATTCATTCCGTTTGGCCGGCGGCAGGGCGGCCAGCAGACGCGCATCGGCATTGGTTGCCGCCGGTACGGCACTGGCCAATGCGGCGCGGCCCCTGCTCGTAAGGCGAACCGAATAGGCCCGGGCATCGGTCTTGGTGCGGCGGCGCCGCACAAGATCCTTTTTCAGCATACGTCGCATAATGTCGGCGAGCGTCGAACGGTCAATGCCGGTCCGTTCCACGAGGTCGGTTTGGCTGAGCCCTTCATGCTGCTTGACGGCGACGAGCACCGCGAACTGGCGCGGCGTCAGCCCATCGGTGGCGACTTCCTCGGTGAAAAGGTCTCCCGCGCATTGTCCGGCGCGGTGCAAGAGATGGACTGCCGATCCGTCCAGAATCCCGCCATTTGTACGGCCATTCGGGTTCATGTCTCCCCCCCGGGAAAAGTCCTTCGCGCGAGACAGCGTCCTTCGCGCATACATCCGTATAGAGAATTAAGCCCCCGCGCCCAAAACACGGTCCAGTCACGATTTCTTGAGTCGATCCGCGGGCGCGGGACAAACCGGGCGGTGGCCGCTGCCAGGCGTCAGTCTTCCGGGTGAAGCGCGTGTCTGCGGATCAGGCCTATCTGTACACCGGCAAAGAGCAGGGTCAGCGGCAGCAGGCCAAACAGCTTGAAGGCGACCCAGAAGTCGGTCGACATGGTCCGCCAGACGACCTCGTTGGCGACCGCCAGAAAGACAAAGAAGCCGGCCCACCGGTAAGTCATGACGCGCCAGCCCTGTTTCGTCATCTGGATATTTTCCCCCATCAGCAGCTGCAGAAACAGCCGGTTGAATGCGAGACCGGCAAGCAGAAGAAGGGCGAACAGGACGTACAGAATCGTCGGCTTGATCTTGATAAAAGTTTCGTCGTGGAGAAACAGCGTGAGCCCCCCGAACACCATCACCAGTACGGCTGTCACAAGCGGCATTGGAGAAATCTTGCCGAGCAGCAGCCTGGACCCGACAAGCGCGAGAATGATCGCCGCCATGAAGGCCGCGGTCGCCGGGAAAATCCCGTAATACCCATTGACCGCGAAGAACACGATCAGCGGTCCCAGGTCGAGGGCCAGTTTGGTCAGCGCCGTTGCCGGAGGCTGACCGGGCGCTGGCTCCGGCCCACTCATGCGTCGACCATTTCATGGGCGCCGGCGATTGCCGCGGCGAATTCATAGGCATCGAAGGGCTGCAGGTCGTCGACCGATTCGCCGACGCCGATCGCGTGGACAGGAAGCGTAAACTGCTTGGCGATGGCGACGAGAATGCCGCCGCGCGCGGTTCCGTCCAGCTTGGTCATCACCAGGCCGGTGACGCCGGCAATCTCCTGGAACACCTCGACCTGGCGCATGGCGTTCTGACCCGTGGTCGCGTCAAGGACAAGCAGAACGGAATGCGGCGCGCTTTCATCGAGCTTCTTGACGACGCGCACGATTTTGGCCAGCTCGTCCATCAGGTCGGCCTTGTTCTGGAGCCGCCCGGCGGTGTCGATCAGCAGCGCGTCCGCGCCCAGCTGTTGCGCTTGCTCCAGCGCGTCATAGGCAAGTCCGGCGGCATCGGCGCCGATGTTGCCGGCAATGACGGGCGCGCCGCTGCGTTCTCCCCAGATCTTCAACTGGTCTATGGCCGCGGCGCGAAAGGTGTCGCCGGCCGCCAGCACGACCTTTTTCTTCTCCTGCGCAAATTGATGCGCCAGTTTGCCGATCGTCGTGGTCTTGCCGGTGCCGTTCACGCCGACGACCAGAATGACATGGGGCGTTTTGGTGGCGTCAAGCACCAGCGGTTGCGCCGTCGGCTCAAGAACGCCAGCCACTTCCGCGCCGAGAATGGCGCGCACTTCCTCGGGCGAGATCTCCTTATTATACCGTCCGCGCGCGACCTCCCCGGTGATCTGCACCGCCATGTCGACGCCGAGATCGGCCTGGATCAGCGCATCTTCCAGCTCCTGCAACGTTTCATCGTCGAGCTTGCGCTTGGTGAATATGGTCGTGATGTTTTCGGTGAGCGCATTGGACGTCTTGCTCAGCCCGTCCCGCAGCCGTGAAAACCAGCCCTTTTTTTTCGACGGCTCCGCGGCCACCTCTTCGGCGAGCTCGGGTTCCGGGGGCGTTTCCGGCTCGGGAGCCGGTTCCGGCGCCGCCTCGTCCTTGGCGGGGAAGGGGATGATATCGGCCAGCCCGCGCCGTTTTTTCTTCGGCGGTTCGGGGGTTTCCGCGACGGCCGGTTTATCAGCGGCGGGTTTTTTGACAGCCGGCTTCGGCGCGACTTTCAACTTGGCCGTGGGCGCGGCTTTCGTTTTCGCCGGCTTCGCGGCGGGCTTGGCCTCGGCCTTGGCCGGCGGTTGTTTGGCCGGTTTCGCCGCCGGTTTTCTGGCCGCCGGTTTTTTTGCCGCGGGCTTCGGCGCAGCAGGCTTTTTCGCCGCCGGTTTCTTCGCCGAGGGGGCTTTCGCTTCCTTCTTCTGTTTTTCTTCCGGCTCGGTGGGCGCTTCTTCCTTGGAGCCCATCAGGCTGCCAAGCAGCCGCTTGAAGAATCCCGGCTTCTTGTCGCTCATTGCAGCGCCGCCCCCTCGAGCAGGATTGCATCATGTCCGGTCAGCCTGGCGGCGATAATGGTGCCCTCGGCATGAGGCGAGGCGAGGCGGACGGGCGCGAATTGCGGCGTGCGGCCGAGATGTTCGCTCTCCATCAGGAGGGGCGCCGAGCGGCCCACCTGCGCGCCGAGATGCGTCTCCAGCGCCGCCGCGCCCTTGTCCCGCAACGCGCGCGCCCGCGCCTTGACGAGCTGGCGCTCAAGCTGCGGCATCCGCGCCGCCGGCGTTCCCTTGCGGGCCGAGAATGGAAATATGTGCAGAAATGTCAGGCCGCATTCGTCGACGAGCGAGAGCGTGCTGGCAAACATCGCATCGGTTTCGGTCGGGAACCCCGCGATCAGGTCGGCGCCGAACACGATATCGGGGCGCAGGCGGCGCGCGGTTTCGCAAAAGGCGATCGTGTCGGCGCGGCTATGGCGCCGCTTCATCCGCTTCAGCGTCAGATCGTCTCCGGCCTGAACCGAGAGATGCAAATGCGGCATCAGCCGTTCTTCCTCGGCTATCGCCGCGAACAGCGCGTCGTCGGCCTCGATTGAATCGATGGAGGAGAGCCGCAGCCGCTTCAACTCCGGCACCAGCTTGAGGATCTTGCGCACCAGAGTGCCCAGTGTCTGCGCGCCCGGCAGATCGGCGCCATAGGCGGTAATATCGACACCGGTCAGCACCACTTCCCGGTAGCCGCGTTCCACCAGCGTCGCGATTTGCGTCACGACCGCGCCGGCGGCAACCGAGCGCGAGGGCCCGCGCCCATAGGGAATGATGCAGAATGTGCAGCGATGGTCGCAGCCATTCTGGATTTGCACATAGGCGCGCGCGCGCGACCCGAAGCCCTCGATCAGATGTCCGGCCGTTTCGCGCACCGACATGATGTCGTTGACCCGGACCCGCTCCAGCTCGCCGCCGGCGAGCGCGGTGAAGGTGCCGGGCATCATTTTTTCTGCGTTGCCGATGACATGATCCACTTCGGTCATGGCGGCAAAGCTCTCCGGCTCGGTCTGCGCCGCGCAGCCCGTGACGATGATGCGCGCGCGCGGATTCTCGCGCCGGGTCTTGCGGATCGCTTGCCGTGCCTGGCGCACGGCCTCCGCGGTCACCGCGCAGGTATTGACGATGACGGCATCGCCAAGCCCGGCGCGCTCCGCATGGGCGGTCATGACTTCGGTCTCATAGCTGTTCAGCCGGCAGCCGAAAGTGAGCGTGCGCGTCTTCCTCATGACGCCTGCTCCATCTCGAGCAGCGCGGGGTCGAGCACACCGTCATATTCAAGCTCGCTCGGTCCCGTCATCAAAATGTGGCTGTCGCCCTTGCGCCACTCGATGAGCAGGGGCCCACCGGGCAGCGTCACGCTTACGCTGCGCCCGGTCAGGCGCTTGCGGTGGGCGGCGACGGCGACGGCGCAAGCGGCGGTGCCGCAGGCGCGGGTGAGCCCCGCGCCGCGCTCCCAGACCTTTACCGCGATCGCGTCGGGGCCGGTCAGCTGTGCCAGCGAAATATTCGCGCGTTCGGGAAACAGCGGATGGTTTTCCAGCAGCGGGCCGATGCGCGCCAGGTCGTGCGCCTCCGTATCGTCGACCCAGAAGATGCAATGCGGATTGCCGATATTGACGGCGCTCGGGGAATGCAGGACCGGATCGTCGACGGGGCCGACCTGAAGCTCGATATAGCGGGTGTCGGCGAATTCCTCCGATAACGGAATTTCGTTCCATTCAAAACGCGGCGCGCCCATATCGACCGTCACCGTCCCGTCCGCATTGACCACGGCGCCGAGCAGCCCGGCCCGGGTTTCGATAGTGAGGCTCGGCCGCTTCAACTCCTCGGCCAGAATCGTCGCGACGCAACGCATGGCGTTGCCGCAGGCCTCGACCTCGCCGCCGTCGTGATTCCAGATCCGCATGAACGCGTCCCCGCCCGCCGGCGAGGCCTCGAGCGCGATCACCTGGTCGCACCCCACGCCCCGTTCGCGGTCGGCGATCCGGCGGATCTCCCCGGCCGTGAAGGCGCGCGTGCGCGCGCGCAGGTCGAGCACGGCAAAATCATTGCCGAGTCCGTTCATCTTGCGCAGCGGTATGGAACCGGTTTCGCTCATACTGTGCCTTATATGGTGATTGCTGCGCCGCCGCAAATAGGACAGCACCGACGATGATGCGGCCGACACTTTGGCGCCCGCGGCCCTCCACATCGCAACCGACTTGGAATCCCGCTGCCATTCTGATATTCAAGATGCAAATAATTCGTAATTGCATCTTGAAAGGATCGGTTCGCAATGTTTGCGTGGCTGCAGCGCAAAGTTTCCCGCCGGCAGGGCCTTGCCGTCGTGGCGCAACTGGGCGGACTGGGCGCATTACTCGGCGCAAACGGCCTCACGACGCCCGGCGAGGCGGCGCAACAGGGCCCCGGCGCGCAGCACAAGCGTATGCACGGCGCCGGCGCCAATGTGACCGTCGGAAGCGTCGACCACGTGCGCAACGGCTTCGATCCGCACGCGCTGCTTACCGACTGGGACACCGGAACGCCCGCCATAGACGCTCGGGGCCGGCGCGTGCGCAATTTCCAGATTGACGCGGTGGACAAGGATATCGAGATCGCCCCCGGGATCTTTTTCCCGGCCTGGACCTATAATGGCCGCATACCGGGACCGACCCTGCGGGCGGTCGAAGGCGATTTGGTCCGCATTACCTTTCGCAATGGCGGCAGCCACACCCACTCGCTGCATTTTCACGGCATCCATTCCGCGCGCATGGACGGTATATCGGGCGCCGGGCTTGTGGAGCCGGGCGGCGAGTTCGTCTATGAATTCACCGCCGCGCCCTTCGGCTGCCATCTCTATCACTGCCACGCGATCCCGCTGAAGCGTCATATCCACAAGGGGCTCTACGGCGCCTTTATCGTCGATCCGGACCCGGAGCGGCATCCCGAGATGAGGGACGTAGCGGCCTCGCGGCTGCTGGGGAGCGGGGAGAATTCCCGCTGGCAGGAGTTCGTTATGGTGATGAACGGCTTCGACACCAATTTCGACGACGAGAATGAGGTCTACGCCGCCAATTCGATCGCCTTCGCCTATATGAAAAAGCCGATTCCGATCGCCCGCGAACGCCCGGTACGCATCTATCTGGTCAATGTGACCGAGTTCGATCCGGTCAATTCATTCCACCTGCATGCGAATTTCTTCAACTATTTCGACCACGGAACCACACTGGCGCCAACGTTGCGAACCGTCGATACGGTGATGCTGTGCCAGGGCCAGCGCGGCATCATCGAGTTCAGCTTCGCCGATCACGAGCCCGGCAAATATATGTTCCACGCCCACCAGTCCGAATTCGCCGAACTTGGCTGGATGAGTTTCCTCGAGGTGGTTTGATGCTGCGCGCGGCCGCCTATTTCGCGCTTCCCCTGGCGACGTTGGCCGCGCTGGTCGCCCTGCTTGTCTGGCTTGCACCCTTCGAGGCGCTCACCCCCGGCGCGCCGCCGGTCGAGTCGCTCGCGTTCGAGACGGTCCGGCTCGAGCCCGGCCTTATCCGCGCGCGGGTCCGAGCCGACGGATCGGGGCCGGTCATCCTGGCGCAGGTTCATGTCGATGGAGCGTATCGCAGTTTCAGGCAGACGCCGCCGGGCCCGCTGGACCGGCTGCGCTCGGCGGAACTGGTTATTCCCTATCCCTGGGTGGAGGGCGAGGCGCATCATGTCGTCGCTCTCACAAGCTCCGGCGCAACCTTCGAACACATGATCGAAGTCGCGCAAATGACGCCCGATCCGTTTGGCCGGCAGACGCCGATGCTGCTGCTTGTCGGTCTGCTGCTGGGCCTGGCCCCGGTTTCCATCGGCCTCATGAGTTTTCCGGGCTTGCGCGCGCTGGGCCCCCGCGCGACCGGGTTCGTGCTGGCGGTGACGGTCGGCCTGCTCATCTATCTGCTGATCGATACGCTCGGCGAGGGGTTGGAAGCCGCGGAGACGGTTCTCGACCGTTTTCGCGGCGGCACGCTTGTCTGGGTGTCGGCGCTCGCCACCGCGGCCATCCTGACCGGCCTTGGCCGCAGCGGCACGAAGCCGCCGCACGGTCTGACGCTTGCTGCGTTCATCGCGCTCGGCATCGGTCTGCACAATCTCGGCGAAGGGCTCGTCGTCGGCGCGGCTTTCGCGTCCGGCGAGACGGCGCTCGCGGCCTTTCTTGTCGTCGGCTTTGTCATTCATAATGTCACCGAGGGCTTTGGTATCGCCGCGCCCTTGACCGGGACGCGGCCGCCGCTCGCGGCTTTCGCCGGTCTGGCCGCGCTCGCGGGGTTGCCGGCGCTGGCCGGTGTTTTCCTTGGGGCACAGGTGGTCAGCCCGTTATGGACCGCGGTCTGTTTTGGCATCGGTGCGGGCGCAATCGCTCAGGTTATTTTCGAGATAACCGCGCTGCTGGCGCGCCAGGGCGGCGCGGCGAAGCTTGCCGGCGCATCGGTGCTCGGCGGGGTGACGCTTGGGCTTGCCGTGATGTATGCGACGGCGCTTCTTGTCTAGCGGAGCGGGTACGTCGTTGACTGGACCCGATATTGCGGTGATTGTGGCGCGCCATGGCCAGCGATGATTCCCGACAACCGAATGGAAAGAATTCCGACAACGCCCACAAGCACGGGCCGCGCGAGGCTTCAGGCTGGGTGCGCCGTTTCCTTGGCGGTGTCCGCGCCGGCGGCGATATTCTCGATGTCGCCTGTGGCGGCGGGCGCCATCTTCGCCTTGCGCTCGACCAGGGCTACCGGGTTACCGGCATCGACCGGGACGTATCGAAACTCGACGATCTGGCCGAACGCCGCGACGTCTCTCTGATCGAGGCGGACCTGGAGGCCGGCCACCCGTTTCCGCTGCGCGAGCTGCGCTATGACGGCGTGATCGTGACCAACTATCTCTGGCGCCCGATCCTGTCCGAGATTGTCGGCTGCGTCGCCGATGACGGCCTGCTCATCTACGAAACCTTCGCAGCCGGTCACGAGCGGCTTGGGCGACCCTGCAGCCCGGACTTTCTGCTGAACAATAACGAGCTTCTCGAGGCGGTCATGCCAAAGCTCACCGTCGTTGCATTCGAACATGGGGTCAGGCGGGGCGCGCGTCCGAAGATCGTTCAGAGGGTTGCCGCCTGCGGACCCGATCACGATTGGGCCGGCAGCGAACACATTCACTTGAGCGATCATTGAATCGCCTGAAGTTGCGAGTAATTCACTGGCCATGCGCCGCGCGGAAGCGGCGATTGGAGGCAGTGATGAAACAACGACTCCTGACAGCAACGGCGCTTTCGATTGGCGCCATCGGCCTGCTCGCGGCGCAGGCGAGCGTGCCGGCCAACGCCGGTCCGGGCGCGCGCGTTACCGCCCAAAGCAATTACGGCAACGGTTCCCTGACCGGAGCAGTCCGCAAAACCTCTTTCGGCTACCAGGTGCAGCTCCCCAGCGGGTTTTGGGAGGATTGCGAGCGCGACTGCCGCGAGGCGCTGCGCCGCAAACATCTCGACTTCTGGGAAACCCTGAATGAGGAAGGCCCCGGCAACCGGCGCTAGGGTTAGGTGCATTGCCGGGCGGGTCAGGGCCTGGGCCGCGGCGCGGCTGATTTGTGCCGCCCGCGCCACCGTCGTTTCGGCGCGGCCTTCCCCGAACATTTCCCGCCGGCCGGTTTGCCGGTGCCCATCGATGCCGCTAGACTCCGCCAGGCAGGGGGCAGAAAGATGAGTTGCGATGATGCGCAGACCATTAAGGGCGGCCGCTGCGATGCTTCTTTCCGTCAGCGCGCTTGTCGTTCCGCCGCCTGAGGCCGGCAACGCCGGGCCGCGCTACGGCCGTGTTACGGCGCATAGCTACTATGGCAATGGCAGCGTCACCGGCGCCGTGCGGAAAACAGGCAATTACTATCAGGTCCAGCTTCCCAGCGGTTTCTGGGAAGACTGTGAGGGCGATTGCCGTGAAACCCTGCGCCGGCAGCATCTCGATTTCTGGCGATCCATCGATGAGGATGCGCCGAATGGCGGCAACCGAAACTAGGGTCCGGACCCCAGCTCACTCAACGCCGGCGGCGAATGGCCGGCTTTCATGACGTGCGGAGTTGGGATAGGATTTGTCACATGTGCGCCGATCCGAAAATGCGCGGTTTGCTGATGCAGGAGCTTCGCGGTGAGCTGGCCTCGCGCCGGCGTGCCCGCGCCGGGGATGCGCCGGGTGCGCTCGATGGCCTCTCGGGCCGGAAAATCGCGGCATTTATAGTGGCCGTCCCGATGGTGGTGGCGGTTGCTCTCGCCGCATCTTATTTTTAGTTTCCCTTTATTTTCGGTTCGCTGACGCAGTAAAAATTGTTCATCGCCAGCGGGGAACCGCCATGAGTGAACCGATCGCCACCTTTGCCCGTCTCTTGTCGCCGATCCTGGTCGACGACTTTTTCGACACCTATTACGAGACGAAGCCGGTCCATATCGAAGGGACGCCGGACAAGGTCGAGAACATATGCAGCTGGGCTGAATTCAACGAGCTTATCCAGAAAACCGGAATCTGGTCCGACCAGAATTTCAAGATGGTGGTCGACTCCGAGCGGGTGGCGGCAAACGATTTTTGTGAGCGCGCGCCGGGACGCGACGGCATGTCTCTCTACATGCCCGCGTCGCACAAGGTCCGCAAGCAGATGGACAGGGGCGCCTCGATCGTTCTCGACCTTATCGAGACGCTGACGCCCGGCATTCGCGCGGTTACCGAGGCGCTGGAAATGGCGCTGGCGACGCGCATTTCCTGCAACGCCTATTGCTCGCAGGATCAGCGCCGCGCCTTCCCCTCGCATTTCGATACGATGGAAGTGTTTGCGCTGCATATCGAGGGGCAGAAAAGCTGGCGCGTCTATCAAAACCGGTTCGATGACCCGCTGGAGGCCCCAGGCTACGACCAAACCAGCTTTCCGCCGGCCTACCACGACAAGGCCAAGGGCGATGTGCTGATGGAGATCGAGATGAAGCCCGGCGATATGCTCTATCTGCCGAAAGGCTGGTATCATGATGCGCTGGCGTCATCGGAGGCCTGTCTGCATCTCTCCTTCAGCACGGCGCAACCGACCGGACTTAGTTTCATGAGCTGGGTGACGCGGGGTCTCGACGATATTGCCCTGTTCCGCCAGCCGATGCCGCCGCATGACGAGATCGCCGCGCATGATGCGCATGTTGCAGGACTGAAGGACGCGCTGTCCGATGTCCTCAGTCAGCCCGACGTGGCGAGCCAGTTCCGCGACGACCAGCGCGCCAAGGCGTTTGGCTCGCTCTCGAATGTCGCTATCCCCCGGGCCTCGCGCCGGTTCCGGGTGAGGGGACGGGGCGTGAAGATCGTGCGCCGCGGCTCTGAATTCCAGCTCAGCGCGCCTGGCGGCAAGGGGTCGCTGCCCGATGGCGGCGATAGGGTGGTAACGTGGGTATTGGAGCGTGACCATTTCCGCCTGTCCGATCTTGCCGGGGCGGTCCCGGATCTGGACGAGCAGAGGCTTCTGGAAATTACCCAGGCGCTCACAGCCGTTGGCGCGCTCGAGGCGCTGTGAGGATATTGAGGAGCACGGGGAGATGGCGCGCAAGCCTATGCGAACACGAAAAACGCCGGCTGTGAATGTCACCGGTATCGACGCCTACGCACCGAGAGAGATCGCCAATCTGATCGAAAAGACCGGTGTCGAGAAAGCGGCGATGCCGCTCGACAAGCTGTTGATGCTGGGACTGCTGGCGGGCGCATTTATCGCTTTCGGGGCGGCATTTTACACCCTTGCGGTGACCGGCAGCACGCTCGGTTTCGGCCCGACGCGGCTGCTGGGGGGGGCTGCTTTCAGCCTCGGGCTTGTGCTTGTCGTGGTCGCCGGGGCGGAGTTGTTTACCGGCAACAATCTGATCGTCATGGCCTGGGCCGATGGCGAAGTGACCAATGATCAATTGTTCCGCAACTGGTTCGCGACCTTCATCTCAAATGCGATTGGCGCGCTGATCATCGCGCTGCTGGTTTTCTTTTCCGGCGTTCTGGCCAATGACGGCTTAAGCGTCACCGCGATCCAAATCGCCGAGGCAAAGATGAACCTGTCATTCGTGGAGGCGTTCTTCCGGGGCGTCCTGTGCAACGCGCTCGTATGCCTGGCAATTTGGCTTAGCTTCGCCTCGCATCGGGTATCGGGAAAGATTCTGGCGATCCTGTTTCCGATTACCGCCTTCGTGGCGCTCGGATTTGAGCATTCGATCGCGAATTTCTATCTCATCCCAGTCGGCATCATGGTGGGCGCCGACGGCGGCGTCGGAGGGTTCGTCGCCAACATCGTGCCCGTCACACTGGGCAATGTGCTGGGCGGCGCGGGTATGGTCGCTTTTGTCTATTGGGTGATTTACCGCAACAGCGCCTGAGGGCGCGCGGCATTCAACGCAGGCGCCGGGCCTTGACTTTCCTTGCTCCGGACGCCAAAACTCCGCGCCATATCCGGTATGGCTCGCACGAAGCGCAACAGGCGCGCTTCAAGACAAGCCGCCGCCCTGCACATGGGTCCCGCCGGAAGAGCGGGACGCCGGGAGGCAAGGGGGTTAACATCCGCCAGCGAGGGTTCGCCCGCGGATGGCATTTTGCTTTGGAAAAACGAAATGACTGAAGAACTTAAGACAGAAGAATGCATCAACGAGACCTGTCCCTGGTCGGGCAAGCCCGTCTCGGCGGACTCGCTGATGCGGTATCGCGATCGGGTGATCGGTTTCTGCAATCCTGGGTGCCGCGACAAGTTTCAAAAGGCCGCCGTCCTTTTCGACGGCCTCATCGGCACCACACGGCAGGCGCCATAAATGTTTGAAAGCCTATCAGATCGCCTCTCGGGCATCTTCGACAAGCTCACCGGCAAGGGTGCGCTGAGCGAATCGGATGTCGCGGAAGCCATGCGCGAAGTGCGCCGTGCGCTGCTGGAGGCCGACGTCGCGCTGGAAGTCGTGCGCAGCTTTGTCGAGACGGTAGGCAAAAAGGCGGTCGGGCAGGAAGTTCTCAAATCCGTCACGCCGGGCCAGCAGGTCGTCAAGATCGTCCATGACGAGATGGTCGCCATGCTCGGAGACGATGCGGCGGGCGTCGATCTCAAGGCCAAGGCGCCGGTGCCGATCATGCTGGTGGGCCTCCAGGGCTCGGGCAAGACGACGACTTGCGCCAAGATCGCCAAGCGGATCACCGACAGGGAGAAAAAGAAGGTTTTGATGGCCTCGCTCGACGTGGCAAGGCCCGCCGCCCAGGAGCAGCTTCGCGTGCTGGGCGAGCAGATCGGCGTCGATACGCTGCCGGTCAAGAAGGGTCAGGACCCGGTGCAGATCACCCGCCGCGCCATCAAGGACGCGAAGACCGGCGGTTATGACGTGGTGATGCTGGACACCGCCGGGCGGCTCCATATCGACGAAGAGCTGATGGCCGAGACGCAAACCGTGCACAAGCTCGCCAACCCGCATGAAACGCTGCTGGTCGCCGACGCGCTGACTGGGCAGGACGCGGTCAATCTGGCCAAGGCGTTCGACGAATGCGTGCCGCTTTCCGGCATCGTCCTCACCCGTGCCGACGGCGACGGGCGCGGCGGCGCGGCGCTCTCGATGCGCGCGGTTACCGGCAAGCCGATCAAGCTCATCGGCACCGGCGAGAAGATCGACGCGCTGGAGGATTTTCATCCCGCGCGTATCGCCGACCGCATCCTCGGCATGGGCGACGTGGTCAGCCTTGTGGAGAAGGCGGCGGAGACGCTCGACGCGGAAAAGGCGGAAAAGATTGCGCAGAAAATGCGCAAGGGCGCCTTCGATCTGGAAGACCTTTCCGACCAGCTCGAGCAGATGAAGAAGATCGGCGGCATGTCCGGCGTGCTGTCGATGCTGCCGGGCATTGGCAAGGTCAAGAAACAGATCGAGGAGGCCGACCTCGACAATACCGTTGTGAAGCGCCAGCAGGCGATCATCTCCTCGATGACGCCGCGCGAGCGGCGCAGCCCCAAGCTGCTCAACGCTTCGCGCAAGAAGCGCGTTGCCGCGGGCTCGGGCACCAGCGTTCAGGACATCAACAAGCTTTTGAAAATGCACCGCCAGATGGCGGACATGATGAAGAAGATGAGCAAGGGCAAGGGCGGCCTCGCCTCGATGTTCGGCATGGGCGGCGGCGCTCCGGAGTTGCCGGGCGACGCGCTTGGGCCAGCTGGGGCCGCGCCCGGAATGCCCGGAATGCCGCCCGGTATGCCGGGAGGGCTTCCCGGTCTTCCGGGGCTTGGACAGGGCGGCGGTCTGCCGCCCGGAATACCGGGATTGCCGAAGGGCAAGAAGAAATGACGATCAGACGAAATTCACGTGAAACACAGGATTTGATGAAGGGAATAAGCATATGTCGCTGAAAATCAGAATGTCGCGGGGCGGGGCGAAAAAGCGCCCCTACTTCCGGATCGTCATCGCCGATTCGCGCATGCCGCGCGATGGGCGGTTTATCGAGCGGGTCGGCTCTTACGACCCGCTGTTGCCCAAGGATCACGAAGGCCGGGTGACGCTCAATGAGGACCGCATCAAGCATTGGCTTTCGGTCGGTGCGCGCCCGTCGGACCGTGTGAATCGTTTTCTCGATGCGGCGGGTATCATGAAGCGCGAGGCGCGCAACAATCCCAACAAGGCGAAGCCGGGCCAGAAACGCCTCGACCGGGAAGAGGCGAAACGCGAGGCGGAGGAAAAGGCCAAGGAAGAAGCCGTGGCCGCCGAAGCCGCTGCCAAGGAGGCGCCCGTCGAGGAGGCTCCCGCCGAGGAAGCCCCTGCCGAGGAAGCCCCTGCCGAGGAAGCCGCGCCGGACGAGGCTGCGGCTGAGGAAGCTCCCGCTGAAGAGGCCCCCGCCGAAGAGGCGGCCGCGGAGGAAGCTCCCGCTGAAGAGGCCCCTGCCGAGGAAGCTCCCGCCGAGGAAAGCGAAGAGAAGAAGGACTAGTGCATTCATGGCCAGCGTGCCGCTGATGTCGGGTCATGGCTGAGCGGGACAAGCGCGTGCTGCTCGGCCATATCGCCGGTGCGCATGGCGTGAAAGGCGAGGTCCGCATCCGCGCCCATACTGAAACGCCGGAGAGTATCGGCGATTACGGGCCGTTGCAGGACGAGGCCGGGACCCGGCAGATCACGATTCTGTCCGTCCGCGCCGCCAAGGAGGGCGCCGTCGCCCGGATACAAGGGATCGGGACCCGCGAGGCGGCCGAGGCGCTGAAAGGAACCGCGCTTTATGTGGAGCGCGCGGCCCTTCCCGGCGAGATCGAAGAGGGAAGCTATTATCATGCCGATCTCATTGGCATCGTCGCCCTGGATGCGGACGGCGCGGCATTGGGTCAGGTCGTGTCGGTGCAGAATTTCGGCGCCGGCGATCTGCTGGAAGTCCGCCCCGCGACCGGCGGCAAGACCGTTCTGGTGCCTTTCACGCAAGAGATCGTGCCCGATATCGAGCTCGATGCCGGCTGGATGCTGATGCTTGCGCCCGAGGGTCTGTTCGAGGAATGAAGCCGGCGGGAGCCGTTATGCCCTGGACCGCGACGATATTGACGCTGTTCCCGGACGTTTTTCCGGGCCCCCTGGCCGCCAGCCTCTCAGGTTCGGGGCTGGCTGAAGGCCTCTGGCGGCTCGATACCATCGGCCTGCGCGATTTCGGCCTTGGCAGGCACCGCTCGGTCGACGACACACCGGCGGGCGGCGGACCCGGCATGGTAATGCGCGCCGATGTGGTCGCCGCCGCGGTCGATGCGGCGCGCGGACGTGTCCCCGATGCACCGGTCATCTATCTGTCGCCGCGCGGGCGGGCGCTGACGCAGGAGCGTGCGCGCACGCTCTCGAAAGGCGCTGGCGTGACGCTGCTGTGCGGGCGCTTCGAGGGCATCGATGAACGGGTACTGCAGGCGCGGGAAATCGAGGAAATCTCGCTCGGCGATTTTGTGCTGTCGGGCGGCGAGATCGCCGCGATGGCGCTCATTGACGCCTGCGTGCGGTTGCTGCCCGGCATTGTCGGCGCCGACGCCTCGCTCGACTGGGAGAGCTTTGAGAAGGGCCTGCTGGAATATCCGCATTATACACGCCCGCGCGAATGGGAGGGCCGCGCCATCCCCGGCATATTGCTGTCGGGCGATCACGCAAAAATCGCCAAATGGCGGCGCGATCAGGCGGAGAAGATCACGCGGCAGAGGCGGCCGGACCTGTGGGACCGGTTCACCAAAGGCTGAGCACACCGCCTTTTTTCAAGGCCGCGTGCCGCACAGGCATTGAATTTCCGATCGCTACCGGTTGATCCGGCGGGCTTTGTTTTTGCCAAACCGGAGCATTTTCAAAGCTCCCAATTTTTTTTGCGAAAAATGCGTCAAGAAATCTATTACGCAGCCTATTAACCTATTGATAAAAGCTTTGATTTATTTTTTTTGTAAAATGGAAATATTTTCCATTGTAATGTATTTAGTCTCCCCATAATCTGTGCGGCGATCACGTAAGGCGATGTGCGCCATGGCGCAACCGTCGCGCCGGAGGTCTGTGCGGAGCCGTGGATGCTTGGCCGTGCTTGTGGTCGCGATCTACATAATTTGACGAAAAATGATGCGGGGCAAAGCGTCCGGCTGAATATCAGGGAGAATAAAATGGCTGGTTTTAAAGGCCTTGCGGTACCGGGCCCCACCAATATGCCCTTCCAGATTCGCCAGGCGATGGACGTCGCGCTGGAAGATCACCGTGCACCGGACTTTCCTGAATTCACCCTGCCGCTGTTCCAGGACCTGAAGAGGATCTTCAAGACCACCAAGGGTCAGGTCTTCATCTTCCCGGGATCCGGCACCGGCGGCTGGGAATCGGCCATAGCCAATACCCTGTCTCCCGGCGACAGGGTTCTCGCCTCGGTATTCGGCCAGTTTTCCTATCTCTGGGCCGATCTGTGCGAACGCTTCGGCCTCGAAGTCGACGCGGTCGACGTCGAATGGGGCAAGGGCGTACCGCTGGATGTTTACGAGCAGCGCCTGGCTGCCGACAAGGATCACAAGATCAAGGCTGTCCTGGTCTGCCAGAACGAGACCGCCACTGGCGTTACCAGCGATATCGCCGGGGTTCGCCGCATCCTGGACGACCTCGGGCATCCCGCCCTGCTCATGGTCGACGGTGTCAGCTCTATCGCATCCATCGATTTCCGCATGGACGAATGGGGCGTCGATGTCGCCGTATCGGGCTCGCAAAAGGGATTCATGCTACCCACCGGACTGGCCATCGTCGGCGTCAGCCAAAAAGCGCTCGAAACCAAGAAGACCGCCAAGCTGCCGCAGTGCTTTTTCGACTATGGCGACATGATCAAGACCAACAAGGACGGCTATTTTCCCTACACGCCGGCGGTCACATTGTTGCGCGGATTGCGCGCGTCGATCGACATGCTGGAGGCCGAAGGCCTGGAGAATGTCTTTGCCCGGCATAATCGCCTGGCGGAAGGCGTGCGCAAGGCGGTTGAGGCCTGGGGGCTGAAGCTCTGCGCGCAGGGCCCTGAATGGTATTCCGACACGGTGAGCGCGATCATGGTGCCCGAAGGCTTCGATGCCAACGACGTCATAAAGACCGCCTACTACCGCTATCAGCTCTCTCTCGGCGCGGGGCTCTCGAAAGTAGCCGGCAAGGTGTTCCGTATCGGCCATCTCGGCTATCTCAACGAACTCATGGTATTTTCTGCGCTCGGCGGCGTCGAAATGGCGCTTCGCGATGCAGGCATAAAATTCGAGGCGGGCTCGGGCGTGGGTGCTGCCGTGGCACATTACAGCGAGACGGCGCAGGCGCTGCCATTGGATAAGGTCGCGTAGGCCGAGCGGCGACAATTGACGCCGCACCCAGATTGCTCCAGCAATTTGGGACGCCGGGCGACTTTGTCAGCCAAATGACTCTCAAATTCCTCCCGAGGGTTATTTGGCTGACGGCCCGTGGCCGGTTTGCGGGAACAGGTTATCAGTAACGCAGAACAATCAGTGTCAATGACAGGACGAGGAGCTAGCCGGAGATGACGCGTATCGTATTCCTTGACCGTGGGACGATTGGTCCTGCGGTGACATTGTCGAAGCCCGGTTTTCCTCATGAGTGGGTCGACTATGACCGGACCGCGCCCGAGCAGGTCGTGGAACGGCTGCAAGGGGCTGATATCGCCGTTTGCAACAAGACACCTATTCGCAGGGCTCAGATCGAGCAGCTTGATCAGCTCAAGATGATTGCCATCCCGGCAACCGGTTATGACGCCTTCGACATCGACGCCTGCGAGGAACGCGGCATTACGGTCTCCAACGTTCGCGGCTACGCGACCAATACGGTGCCCGAGCATGCTTTTTCCCTGATCCTGGCGCTCAGACGCAACATTGTCGGCTTCCGTCAGGACGTGATCGACGGCAAGTGGCAGGAGGCAGATCAATTCTGTTTCTTCACCCACCCGATCGCCGATCTGTCCGGTTCGACACTCGGCATTCTCGGTGAAGGCGCGCTCGGCCAGGGCGTTGCGCGTCTGGGCCAGGCGTTCGGCATGCGCACGTTGTTCGCCGCGCATAAGGGCGCCGAGGGGCTGGGG
>JAJFHO010000210.1 GCA_021775575.1 Hyphomicrobiales bacterium
GCCTGGGCCGCGAAATGGACCTCTATCACTTCCAGGAAGAGGCGCCGGGCTCGGTGTTCTGGCACGCCAAGGGCTGGACCCTGTTTCTGGAGCTTATCCATTATATGCGCCGGCGCCAGAACGCGGCCGGCTATGTCGAGGTCAATTCACCCGACATGATGGACAAGGCGCTGTGGGAAAAATCCGGCCATTGGGAGAAGTTCGGGGAGAATATGTTCACCACCATAACCCCCGATGAGCGCGTTTACTGCTGCAAGCCGATGAACTGTCCGGGCCATGTCCAAATCTTCAAGCATGGTCTGAAGAGTTACCGGGAACTGCCTATAAAAATTTCGGAATTCGGCAAGGTGCACCGCTATGAACCCTCCGGTGCACTGCACGGGCTGTTGCGCGTCCGCCACTTCACCCAGGATGACGCGCATATCTTCTGCACCCGCGAGCAGATCACGGAGGAATGCGTGAAGGTCAACGACCTGATCCTGTCGATCTACCGCGATTTCGGCTTTGAAGACGTGGTGATCAAATTCTCCGACCGGCCGGAAAAGCGGGTCGGTTCCGATGAGGTCTGGGACGAATCGGAAGCGGCGCTTAAAACCGCGGTCGAGGCCGCCGGCATGGATTGTGAACTCAATCCGGGCGAGGGCGCTTTTTACGGACCCAAACTCGAATATGTGCTGCGCGACGCCATCGGCCGCGACTGGCAGTGCGGCACCTTGCAGGTGGATTTGAACCTGCCGGAGCGCCTTGGCGCTTTCTATATCGGAGCCGATAGCGAGAAATACACGCCGGTCATGCTGCACCGCGCGATGTTCGGTTCGCTGGAGCGTTTTGCAGGCATTCTGGTGGAGCAGCATGCCGGACATTTCCCGATGTGGCTGGCGCCGCTGCAGGTGGTCGTGGCGACGATCGTATCGGATGCCGACGACTATGCGCGCGACGTGCTTGAGGCGCTCAAAAGGGCCGGGCTTCGCGGGGAAGTCGATCTGCGCAACGAAAAGATCAATTATAAGGTGCGCGAGCATTCCGTGGCCAAAGTGCCGGCTCTGTTCGTTTGCGGGAAGCGGGAAGCGGAAGAGCGCACCGTCTCGATCCGCCGCCTCGGCTCGAAAGATCAGAAGGTGCTGCCGCTGGATCAGGCTATCGCGGCGCTGGTGGAAGAAGCCGTGGCGCCGGATCTCAGGGCGCAAAGCAAGGCCGACGCGGCCTGAGACAGTCCGCGCTACCGGATCACCACCTCGACCTGCGCACTCTCGCCGGGCTTGACCTCGAACTCGCGCGTGTAGTTCTTGCCGGCGTGACGGGCGAGAACGGAATAGGTTCCGGCTTCCAGAACATGTGTCGGCAGCGCACCGGCGCTCTCTTTCACGACGTCGCCGCCGAGTGTGAGCACGTTCCATTGCGTATCGGCGAGAGCTTCGCCGCCCGGCTTGACGACCAGCCTGAACGTTACCTTCGCCGCGGAGTGGTTGATGGTCGCGTCGGTCAGGCGGCCCGGCTCGACGGCCACATCGGCTCGCACGACCGCATTGGCGTCGCCATAGACGGAGACGATATGGTAGGCGCCCGCGTTCAGGCGGATGATGAGACCGGGTTTTGCGTCGCCAACAATTTTCTTGCGTTTTCCAAGCTGATCCGCCTCGCCGGCGAATATGTCGTAACGCACGCTGTTGGGCGGCAGCGAATCTCCGGTGGTCAGGACCGCCCCCAACCGTAACCCGCCGGCATTCAGAACGAAGACCTCCTCAAGCGACTGTCCCGCCTGAACATTTATTTTCCGGGTCAGATGCGCCAGACCGTAAGCCGCGTTCACCAGATATTCTCCCGGCGCCAGTGCCTCGGTGACGCGCGCGGTGCGAGACGTATTCAGAAGTTTGTATTTGCCTTGGGCGTCGGCCTTGGAGTCGAAAATTCGCCATACCATGCCCGAGGCGATTTCTGCTCCGGCATCGGTCAGTCTGGCCGAAAGGCTCACCGGCGACAGCGCAACCGCGGGCGCGCGCTCCGCCACTTGTCCTTTTGCCACCTTGGCCGATTTGGGCGCGTCAGCCTGGATGCCGGGCCGGCGGTCGGGCGCGGGGGGCGAGAGCGTGCCTTGGGCGGCCTGCTCGGCCGGGGCTGCGGGCATTGGCGCAGGAGCGGGTCGCGGCTCGGGCGCCGCCGGCGCTTGCACCACCGCCGGCAAGGGCGGCGTGAGGACCTTGTCGATCACGCCGGCAACCGCTTCAAGCAGTTGTGGCTCTCCGATCGCGGGAGAGAATGTGCCACCGGTATTCTCCGCGATGCAGCTCAGTTTGCTGAGCGCTTTCTGCTCCTTGCGGTCGAAAGCTACGACATGGATTGAGAGAGCGTCAGACTGTGTCTTCAGCTGTCGCGCAACCGCGCAGGGGTCCCCGCTGCAATTGTCCAGCCCGTCGCTGATCAACAGCAAATTGGTCCTGCGCTTGGTAAAATCGGCGGCTTTTGCGGCTGCTTCCAGCGATGCCGCGATCGGTGTCGAGCCTTTTGGCTTTATGGAGGATACGGTTTTGGAATATTTGGACGCCTTGTGCGGCCCAGGCGGCAACAAAACCTCGATATCGGTGCAACCGGCTGCCTGGCGGTGCCCATAGGAGACGAATCCGAGTTCGATCTTTCCTTCATATCGCTTTGCGATTTCGCCCAGAACTGTCCGCGCGCTGACCACCTTGTTGATCCCCTCGATCTGACCCCACATGCTGCGCGAGGAATCGAGGATGACGGTCAGGTTTGGACGCTGGTCCTGCGCGTGCGACGGCAAAATTGCCAGCACAAGCGTGGATATCGCGGCTGCGATCGAGGCAAGCCCGTTCCATGGGGAAATCAGGGTCATCGTAACCTCCGAGGCGCCGCTTCGCGGTGCCTCTCCCTCAACCGAATCTGTTGTCCGATGCATATTATAGGATCAAACCGGGGCTGTTCGGTGTCAATGCGCAATGACTGGCCGCATCAGCGCCATTGTCGGTTGACGGATTTTGCTTTAGGCAATCGCCAGATAGCGGAGGCTTACAAGCACAATGTCGACTGCATCGCTGCAAATGTTGCTGACCCGGCGCTCGGTCGTCGCCAACAAGCTTGGCGAACCGGGACCGGAGCCGGGAGAGCTGGCACAGATTCTCGCGGTGGCGGCGCGGGTTCCCGACCACAAGAAACTTGCTCCCTGGCGTTTCATGCTGTTCGAAGGCGGGGCAAGGGCGGAATTCGGCAAAGTGCTGGCCGCGGCCTGCAGGCAATCGGAACCGGAGGCCGGCGAAGGACGGCTTCAGACCGAGGCCGGACGCTTTCTTCGCGCGCCCGTCGTCATTGCCGTGATTTCCTCTATCGTCGACAATCCCGCGGTTCCGGAATGGGAGCAAATACTGTCCGCGGGAGCCTGTTGCCAGAATATGCTGCATGCGGCGAGCGCACTGGGCTATTCGGCGCAATGGATTACCGAATGGTACGCCTATAGCGAGGCGGTCCGGGCCGCTCTCGGCCTGGCGGCGAATGAGCGTATCGCCGGGTTCATTTATATCGGTACTGCACGCGAGCAGCCCACCGAACGCGACCGGCCGGATCTGGACGAGATCGTCAGCCGTTGGCCGATTGACCAATGATGGAGATGTAAATTGTTCTATGACGCGGTAACCAATAAGCACGGTCTCAGGCACGATCCGTTCAAGGCGCTTGTGTCCCCGCGGCCGATCGGCTGGATCTCGACAATTGACGCCGGCGGCGTCGTCAATCTGGCGCCGTACAGTTTTTTCAATGCTCTCTCCGACAAACCGCATTATGTCTTTTTTTCCTCCTATGGGCGCAAGGACAGCCTGCGCAATGCGGAGGAGACGGGTGAATTCGTTTGCTCGCTGGCCACCTGGGACCTCAGGAACCAGATGAATGCGACATCGGCGGGCGTCGGACCGGATGTCGACGAATTCGCTCTGGCCGGCTTGACGCCAGCACCTTCATCGCTGGTCGCGCCGCCGCGGGTGGCGGAATCGCCGGTGGCGTTCGAGTGCAAATATTTCCAGAGTCTGGAGTTGCCTCACGCCGATGGCAGGGAGCCCTATACGGTCGTCATCGGCCAGGTCGTAGGCATTCATATCGACGATGACGTAATCGCG
>JAJFHO010000022.1 GCA_021775575.1 Hyphomicrobiales bacterium
CCTTCGGCGGACTGGCGGCCGGAACTCTTGTTGGCGCCAATTCCGCTTTCAACACGGCACGTGCCGCAGAGCGGATCACTGTCGTCGAATGGGGGGATCCGTACGCAAGCGCAATGAAGAAGGTTGCCGCTCAACAAGATCGCGTGGATATCAACTGGGTTCTCCATGCCGGAGGTGCTGCGGCCATATTGCCAAAGATCCGTGCCACCTGGCCCAAACCGCAGTTCGACCTTGTCGCCGCCTGGAACCCCGTGTTCCAATCGATGATCAAGGAAGGCTGGTGTGAGCCCATTACGTCTGCCGACGTGCCCAATCTCAGGGACATTCCCGACTCGCTCCTCTACAAAGATGATCAGGGTCGCGCCCTCAACATCCCGAGGACACTGAGCGCAATTCACTGGTGGTATCGGGAAGACACCTGTCCAATCGAGATCAAGACGATCGATGATCTCCTGGACCCGAAGCTCAAAGGCAAGGTGCTGTTCCCGGATCCGGTTCTGAACAACAACATCCAGATGATCACCATGGCACTGCATCGCGGCGGCGATGAGCGGAACATGGAGAAGGGATGGGAATTCATCAAGGAACTGGCAAAAAGCGGCAACATAGGCAGGGTGGCGCATGCCGACGTCGATGTGGTCAATTCCATCAGCACAGGCGAGACGTGCGTTACCTTCTCCGGCGCTCCGAACGCGATCAAGACGCGGGAAAACTTCCCAGTCAGGGCGCTCACCAAGGTGGGCAGGGAGACAGGTTTTGTCACGTCCCTCTATCAAGAAGGCTGGGTCGTCATGAAGGGTGGCAAGACAAGCGCTGCCTTCGACTTTGCCAACCACACGGTCAGCGCCGCCAGCAATGAGCAGTTCAATGCTGACGGAGGAGGCATTCCGGTAAACGTAAACGCTAAGGCTGCTGAAAAACTGAGCCATTTGGTGTTCACTGAAGATGAGCTCCAGAAGCACGCCTATGTGCCCGATTGGGCCTTCATTTCAACGCAGGTGGACGGCTGGATGAAACGATGGGAGCAGGAAATCGTTCCATTGCTGTAATGGCGGCACGTTAGAAGAAAGCACAACACACTGTGCGCCACGGGTAGTCCTGTTCGTTGACGTTTCGATATGAGGATGGAGTGCGTCAATGAGACCTACGCGTAGCGCCTTGCTGCTGCTCGCACCAGCGATCTGCACGTTCATGCTGTTGCTTGTTTTTCCAATGGCAACGGTCCTGATCGAAAGCTTCCGGGAATTCATCCCCGGGCGTATCGGTTCTTCAGCGAATGCGCCATTCACGCTGCAGAACTACACGGAACTCGCCGGATCTGCATATGTCGGGTTCTTCCTGCAAACCTTTTGGCTTGGGTTGATCGCATCGACAATCGCCCTGCTGATCGCCTTTCCGCTCGCCTACCACATTGCTCGCCAGCGCTCCCGGGTTATCCGCAGAATTGCGATTGCCGGGCTGATTGCGCTTATGTTTCTCAGCGCATTGGTCCGTGTTTACTCACTGGAATTGACGTTCGGGTCCGCCGGATTCGTTCGGCCGTTGCTAACATCCCTGGGGCTTAATCCAAACAGCCGCACTTATGTCGAAGTGCTTGTTCTGATTGGGCTTCTTCACTATGCCGTCCCGATGTCGACACTTGTGCTGATCGGCACGGTGCAGAACGTGAATCCAAGATTGGCGGAAGCGGCTCAGGCGCTGGGCGCACCAAGATGGAAGGCGCATCTGAGTGTGACAGTGCCACTGAGCATGAGCGGTATACTGTCGGCGTTTCTCGTGTCCTACACGATCAGCATCAGCGCTTTCGTCATTCCCTGGATCCTTGGCAAGGGTCGCGTGTTGTTCGTCTCAAACCTCATCTACAGTCGGTTTAGCGAGGTCGCCAACTATCCTAGCGGCGCGGCAGTTTCAATCGTGATGCTCGTTCTGTCCCTGTTGGTTGTTTATGTCATATCGAAAGCGGCCACACCCCGGTGGGAAAATGACTAGGCTGGAGCGCGTCAGATGAAGCGTCAGTTGGACGATATCGGCGGTGTCTTCTTAAGCGTGACGATGATCCTGGCGATCTTGTTTTTGGTGGTGCCGATCATTGTCGCGATCGGAATGGCGTTTGACTCCAGAACCTACCTGGGCGCGTTCCCACCGCCCGGTATTTCGTTCCAGTGGTTCGAGCGCTTTTTCTCCGACGACTACTTCTTGCGCGGCCTCAGGACCAGCGTCGTTCTCGCTCTCATTGTGACAGTGATCTCAACGACGATAGGCACACTGTCCGCCTTTGCTATTAACCGCAATGACTTCATGGGCAAGGCCGCGCTGACTGCCTTGTTCTTGTCCCCCCTGGTCGTGCCCGGAGTGGTAATCGGCTTTGCGTTGTTAATGTTTCTTGCGATCCTGGATATTGAGGGCGGCTTCGCGCGGCTTGTCGCAGGCCATGTCATAATCACCCTGCCCTACACAATCCGCACGACGCTGGCCGGCTTGGTCGGCATCCGACACACGCTTACAGAGGCCGCGCTCAGTCTTGGCGCCAACGAACGCCAGGCGTTCTGGGAAATCACCTTCCCTCTGGCAAGAACAGGCATCGTCGCCGGCGCTATATTCGCGTTCGCATTCTCAATGGATGATGTGGTTGTGAGCATATTTTTGAGCGATCCCGAAACCTACACCCTGCCCGTCGCCCTCATAAGCATCATGCGAGCCAACTTTGATCTGACGATCGCCGCAGCCGCGGTGATGCTCATCGGACTGTCCATTGTGTTGATCGTAGTTCTCGACCGAGCGGTCGGATTGGACAATGTCATCGGTCAAGGCATCTATCGCTCATAGGAGAACCATAAGTTGGCTGTTCTTGAACTGGTTGCCATAACAAAACGGTACGGTGATGTTGTCGCCGTCGATGATGTCTCCTTTGAAGTCCAAAAAGGCCAGACGATATCGTTGCTTGGGCCCAGCGGTTGCGGCAAAACGACAACCCTGCGCGCAGTGGCCGGCTTCGAGACGCCCGATCTTGGCAAAGTGCTTATTTCCGGAAAGGACGTCTCCGGCAAAAGGCCATATGAGCGCAATGTTGGCCTGTTGTTTCAGGACTATGCATTGTTCCCACACATGACCGTCGAGGAAAACGTGGCGTATGGCATGCGCCATCGTGGCGTTCCACGCGCCGACATTCCTGCACGCACGGAGCAAATGCTTTCCCTGGTAAAGCTCACGGGATTCAACAAACGCCGGCCCACGCAAATGAGCGGCGGACAACAACAACGAGTGGCTTTGGCCCGGGCGCTCGCGACCGGGCCAGAGGTCGTACTTCTCGACGAGCCTTTG
>JAJFHO010000211.1 GCA_021775575.1 Hyphomicrobiales bacterium
TAATGAACAGCGAGCCGCGCGCGCCGAGATCGGTGATGATGTCGATGGGGTCGGGCGGACCCGACACATGGCCGTAGGCCGCGCACACCCCCATGGGGCGCAGGCAGTCGAGCGATTGCTGCAGCGTGTCCTTGCCGATCGCTTCATAGACCACGCTCACGCCCTCGCCGGCGGTCACCTCGCGGCACAGTTTCACGAAATCCTCATTCGCCCGCACGACCGGATAGTCGCAGCCATGGGCACGGGCAATCTCGGCCTTTTGCGGCGTCGAGACCGTGCCGACGACGGTGGCGCCCAGATGCTTGGCCCAGCTGCACAGGATGAGCCCCATGCCGCCGGCGGCGGCGTGCACCAGTATCGTATCGCCCGGCTGCACCGCATAGGTGCGGCGCAGCAGATATTGCGCGGTCATGCCCCGCATCAGCAGCGCGGCAAGCTGCTTGTCTTCCAGGCCGTCGGGGACATGCAGCAGCTTGTCGGCGGGGTAGTTGCGCGTCTCCGCGTAGGAGCCGAGCGGCGGGATGCCATAGGCGACCCGCTCGCCCGTCTTGAAGTCGCCGGCGCCTGGGCCGGCCTCCTCCACCACGCCGACGGCCTCGAAACCGATCACGCAAGGAGGCGGCGGCACCGGCCAGGGATGGGAGATGCCACCCCGGTGATATGTATCGGCGAAATTGATGCCGATGGCGGTGTGGCGGATGCGCACCTCGCCTTCGCCCGGCGGCGGCACGTCCCACTCCCGCCACGTCATCACGTCGGGGGGCCCGAAGGCCTGGACCACTTGCGCCTTTGTCATGAAACTCTCTGTTCAATCAGTTGTGATCGTCAGGACGGTATCGGGACTTCACCCGGTCAAGATACAATTTCGAATCCGCAGGCAGCGCTTCTAAAGCCCGCGCCGGCAAACAGGAGATAGGCATCATGGCTACTCTCGATCCCTGGTTCAAGGCAGCGGGCCGGGCCCTTCTGTCGGTTATTTTCCTCTGGGCGGGATACGAAAAAATTACCGGTTTCGCCGGAGCGCAGGCCTATATGGAAAAATTCGGCGTGCCGGGTGAATTGTTGCCGCTGGTCATTGCGACCGAACTCGGCGGCGGACTCGCCATACTGGCGGGGTGGAAAACACGATGGGTGGCGCTGGCTCTGGCCGGTTTCTGCCTGCTGGCCGCGGTCGTTTTCCACAATGATTTCGCCAACAAGGTTCAACTGATCTTCTTTTTGAAGAATCTGGCCATTGCCGGCGGGTTTCTGGCGCTGGCGGCATCGGGTCCCGGTGCGCTGTCGCTGGATGAACGCTAGGCGGCACGAAACCCGCACAGTGCATGGCGCATAACCTGCATCCCGCGAAAGCGGGCGAAGGCGGCGCTCACTGTCATGCGAGGTCGCGTGCGGATTGCACGACGCCGGCGCGTTGCAGCTCAGGCTGCAGCCTGCCTGCCAGCCCCAGCAGATACATTCGCAATGCGCTGAAGAAGGACCATATCGCCGCCTTGATGCCGGAGAACACGACCGGCATATTGCGCTCGAAAACGGCATGTGCAGTCCAGGCCGCCGCATAACCCGCGCAAATCCCGGCCACGGCAATCCACGACATGCCGGTGACCAGCGCGGCGGCAAACGAACCGGCGGCGACAGTAATGCCAAAATAGTGCAGGAGCCGCGTGCCCGGCCTTGAATGCGCGCGCAAATAGCTCAGCCAGAAGGCGTCAAAACCGCCAGCCTCGTCACCCTTCATATTCCTTTATTCCTCGCTGCGGGACATGCCCAACCCTTGATACAGCCATGTGGCATAGACGGGAAAGCTTTACAATGGCGGGCCGGTTCCCTACATGGTCGAAAATGAGCGGTTGCCAGCCGCGCGCGCCTGCACGTCATTTTTGGAGAGATATCATGGGTTACAGGGTCGCGATCGTCGGCGCCACGGGCAATGTGGGCCGGGAGATGCTGGAGATACTGGCCGACCGCGAGTTTCCGGTCGATGAAGCCTTCGCCATCGCCTCGCGGCGTTCGATGGGCGTGGAATGCTCCTTCGGCGACAAGACCCTCAAATGCCAGGATCTCGAACAGTTCGATTTCTCCAAATGCGATTTCGCGCTGATGTCGGCGGGCGGCTCCGTTTCCAAGGAGTGGGGGCCGAAGATCGCCGCGCAGGGCTGCGTCGTCATCGACAATTCCTCCGCCTTCCGCTACGACCCCGACGTGCCGCTGATCGTGCCCGAGGTCAATGCCGACGCCATTGCAGGATTTACGAAGAAGAATATCATCGCCAATCCGAACTGCTCGACCGCCCAGCTCGTCGTCGCGCTCAAGCCGCTGCATGACGCGGCCACGATCAAGCGCGTCGTCGTCGCCACCTACCAGTCCGTCTCGGGCGCCGGCAAGGAGGCGATGGAGGAGCTGTGGACGCAGACCAAGGGCATTTTCGTCACCGATGCACCCGAGCCGGACAAGTTCACCAAGCAGATCGCCTTCAACGTCATTCCCCATATCGACGTCTTCATGGAGGACGGCTCCACAAAAGAAGAGTGGAAGATGGTGGCCGAGACCAAGAAGATACTCGACAAGAACATCAAGCTCACCGCGACCTGCGCGCGCGTGCCGGTGTTCGTCGGCCATAGCGAAGCGATCAACATCGAGTTCGAGAAGCCGATTACGGCGGATGAGGCGCGCGCGATATTGCGCGAGTCGCCCGGCTGCATGGTCTACGACAAGCGCGAGGACGGCGGTTATATGACACCGGTTGAATGCGTCGGCGAATACGCCACCTATATCTCGCGCATCCGCGAGGATTCAACGCTCGACAGCGGCCTCAACATCTGGGTTGTATCGGACAATCTGCGAAAAGGAGCCGCGCTCAACACGGTGCAGATCGCCGAGACGCTGATCAACCGGGGGTTGTTGAAAAAGGCGGCTTGAGGGGGCAGGAATCAAGAATGGTCTCCGAAACCATCGTGCGTTCCGTCACTCGTACAGACTTTGATCAATGGTTGCGCCTGTGGGAGGGATACAACACCTTCTACGAACGGGTCGGGCCGAAGGCTATACCGCAAGAAGTTACAGAACTGACCTGGGATCGCTTTTTCGATTCTTATGAGCCTGTTCACGCCTTGATAGCGGAGTTTGATGGCAACGTCGTCGGCCTCGTTCACTACCTTTATCATCGCAATACCGCCATGCCCGGGCCAGTTTGTTATTTGCAGGATTTGTTCACTGACGAGGCCGCCCGGGGCAAGGGCATCGGGCGGGCCCTTATCAATGCGGTCTATGATCAGGCAAGGGATGCGGGTTCGCCGCGCGTCTACTGGCAAACGCATGAAACCAATGAGACAGCAATGAAGCTCTATGACAAGGTCGCCGAGCGTTCTGGTTTTGTCGTTTATCGGACCGATATCTGATTCGCCACCGGACGGGGTTTGTAACCCCGTCCGCATGTTTTTCCGGAGTCGCGAAACGTTCGCGACGGGGGTTCAACACCCAATATGCATTGGTCCAAGCCCTAGTTAGGGCAGGCAGGAGTTGGTCGAGGCCAGGATCTTGCCGATACTGTCGAAGTCGGCCTCGGGCGACCAATTCCGGTTCTCTCCCAGGTAGCTGCGCGGGTCGAGTTCGAGGAGCCCTATCAGCACCTCGGCAACGATACGCGCGCCGACCGGGCCGAGCCCCTCGCCCTTGTCGAACCCGCACGAAGTGGTTTCGCGGCCGATGGCCTCGGCCTCAGCGAGGATGTAGAGCCAGAGTGGCGCACCGTCGGTAATCGCGTCGTCCGAGATCTTGGCGATGTGCGCCATTACCTTTTCGATCTCGTTCGCCGGCCGGCCCAGTTGCGCCGCAACTTTTTCTCCGCCGGGCAGCAGGAAGCTGTTACCCCGCAACAGATTGCGCGTCGCAAGAGAAGCCTCGTCCTTTTTCGGGTCGATGAAGGGAAGCTGTAATAGATCGCCCGCCATCGTCGTGTCGAGCTTCTCCGCCTTCTGCACGCTGCGCTTTTCCGGTGTGATGAACAACTCGTGCCAGTCCACGATGGCCTTGACGTCGCCGAGCGGCGAGAAGCCCTCACCGAGGACCGGCCCGAAAAATTCCTCGTTCTTGCCGCCCTTCTGCACTTGGATCTTCATCGGCACCATGGAGTGGCCGAAGCGGTAGGCCGCGACCGCGAATTCGATCGGAATAAAAGGTTCGGTTGCGTGGTAAAATTGCCTCCCGCAGGAAAGGATATTGTGCACCACCGCGCGGCCGCACATGGTGACGAGAAAGTCGTTCACCACGGCCCACTGGTAGTGCCAGGTCACAAATCTCCGCGCCTCCTCATAGAGAGCGCTGCCCGTTATGCCCTCGTCGGCATTGAGGTTATCGCAGGTTGCGTTGTGAAACTTAATCATGCCGAGTTGCAGCTGGCTGACGACCCGGTTTTCGTCATTCCTCGGGTCACCGATGATAGCGCGCAGGTTGGGTGAGCGCAGTAGGTCGTTCGATTTTAGCGGATCGGCCGAGTCCTGATCCACCCCAGTCAGAAGTTTCGCGCCGTCGAAAGGCGCCGTCTGGGAATAGAGGAAGGGGTGAGCTTCCGGCCCCGAACCGTAAATGCAGTCGAGATCAAGCGTCGGTGTGCGGACGTTCGTCGTCTCTTCCGGCACATTCACGCGGTCGAATCTCGAACTCACATCGAGTGTAATGTCGTGATCGATAAACTGTCCGAATATCACGTGGCCAACCGGCACTGTTTTGGTGCGCCGTGGCTTCGACCCACCATCCATCGGGCCGCCCTTCCGCCCGATCTCTTCGAGCACCGCCGCCGGGACATAGGCTGGCGAGATGTCGGGGAAGAGTCTCCCAAAACGGTCCCCAGGAGCCGGGTGGTGACTGCGGTTGCAATATGCCTCCATTCCCGTCAATGCCTTTATTCCGTGGTGTTGAGCCATGCCGACCTCCTTACATACTCCCGCAATACGTGAAAATTACATGCTAATTATTGCATCAAAATTTGGCTATTATTTGTTCTGGAGGTCATTACTGTGTTCGATCATTTGATACACCTGATGTGTCGCCCCAAAACATCTGCCTCCCGCCGGACGCGGTTTGCAACCCCGTCCGCATGCTTTTTCCGAAGTCGCGAAAGGTTCGGGAGGGGGGGCAACCCCCGTCCCGCATTGGGGCCACGAGAATAGTGCTGATAAGGAAAATACAAACTTCGTCATTCCCGCATGCGCGGGAAAGACGGCCATATTCGAAGCTAAGGGAAAAACTTATCCTCGTCCTTCCCGCCTCCCTCCGGTGTTCCGCTCGCGGCTATTCCCGCCTTCGGCGGGGCCTCCGCGAGGGCGCGCCATAGGCGCGACAGCCAGTCGGCCTTGCCTCGCTGCGCTCGGATTCGGAGATTCTTATCCCCGCCCTCCAAACCTCCCTTAAACTCCTCTGCATTCCTTCCTCATTAGGGGATGCGTGTCCGGACCGTCCGTGCATGTGAGGAAGGGAGCGGCTTTTGCGGTGGTTGCGCAACAGGCGGCGGAGAACGGGGCTTTGCTTTTTTTCGTCCCGGTCGGGCCTTCGGCCCTCCTCGCCTCTTGTTGTCGGGCCTAACGGACCCGGCCACCCCGAACGTGCCGTCCCGGACCCGGGGGTATTACGGCCCCCGTGCCTGAGAGCTGCCTGTTCCCAACTTTTGGGAACAGGGTGCAAGACGCCGGGCGGAATTCGCAAAGAGGCCGCGCGCGGGGCGCTGGAAAGTCGCCTCATTAAATCGGATGCGGTTTTTCAGCGTCCTGCGCAGTCCCTTGCTTGAGGGGTACGGCAAACTTCGGAGCCTTCGGGCTGCCGGGCGCGTGATGCTGCGTGCGATGGAGTATGGCGATGGTGCAAGGTTTTTTATCGCTCACGGCTGTTCCGGCCTTTGGCCGGGCCTGCGCGGGCGCGGCCTTTCGGCCGGCGCGCGGTCGCGCTTGCCTCGCGCACTGGCCGTGCGCTCGGTTGCAGAGAGATATAGCAGGGCCGTGCCGTG
>JAJFHO010000212.1 GCA_021775575.1 Hyphomicrobiales bacterium
GTCGAGAAGATGCGGGGCCTGCGCCAGCGACCAGGTGATGAAACCGCACCCCACCGGCGTGTTGCCGGCGGCGCGGAATTGTTCGCCCAGCCAGTCCGCGTCGCCATAGCCGCCGCCGATCAGCCCGAGCCCGCCGGCGTCGCTCACCGCCGCCGCCAGCCGTCCGCCGCCGACAAAAGCCATCGGCGCTGAGAGGACCGGATGCCCGATACCGAATCTTTCAGTCAGTCTCGTTCGCAGAGCCATGGATTGCCGCCTCTTATTTCATCGTCGGGATGACGAATTCCGCGCCGTCTTTCATCCCCGAAGGCCAGCGCGCAGTGACCGTTTTGGGCTTGGTGAAGAAATGGAACGCGTCGGGGCCGTGCTGATTGTGGGAACCGAACAGCGAGCGTTTCCAGCCGCCGAAGGAGTGATAGGCGAGCGGCACCGGGATCGGCACATTGATGCCGACCATGCCGATCTGCGCCCGGTGGGCGAAGTCGCGCGCGGTGTCGCCGTCGCGGGTGAAAATGGCGACGCCATTGCCGAATTCATGAGCGTTCGGGAGCTCGAGCGCTTCTTCGTAATCCTTCGCACGCACCACCGACAGGACGGGGCCGAAAATCTCTTCCTTGTAGATCCGCATGTCCGGCTTGACGTTATCGAACAGGCAGCCGCCGAGGAAAAAGCCGTCCTCATAACCCTGCATGGTGAAGCCGCGCCCGTCGACAAGAAGGTCCGCGCCCTCCTCAACGCCAAGATCGACATAGGAGCGCACCTTGTCGAGATGCTGCTTCGTCACCAGCGGGCCATAATCGGCATCGGCGTCGGAAGAGGGGCCTATTCTCAGGCTCTCGACCCGCGGCACCAGCTTCTCCAGCAGTGCGTCGGCCGCCTGCTCACCGACGGGCACGGCGACGGAGACCGCCATGCAGCGTTCGCCGGCCGAACCGTAGCCAGCGCCGATCAGCGCGTCGACGGTCTGGTCCATGTCGGCGTCGGGCATGACGATGAGATGGTTCTTGGCGCCGCCCAGCGCCTGAATGCGCTTCCCGTTGGCGCAGCCGGTCGCATAGACATATTCCGCGATCGGGGTCGAGCCGACGAAACTCAGTGCGCTGACATCGCGGTGATGCAACAGCGCGTCGACCGCCTCCTTGTCGCCATTGACGACGTTGAGCACGCCCTCGGGCAACCCGGCCTCGATGAACAGTTCGGCCAGGCGCATCGGCACCGACGGGTCGCGCTCCGACGGCTTCATGATGAAGGCGTTGCCGCAGGCCAGCGCCGGCGCCGCCATCCACAGCGGGATCATCGCGGGGAAATTGAACGGCGTTATGCCGGCGACGACGCCGAGCGGCTGGCGCATGGAGTACATGTCGATGCCCGGCCCCGCGCCGTCGGTGAATTCGCCCTTGAGCAGATGCGGCGCGCCGATCGCGAATTCGACGACTTCGATGCCGCGCTGCAGATCGCCCCTGGCGTCGGGAACCGTCTTGCCATGCTCGCTGGACATCAGCTCGGCGAGACTGTCGATCTCCTTCATCGCCAGATTGTAGAATTCGATCAGAACGCGGATGCGCCTCTGCGGATTGGCCGCGGCCCAGCCGGCTTGCGCGGCAAGCGCATTTTCGACCGCCTTGCCAACTTCGTCGCTCCCCGCGAGGGCAACCTTCGCCTGCACCGCGCCGGTGCTCGGATTGTAAATATCGCTGAAGCGTCCACTTGTTCCCGCGACTGTCTTCCCGCCGACGAAATGCCCGATTTCCCTGGTCATAAACTCACGTCTCCTGTTTCGCCCCCACGTCGGGGAGAAGGTAAACCAACAGATTTGCGATCGCCATGGCGCCGGCAAGAACATAGAAGACCGCCGCCAGCCCCCACTGATCCGCGATCAGTCCGCCGACCAGCGGCACCAGTGCCGAAAAACCCGATTGCGTGGCGAACAGCAGGCTGACCGCGCTCCCCTCCATGCGCGGCGGCGCAAGGTCCATCGCCCAGCTATGGATCACGGGGCGCACCGAAAAGAGCGCAAATCCCAGCAGCGACACGAGAATCACGAATAGCGTGGCGCTGCTGACAAAGCTCAGCGCCGCGACGATCAGCGTGGTCGCCGTGATACCCGCAAAGACGACGGGCTGACGGCCCATACGATCAGACAGCGTGCCCGCGACAGGGCCGGCGATCATGCCGCCGGTTTGCATTGCCATCAGCACGAAACCAAGCACGACGGGCGAAACCTCCAGCACATCGGCCAGATAGAGCGGTATGAAAACAAGAAGGCCGTTCTGGGTCATCGACCGGAACCCCGCCATCGCGCACAGGCCAAGCACCGCCTTGTCGCGAATGAGGCCCCCGACACGGGCCAGATAGCCGCGCAGCCCGGCCTCGCCGCCATGGCTGTGCGGCGCCAAACGCTCCTCGCGGCCGAGGATAGCCAGCAACGCGAATGCGACAACCATCACCGGCGCTGCGTTGACGATGGAAGCCCCGTGCCAGCTTGTCTGGAGCAGCAGCAGACCGGCGGCGAGAGGGGCGAGCAGGTCGCCCAAGCTCGCGCCAAGCGTATGGATCGAGAGCGCGTAACCACGGTTGCGCGGATAGCGGTCCGACAGATAGGCGATCGCGGCCGGGTGCCAGAGATTGTTGGTCGCGCCGATCAGAATAACCAGGGGGACAAGCCACAAGGCCTGGACCGTCAGCCCGACCGCCATCAGCGCCGCCGCACCGACGACAAGCGACGCGGCCAGGACCGTGGAGTGGCGCACGCCAATGTCGACCACCGCTCCGCTGCCGATATTCGCGGCAAAGGCGGCGACGTGAAAAACCGTGATCAGCGCCCCGGCCTGCAGATAGCTCAGCCCCAAATCGCGCGATATGTAGGGCAGCAAAACATAGAAGGTACCGATGATCCAATGCGTCGCCGCATGGCCGCCCGCGACCAGAAAAGCCGGCCCCTGCCCCTTCCAGTGTAACCCGGTCATTTGCTCGATTGACGCGCGCACTCTTGTCTGCTCTCCCGTGCTGGCGGAAAATCCGGTACACCAGCGAACCCGCAAATACCGTCCAATCCAGACTGGTGAATTTCATCTCCGGCGAGGCAGAGGGATGCAGGAAATTGCCCGGATTTTCAAGTTCTTCTCACGCCGCCCAAGGGCGACCCCGCGCGCGGCTGGCGGTTTCGCCCGCACCGGGCGGGCCGGGGTTGGCCGAGAATGTCATCAGGCCCGGTAGAGCCCGGCCCTGAAAATCTATGAAAAAGGCGCCTTTTTTGCAGAATTATTGTGCAATGCACAATTTGCCATTGAAATGCCATGTGCAGCGCACAAAATACAGGAGTTGATGATTCGGCCGATTTTCGAACCCCATCGAACTGGAGGCGAGCATGGCTAACACTGACGGTGACAGGGGAGACATTCGCAAGCTCAGGCTTGGCGAGATTGAAAGATATGGCGAGCACCTGCTGCGGCTCGACGCGGACAGCCGCCGGCTGCGTTTCGGAATGGGCGTCGGCGACGGCTTCATTACCGACTATGCCCGGCGGATAAACGACATGCAAAGCGTGGTCTACGGCTTCTTTGTCGGAGAAGAAATCCACGCGGCGGCCGAGTTGCGCCCGCTCACCGGCGCCCTGCCGGTCGAGGCGGAGGCCGCGTTTTCGGTCGAAAAGGCCTATCAGGACACCGGCATCGGCACCGAGCTGCTGGGCCGGGTCATAAGGACCGCGCGGACCCGGGGCATCACGCGTCTCTATATGAACTGCCTTGCCGAAAACCGGAAGATGCAGCGCGTCGCCCGCAAGTTCGATGCCGTGCTGCATTTCGAGGATGGCGACGTCGTCGGCGAATTGGCGCCCGCCGTTCCGAACTACTTCTCGATCTGGCGCGAGGCCATGGACGATGAGCGCGGATTTGTCATGGGCGTTCTCGATCTGCAGAAGAAGTTCCTTCCCGCTGCCTGAAGAACGCGACGGGTCAGGGCTGCCGCCAATTGGGGTTCAGGGGAACCTTGGTTTGCTGCTTGAGAGCGATTTCGTCGCGTGTCTTGCCCATCGCCAGAAAACGCAATGGCGATGTCGGGTGGATTTCCGCGAATCCCAGGGCACGCGGGTCCTCTTGCGCGATCTTGCGCCACAGACGCTCGGCCTTATCGATGACGATTCCGGCCCGGGCGACAAAATAGAGACCCAGATAATCGGCTTCCGCTTCCTGTTTTTCCGAAAAATCCCCGCGTCCGTCGTCGCCTGCTGTGTCCTTTATCTCAGCCGGGATCCGGCCTGACACCGGAAATCCACCCCTGTAGTCAGCCGCCTCGTCGCCTTTTTGCTTCAAATGCCGGGCGATGATGTGGCCAAGCTCGTGGCCAACCACCAGCGCCAGCTCGTCGTCGTCGGCGGCCATGCGCAACGTCGAGCGGTGGACAACGATGGCGCCACTTTCTACCAGGTCCTCATCGTCGCCAACGCCGGACAGGATAACCTGCGTCGCGCAGCCGGGAACCGGGCGCATTGGAAATGTCAGTTGCCGCCCCTGGCGCAAAATCGTCACCCGCAGCGTTGACGAGGATTTGGCCCTGCCCAGCGCCCGCGCAAGCCGTTCCATCCCCTTGATACCATCGCCGATCTTTTTCCCGTCGACACCGATGATCCGGTCGCCCGGCGCCAGCCCCGCGCGCCGCGCCGGCGAGCCCTTGACGGCATGGATGACGCGCACCTGACTGTCGAGCCCGAGCCGCTGGCTCGCGACCGCGCGCAGATCCTCGTCCAGATTTTCAAGCGTCAGCACGCTCAGCCCGTACAGTGGCACGGCGTTGTCGGTGCAATAGGCCGCGGTGGCGCTCATGATCGGGAAGGCCGCCGACTGGAGGCGGCGTGTCTCGCTGACAAGGGTTTCGAAACCGAAGGCGACCTGTCGGGCCGCTTCAGCCTCGACAGCCTCTTTTGAAATATCGGGTATCGACGACCGCGAGCCGCAGCCGTGCAACAGCAATAGAAGCGCGCCCGCCCAAACAAAAAGACGTCGCATTTTCCGTTCCCCGATGCCAGAACGCACTACGATTCGCACCCCTGTCCCCAATCAGCGAGCGGCGGCGGCAAACGGCGCGCCATGGGGTCACAATAGCTTATTTTTGGCGCCCGCGAAGATCGAAGCAGGCAAGTCGTTAACCTGTTGGACCGGCGCTCCCTTCCAGCGCCCGGGAAAGCCGCCGGCGGCCGCCGGCACAAGTTGAAGGATATAGAACGGATCGACGGCGGAATTGAGATTGAGGCGGACATGGCGCGACACCAACCTGGAGCAGGTTCGACGATTTCTGAATCGCCGATCATGCTCTAACTATTTGATTTACCGCACTTTCCGGGCGGAAAACCGCCCACACTTTTCCTGAAAGCGCTCTAGCTGTGCGTGCAGAACCATTTTGCAGGGCGCGCCCGCTCGACGGCAAATCCACTTTGCCTTACCGCGACAACGGCAGTATGAAGGCGAACCGCCGCCAAGACGGCCCACAAGAGCCCGGGCGGTAGAGGGAACGACAAAAGGCAATGTCACAGGAACAACAGGCCGCCGACGCAGCCGGCGCACAATCGGCGCGCGCTATCCTCGCCATGCTGGCGGGCTCCCTTCTCCTCACGCTCAATGACGCTGTCATCAAATCGTTGGCCGCGACCTACCCGGCCGGCGAGGTGATGTTCGTGCGCGGCCTGTTTATTCTGCCCTGGATATTTCTGCTGGCGCGGCGCGACGGCGGACTGCACCTGCTGCGGATCAACAGCCTCAAGGGGCAGGCGCTGCGCGGGGTCTGCGTGATCTGCAGCGCCTTCCTGTTCATCAACGGCCTGGTTTATCTGCCGCTGGCGGACGCTATCGCCATTGCCTTTACCGGTCCGCTTTTCATCACCGCCATGGCCCCGCTGGTGCTCGGCGAAACCGTCGGCTGGCGGCGCTGGCTGGCGGTTCTGGCGGGCTTCGCCGGCGTGCTCGTCATGCTGCGGCCGGGCAGCGATACGCTGCAATGGGCGGTGCTGCTGCCGCTGGGAGCCGCCCTGTTCGGCGGTACGCGCGATCTCATCACCCGGCGCATCTCGCAAACGGAGTCGACGGTCGCGGTGCTGTTCGTCACGACGGCTGTTGTTCTGCTCGCGGGGCTGGCGTCGGCGCCGTTCGGCTGGCCGCCCTTCGACGTGACTGATCTTCCAACCTTTGCGCTCAGCGGCTTTCTCGTCGCCGGCGCCCACTATCTGATGATCGAGGCCTTCCGCCATGGCGAGGCCGCCATGGTCGCGCCGTTCAAATACAGCTCGCTGATCTGGGCGGTGCTGCTCGGCTTTCTGGTGTTCGGCGATCTGCCGGATGTATGGACTTGGACAGGCGCGGCCATCGTCATCCTCGCCGGCCTCTACATCCTGCATCGCGAGACGCAGCTCAGGCGCCGCCCGGTGACCGCGGTCGGCCCTTCCGCGCGGCTTTGACTCAACCGTCGATCTTGCCGAAGCGCTCCAGGACCGAGCCGTCCAGCGCGTGGCGCGCATACCAGGCTTCCAGCCGCGCGCGGGTCTTGGCACCTTTGCCAAGGCCCAGAAAACGCACGGCGTTACCGCTCAGAAAGGCCTGCGCATTCTTTTCCGCGCCGCGCCCGACACCGTAAATCTTACGCCGGTACATATGGGCGACAACGCGCAGATAATCGCCATAATAATATTGCTTCGACAGCATCGACCAATCCGAACCGTAGAGCAGCCGCCGGACGCGCCTGTCGCCGGCCGGACGCGCGAGAAACCCCTTGCGCAGCGGATCGAGTATTTCGGCCGCCTCGCGGCAATGCTGGCCGGAGCCGGTGAAATTGTCGAGAACCATCTCCGCATAGTGGGAGAGGTCGGCATAGACATGCTCGTGCGTGTCCATCATCTGGCCAATGACGGCGCGCCATTCGCGCTGGTGCCTGGAATCGCGCGACGCGCCGAAATGCGCAAGATTCAGGCGCAGGCGTGCGAACTCCGGCTCCGCCAGCACCCGCGCCCAGCCGAAGGGATGGGCGCGAAGCGCATAATTCTCCTCCCTGTCGCCGGAGCTGGAGAAAACCCCCGCGCCATTGGTCTCGGCGCAATGCGCCATAACCGGCACGTCATGGGCGATACAGAAGCGGTAAAGCGACCTCATGGCCTCGTCGAGCGCGGCGCCAAAAGTATCGGCGAAAGGCGCATCGCCCGCCCAGGAAGGAAAGGCGGAAAGCGGCAGTTCGGCGTTGCCGAGCGGCAGGTACCCCATTGGGGGATATAGCTTCACACCGGCGAAGCCGCGGTTGAGAACCGCGTCCTCCACCAGCTCCAGCGCGGTGGGACGGCGTTGCCGGACAGCCCCGTCACCGCGCGCATTGTGATAGAGATCATCGGCCTGCCGCCAGGGGCAGAAGGGCGCGAAGGCATGGACGCGGCCGGGATAAAGCCGCTGGGTCATCTCCATCAGCTCGATCTGCTGCGCGATCGTTGCCTGGGGCAGCGAGAAGGCATCGTCGCCGACATCGCCGATGGCACCGGGCGGCTCGCGCTCGGGCGCGAGCCAGTAGTCCATGTCCACCATCGCCGGAGTATAGAGAGCGACGCCGACCCGGCTGAGGCCGGTCTCGTAGGTGGCGGCGAGCGCCTCAAAATTGCGGTGGCGGAAATTTTTCAAGATCGCAATGAGATTACCGAAAGCGGAAATATTGTCGGCGACGTCGCGGCCATAGCAGGAGCGGCTCCCGCCCTTTGCGAAATCGGGCAAGGCGGCGCCCTCCGGTTTCGCGGACACCGGTTCCCCCGCCAGCCGCGCCTCGAGCAGGGCCTTCTCCTGCGCGTATCCGGGCGTCGCGGCGAGCATGCCGCCGAGCAGGCCGGAGATTTCGCGCTGCAACACCGCCTTGTTGCCCGGCGACAGATCGAGAGCGTAATTGGGCAGGAATACATTGGTGATGAAGCGCACCGCGGGAATGTCGCGCGCGTTGAAGATATGGCAGTGCGCGTCGATGATGGGCAGGCCGGCGATCCATTTGTCGTCGGCGCCGATCATCGAGCGGCAGGCATTGGCGCATTTAAGCACCTGCGCCCGGGCGCCTGGCGGAAATCCGCATCCCAGGGCGGTGCCCAGTACAGCGCCCAACCCGCGCAGCGCGGCGCGGCGCGTTATTGGGTTGAAACCGTTCATGATGGTGGCTTGTGACTCGCGTGTTTTTCTCGCCCTGCCGGCAACCCGGCGCCGCGGATATTGCTCGCATTCGCCGGTGAAAACAATGTGTCGGCTGGTAAACTTGCTGGCAAAACGGTTTTGCCGCCCAACGGCTGGTCAAGCCGATGCGCTAAAGGCGAGCCTTGCCCGCGGCGCTCGATCGCGCGGCGTAGCCGTCGAGGCTTTGTGATCAACAGTAGCTTTTCATCGCAGCGGCGCAGGGCTTAGGATCGAGCCTGCAGCTTTCCCGCAATGTCGATGAGCCGTTTCAAATGGAGAAAAGATATTTCGCGCTTCTGGCGTTTGGCGCGATGCTGACGCTGACCGCAGCGCCGGCCCATGCCGACGCGATCGACGGTCACTGGTGCCATGAGGACGGCCGGCGCATGTCCATTGAAGGGTCACAGCTGGTGACCCCCGGAGGCACCAGCATGGAAGGCGATTACGAGCGCCACGGCTTCGCCTATGTCGTGCCCGACACGGAGCCTCACGCGGGCGCCCGGGTGAGCATGGCGATGCAGAGCGAGGATATCATCCGGCTGTTTATCCCGGGGCAGGGGCCCGGTCCCAATCCGGCGACAATAGAAACCTGGCAGCGCTGTGAATTGACGATGTGAACTCGTCGCCCGCCCGGATGGTCGGAAACGACAGCTTGCGAAGCTGGAGGTTCAGAACCGCCGTTCCACCATCAGCTTTTTCAACTCGGCAATCGCCTTGGCCGGGTTCAGGCCCTTCGGGCAGGCTTTCGAGCAATTCATGATCGTGTGGCAGCGGTAGAGCCGGAACGGGTCTTCCAGATTGTCGAGCCGCTCACCGGTCGCCTCGTCGCGCGAGTCCACCACCCAGCGATAGGCCTGCAACAGCACGGCGGGGCCCAGATAACGGTCCGAATTCCACCAGTAGGACGGGCAGGATGTGGAGCAGCAGGCGCACAGGATGCATTCATACAGCCCGTCCAGTTTCTCGCGGTCCTCTCTGGATTGCTTCCATTCTTTTGGCGGCTCGGTGGTCTCGGTCTGCAGATAGGGCTGCACCGAGCGGTGCTGCGCGTAGAAATTGGTCAGGTCCGGCACGAGATCCTTGACCACCGGCTGGTGCGGCAGGGGATAGACTTTCACCGCGCCCCTGATCTCGTCCATGCCGCACGTGCAGGCCAGCGTGTTGGTGCCGTCGATATTCATGGCGCAGGATCCGCAAATCCCCTCGCGGCAGGAGCGCCGGAAGGTCAGCGTCGGATCGATCTCGTTCTTGATCTTGATCAGCGCGTCGAGAACCATCGGCCCGCACTCGTCCAGATTGACCTGATAGCTGTCGACGCGCGGATTTTCCTCATCCTCCGGGCTCCAGCGGTAGACGCGAAATTCGCGCCAGTCGCCCTTGGTCTTGGGCTTGTTCCAAGCCTTGCCCTTGGTGACCTTGGAATTTTTCGGGAGGGTGAATTCGACCATATTCGATCGTCCTTATAGCTAAATGCCTACTGACCGGCACACTGCATGGGGACTGATGCCATGAAGTTCCCGGCCGCGGCCAGGTCCGGCATGGGCATATCAAGCTGAAGCTGCGATGCCAGCTGTATGTTTTTCATTACCATCGCGGCAACAAGAGCCTGTTGCCGGTCATTCATCTCAGCCGCCTTTTCGGCGATGCAGGCGCATTGCGCGGCCGACATCGCAAGCTGAACTCCACATTGCTCATCAAGAAGCTTGAGATGCTCCTCGGCCGCCAATGCCGGTGCTGCAACACATCCGGCGATCGATCCGGCTATCAGCATTCGGACGCCGCCCTTCATCAATACACCCGTGCCTTGGGCTCGATATAGGCGATGTCATTGGTCATGGTGTAGCTGTGCACCGGGCGGTAACGCAGCGTCACCTTGCGCGCATTGTCGTCGGCCCAGGCCAGGGTGTGCTTCATCCATTTCTTGTCGTCGCGGTCGCGAAAATCCTCGCGCGCATGGGCGCCCCGGCTTTCCTTGCGCGCCAGCGCGCCGTCCACCGTCACCGACGCCTGCACGATCAGATTGTCATATTCCAGCGTCTCGATGAGATCGGTGTTCCAGATCAGCGAACGGTCGGTGGTCTTGATGTCCTGACCGGCGTCCCAGATTTCCTGGATCTTCTTCTTGCCCTCGCTCATCAGCGGGCCTGTACGGAACACGGCGCAGTTGGTTTGCATGGTGCCTTGCATCTTGGCGCGGAGTTCGGCGGTCGGCGTGGAACCCTTGGCATGGCGAAAACGGTCGAGGCGAGAAAGGGCGAGATCGCTCGCGTCCGGCGCCAAATCCGGATGCGACGAACCTGCTTCTATCGTCTCCGCGCATCTGAGACCGGCGGCGCGGCCGAACACGACCAAATCGATCAGCGAGTTGGACCCGAGCCGGTTGGCGCCATGCACCGACACGCTTGCCGCCTCGCCGATGGCCAGCAGTCCCGGTACGGCGACCTCCTTGCCCCGGGCGTCCGTGGTCAGCACTTCACCGTGATAGTTGGTGGGGATGCCGCCCATATTGTAATGCACCGTCGGGATAACCGGGATCGCCTCGCGCGTCAGATCGACGCCCGCGAAGACCTTCGCCGACTCGGTGATGCCGGGAAGCCGTTCGGCCAGAACTTTCGGGTCCAGATGATCGAGATGCAGATGGATATGGTCCTTGGCCGGGCCGACGCCGCGCCCTTCCAGGATTTCCACGGTCATCGACCGCGACACCACATCGCGCGACGCCAGGTCCTTGGCGTGCGGCGCATAACGCTCCATGAAGCGCTCACCTTCCGAATTGGTGAGATAACCGCCCTCGCCGCGCGCGCCCTCGGTAATCAGCACGCCGGCACCGTAGACGCCGGTGGGATGGAACTGCACGAATTCCATATCCTGGAGCGGCAGGCCGGCGCGCAGCACCATGGCATTGCCGTCGCCGGTGCAGGTATGCGCCGAGGTGCAGGAGAAATAAGCTCGGCCATAACCACCTGTCGCCAGCACCGTCTTGTGGGCGCGGAACCGGTGCAGCGTGCCGTCTTCCATATTCAGCGCGATGACGCCGCGGCAGGCGCCATCCTCGTCCATGATCAGATCGATAGCGAAATACTCGATGAAGAACTCCGCCGTATAGCGCAGGCTCTGGCCATAGAGCGTATGCAGCATGGCGTGGCCGGTACGGTCGGCGGCGGCGCAGGTGCGCTGGGCCGGCGGACCCTCGCCAAAATCGGTGGTCATCCCGCCGAAGGGCCGCTGGTAGATCTTGCCCTCTTCCGTTCGCGAGAAGGGTACGCCGTAATGCTCAAGCTCGTAGACGGCCTCCGGCGCCTGGCGGCAGAGATATTCGATAGCGTCCTGATCGCCGAGCCAATCCGACCCCTTGACCGTGTCATACATGTGCCAGCGCCAATTATCGGGGCCCATATTGCCGAGCGAGGCAGCGATGCCGCCCTGGGCCGCGACCGTATGGCTGCGGGTGGGAAAGACCTTGGTGATGCAGGCGGTCTTGAGGCCGGCCTCCGCGCAGCCGAGCGTCGCGCGCAAGCCGGCGCCGCCGGCGCCGACCACCACCGCGTCATATGTGTGATCGGTCAGCGGATAGGCCTTGCCGCTTACCGCGGGCGCGGCGCTGCCCTTGCCGGTTGCTTTACGTGCCATGTTCAGGCCCCGAGACTGAGTTTCAGGATCGCGAAGACAGATGCCAGGGCGATGAAAATCACGAAAAAGGTGTTGAGTATCAGGCACAGGATTTTCGCGCCCTCGCCATGCACATAGTCCTCAATGATCACCTGCATGCCCAGGCGCATGTGAATAGCGCCGGAAAGCACCAGAAGAAGCATGCCTATCGCGACCAGAGGCGAGGCCAGATAGGCGGCCGCGCTCGCATGATCCGCGCCGGCGCAATATATCGCCGAGGCAATGAGAAACAGCGTCAGCGGCACGTTGGCGATTGCCGTAACGCGCTGGCGCCAGAAATGATCAGTGCCTTCCTTGGCCGATCCCAGGCCCCGGACCTTGTTGAGCGGCGTTCGCATATCGGCCATGGCTATAGCTTCCCCATAACGATGTAGCCCACCGCCCATACGGCGATGGTGAGGCCGAAGCCGGCCATGAGGCTCGTGCGCGCCATCGCTTCGACCGTCGGCAGTTCAAAGCCCTTGCCGGTATCCCAAATAAAATGGCGGAAGCCGCCGAGCATGTGATGAATCAGCGCCCAGGTGTATCCAAACAGGACGAGACGCCCGAAAAAACCGCCGGCGAGGCCCATGACAAAGTCGTAATAGCCTTCGCTGCTCGCCGCCGCGATCAACCACCAGGCCAGCAGCAGGCTGCCGAAATAAAGCGCGGCGCCGGTGATGCGATGCGCAATCGACATCATCATCGTCAACATCGGTTTGTAGATTTGCAGGTGTGGAGATAGCGGCCGGTTGGCCGTCGGTCTGGCATTCGCCATGGAACACTCCGCGAGGAATCTGATTCAAGCTGGCACCATTTCTACCGCGACGCAACATAACCGGCAATGCGCCGAAAGGTATAAAATTCGACGCTCTGTGATCATTGCGCTTTCGATGCGGCGCCGGCGAGGATCGTTACGCCTTTGAGTAGAATCAAGCTCAAACCGGTGGAAAGGCCTTAAAGAAATCTTAGAAGCTGTGCGCGTATACAACGATCACGCGAGGCCATTTACCCTCATGCATGACCATGCATGGGGGACCAGGATGGAACGATGGCCGGCAGGACCGCCGGCAAGGGCCCATCTTTATTCTTGTAGAGAGTAAAAAATGGCTAGCAAATCCAGAGATATTTCCCGCACGCAGTGCGACTCAAAAGACGATCAGCCGGACCAGCTGGCGCGCGACAGCGCTTCGGAGCTAACACCGGCCGAAGCTGTCGAGACCGGTCGGAGCGGGCATGATGACGCTGATAACTCCGACGCGGAAGCCTTTCAGGGCACGCCTGAACACTGGGCCGGTGTGAACGGCCATGGCGAGCCGCCTCCCGGTTCACCGGAACCGCATGACCGGCAGGGCGACGACCTGATTGCGATCGGGCCAGGGCCCGATAGGGCTGAAGATGAGGAGCTGCGCGAGATTCTCGAGCATCTCAACAATACGCTCGAGTCGGCCAATACCGTCCTTGCCGGCAACCATGCGCTCGCGGAGAGCATCGCCACACCCGATCCCATCGTGCCGGTCGAGACCGAAAATAGCAGCCGCTGGAGCGCAATCGGCCCGCCGGTCGTCGCCGCGGCCATGGGCGTAATACTCGGTGTTGTCGCGCTGGTGCTGCTATGGCCGGTATGGAATGCGGATAACCGCCGCATTGGCGAGGCGGTCAAGGACCCGGCCCGGATCAGCGAGACAATAATTGAACGACGGCCCGCGCTCGCGCCGCCAGACGGCGAAACGGCCTCTGTCGCACCGGATCGGGCGCCGTCAGAACCTGTCGTTGCAGTTGTCAGCGAGGCGGCATCCAGCCCGATTGCACCGGTGCCGGAGCCGACGCCCGAGGCCGGACATATGGCAACGGTGGCAGCGGTCACAACGCCCGCGCCGGCTGTAGCCGAGATGGAGCCGCAAGCTGAGCCTCCGCAGCTGGAAACAGCGGCCGCGGCGGCACAGTCCGCGCCGGATGAACTGAAAACAATGCCGGAGCCTGAAACCGGACAATTGGCAACGGTGGCCACTGTCGCGGAGCCCGCGCCGGCTGCAGCAGAAACAGCGCCCGAAGCCAGTGTTCCGCAACCGGGGCCATTGACCGCAACGGCACAGCCTGCGCCCGACGAGCCGGAACTAAAGCCGGAGCCCGAACCCCGGCAAGGAGAAATAGTGACCGCGGCGATACCGGCTGCGCCGCCTCCCGAACCGCTGAGCGAAACAGAGGAAGCCAGCCTGACCGAGCGCGGCAGGGCACTGACCGGCATAGGTGACGTGGTCAGCGCGCGTCTGATCTTCGGCTACGCTGCGCGGCGTGGCAGCGCCGAGGCGATGTTCTCCCTGGCCCAGACTTACGACCCGGACTATCTCGCCCAATGGCAGGTGCACGGTCTCAAAGGCGACGTAAGCGCCGCGCTGGAGTGGTATGCGCAAGCCGCGGAAGCCGGGCACGAGCTGGCACGCGAGCGGATCCGGACATTGAACGGGCGATTTCCAGGCTAGTCGCCTTTTTAAACGCCAGCGCCGGCCCGCCGCCAGCATGAACGAGACAAATATCCGGTCCGGCTACTGAACCACGCCGCAAGCGACGCGCCCGCCGGCAGCGCCGGATGGCTGGCTCGCATAGTCGTCCGCGCCGGCGTGAATCACGATCGCCGAGCCGTCCGCGTCGAACAGCGAATGCTTGCCATGCGTGCTGAGCGTGACGCCACCGTTGACCACATCGATCGCCGCCGTGCCGTCGTCACCGACGGCGAGATTTTCCATGTCGCCCGCATGGGGTCCGCCGCCATGCTTGCCATGCGGCGTGCCGAATGGATTGAAGTGCCCGCCGGCGGATTTGAACGGCGGCTCGCATTTACCGACCGCGTGAATATGGAAAGCGTGCGACCCCGGCGTCAGCCCGGTGACCTTTCCGGAGATGTGCACGCCAGCAATCGTTTGCGCCAGCTGCAGCGTGCCCATGTCCGCGCCCTCGGGCGATTTCAGGGCGGCGGACGCGGCAAAAGCCGCTACCGGCAGCGTGATCGCCATCGCGGCGGCAAGCGCCGCTGAACCCAGTAATTTCTTCATGATCTTACTCCCACAGAATTGCGCCGCATCGAAAAACCGGCACCGAAAGTCATGTTACGGCAGTTTGTGGCAATTGGATTGCAGAAACCGCAGGAGCGCCGCTCAGCGCGGCAACGCCACCCAGTAGTCGAGATCGAGCAGGACGCCTTCCTCCCAAGTCTGTTCGTCCGCCTTGTAAGGGAAATTGGCGCAGGAACGATCCTTGGTCGCGACTGTTCTGATACGCAGTGCGCCGGCATCGTCGCGGCCGGGAATTTCCTCCTTCTCCAGGACTTCCGACCACGCATAGACCGTGTCGCCGGCAAAGCAGGGCGCCACATGGGTGCCGCCGTTTATGGCCGCGACGCGGAAGGCGTTGGCCAGGCCGTTGAAGGTCAGCGCGCGGGCCAGCGAGATCACATGGCCGCCATAAATCAGCCGCTTGCCAAAACGGTCGTCCTTCTGAAGATGCCGGTTGAAATGCACCTTCGCCGTATTCTGGTAGAGGCGGGTGGCAATCTGGTGTTCCGCCTCCTCTATGGTCATGCCGTCGACATGATCGATCTGTTCGCCCGGCGCATAGTCTCCCCAACGATGCGGATCTCCGGCCAGCGCAAAATCATAAGCCTCCACTTTGATAGGGGGCACCCCCTTGCCGAAGGCCTCCGGCGCCACCCGCTCGGGAAGCTCGGGCACATGCGGCTCCGGCGCGGGAGAATTTTCATCCCGCTTCCTGACCATAACCCAGCGGACATAGTCGAGCACGATATCGCCGGTCTGGTTGACGCCCGTCGAACGCACATAAACGACTCCGACCTTGCCGTTCGACAGCTCGCGCAGGCCCGTCACCTCCGACGTCGTGGAAAGCGTGTCGCCCGGAAATACGGGGTTGAGAAAGCGGCAGTCCGCGTAGCCGAGATTGGCCACCGCGTTGAGCGAGATGTCGGGCACGGTTTTGCCGAAGACGATGTGGAAGACGAGCATATCGTCCACCGGCGCGGCCGGATAGCCGAGATCCATGGCGAAACTGTCCGCCGACTGGACCGCGAATCGCGATCCATATAGCGCCGTGTACAGCGACACATCGCCTTCCGTCACCGTGCGTGGCGTGGCGTGGACGATCTTTTGCCGAAGCGAAAAATCCTCGAAGAAATTGCCGGGGTTCGTTTTGGTCATGATGTGGCGGCCTCCGCGATGGCATCGGCGATGGCGACGGTCCTCAGCGCCATGTCGCGATGCAGCAGTTCGACCATCTTGCCGTCGAGCGTAATCACGCCCTTGCCCTGATTCTCCGGCAGCTTGAAGGCCTCGATGATCGTCCGCGCCCACTCGACCTCGTCCCCGTCTGGCGAAAAGGTCTCGTTGGCCCTCTCGATCTGACCGGGGTGGATCAGCGTCTTTCCGTCCATGCCCAGATCGCGGCCCTGTTCGCATTCGCGCGCGAAGCCCTCTGCATCCTTGAAATTGTTGTAGACGCCGTCGAGCACATCGAGCCCATAGGCGCGCGCGGCGAGCACGCACTGCGACAGCCAGGCGAGCATGGCCGCGCGGTCGCCGCGCTGCCTGGCGCGGGTTTCCTTGGCGATATCGTTGGTGCCCATGACGAAGACGGTCAGCGGGTAGCGGTTGCCGGCCGCGGCGGCGGCAATCTCATGCACGTTGAGTATGCCGAGCGGCGTTTCGATCATGGCCCAGATGGCAAGCCGATCCGGCGCCTCCACAAACGCCAATGTGTCGCGAACCGCTGCGATGTTGGCAGCACTCTGCACCTTTGATACCAAGATGGCGTCTGCGCTGGTGCTGGCCATGAGACCTAGATCGGCACGGCCCCAGTCGCTGGCAAGCGGGTTGATGCGCACCACCATTTCGCGCCCGCCATAACCACCATCCCTTAGGACATCGCGCACACGCTCGCGCGCCTTTTTCTTGGCGTCGGGCGCGACCGCGTCCTCCAGATCGAGGATCAGCGCGTCGGCAGGAAGCGTCTTCGCCTTTTCCAGCGCCCTTGCATTCGAACCCGGACTATAGAGTACACTGCGGCGCGGCCGGATATTTTGCATGTGAACTCCCGTTTCAGCTTTGCGCCCGAGGGGTTATTGTCCATCCCGGAATCGGATTGTGCGGCGCGCACCTTATCGAAGCTCCGCCGCATCATCTACCTTCCTTTTGTCGTACTGGGAGCGCCATGTCCGTTATCCTCGTCATTTCCAGCCAAGTCGTATGCGGCTATGTCGGCGGGTCGGCCACGCGAACCATATTGGAGGGCCTCGGCCACCGGGTCTGGCTGGTTCCGACGGTCATTCTCTCCAACCATCCGGGCCACGCGGAAGTGACCGGCGAACAGGTGCCGGCGGAGCGGATCGGTTCGCTGCTCGACGGGCTGGAGCGCAATGGCTGGCTGGCGGAAATCGACATGGTGATGACGGGCTATCTGCCGACGCGCTCCCATGGCGAGCAGGCCGCCGCCGCCATAGACCGCGTAGTCGCGGCGCAGCCTTCGGCGCGCGTCGTGTGCGACCCGATCCTCGGCGACGATCCGGACGGCCTTTATGTGGATGAGAGCGCGGCGGCGACGATTAGGGACAGTATACTGCCCCGCGCCGGGCTCGCGACGCCGAACCGCTTCGAACTGGAATGGTTGACCGGTCTGCCGGTCACCAATCCGGCGCAAGCCGTGACAGCGGCGCTCGCCCTTCCGCAAGTGGAAGTCCTCGCCAGTTCGATACCCGGTAACGCTGGCGGCGGGACCCTTCATGACATGATCCTGAGCGAAGATGGCAGCTGGCGCACCACCATAGAAAGGCGCGATGTGGTTCCGCATGGCATCGGCGATCTGCTTGCCGCGCTTTATCTGGGACATGCCGTGAACAGTGCGCCACCGAAAACGGCGTTGGCGCGCGCCAGTGCCGGCGTCCAGGCGGCGCTAAACTCGTCTCCGGGACCCGACGATCTGCCCTTGCCGCAAATTCAACCGCTGTGGGCTCAGGCGCCGCTGTGGCCGGTGGAAGAGCTGGCCGTGTAAGGCAACCGGTTTATCAGCCCTATTTCTTCTTTCCCTTGCGCTTCTTTTTGGCTTTCTTGGCCTCGGCCTTTTTGGTCTTTTTCTCGTTCTTCAGCCTGTCGCGCAACAGCGCGGCGCCAGCGCCGAGCGCGCGAAGCTTGGCGACGGAAACATCGCGCGGCAGCGGCGCCAGCCCGCAATTGGTGCAAGGGTAGGTCCGCTCTGGATCGACGAATTCAAGCGCCGCTTCGAGCGTTGCGGCGACCCGCTCGGGGGTTTCAACCTCCAGCGACGCAACATCGATGGCGCCGACCAGCACGTCCTTGTCTTTCAGAAGCGCGATCAGCTCGAGCGGCACCTTGGAGTTGGCGCATTCGAGCGAGACCTGGTCGATATCGCTCCCGTTGAGGGCCGGAAATATCTCCTCATATTGCCGCCACTCCTCGCCCAGCGTCTCCTTCCAGTCGATATTCTCCTGGATGCCATAGCCGTAGCAGATATGGACCGCCGTTGTGCATTTCAGACCCTTGCGCGCGGCGTTCAGCGCATCGACGCCCCACTCGACCGTGTCCCTCATGAAAGCGTTGAAGGCGGGCTCGTCGAATTGAATAGTGTCTACTCCCAGCGCCTCGAGTTCCCTTGCTTCCGCGTTCAGCAACTCCGCGAAGGCCATCGCCATGTCGGGGCGCGAGGCGTAGTGCTCATTAGCGATCGTGTCGCAGATGGTCATCGGACCCGGCATCGTGAATTTCATCTTGTTCTTCGCGTGCGGGCGGACGAAGCGAACCTCATCGGAATGAATGGAATATTTGCGGGCAACCGGGCCCGTCACCGTCGGCACGTCGACCACATAGCGGTCGTCGCGGATGCCCATCTTGGTCTTTTTCTCCCAGTCGATGCCGCTCACATGCTCCAGGAATCCATGCACGAAATGGACGCGAAACTGTTCGCCGCCCGAGACGATATCGATCCCGGCGTCTTCCTGCTCTTTCAGCCAGATCAGCGTGGCGTCGCGCTTGGCCTGTTCAAGCTCTTTGCCTTCCAGACGCCATGGCGCCCATAGTTTTTCCGGTTCCGCCAGCCAGGAGGGCTTCGGCAGGCTTCCCGCAACAGTTGTCTCAAGCATGGATAAATTCCTCCCTTGGCAGGCCCGGGCCCGCACGCCCTGTTTCGGCGCTCGCTTCAAGAGTGGCCCCGGAGGCCTGTCGCCGGCAAGAGCGAAAAGAAGAGAGATGTTTTTCTGAAGGAATACGCCCGCTTCCTCGGCACGACGGCTCAAGGCGCAGGAGCGGCATCGCCTTCTTGTTCCAACGACCAGAGCGCTGCGGCGCCCTCATAGAGGCACCGCATGATGCCGGTCTCCGTTATACGCAGGCGGGCGCGCGGCGAGATGTCCACCAGACCGCCCTGACCGGCACCGGAATGCTCGCCAGCGGCGCCGCGCACGGTAAGCCTCAAACCCGACGCCGCTTTTTTTACCGCTCCGAGATCCGCGCCTCCCGCCGTCAGCCCGGGCAGCGGCAGGTGCAGGCTGGCCCGCATGGCGGTGCCCAGATTGGTCGGGCAGGACGTGATGTAGCCGTAGCGCGGCGAATGGGCAAAGGGGGGAAGCAAGCCCCCTAGCCGCTCCAACCCGTCACGCAGCCGGGCGAAAAGCCGGGCGACGTCGCCGCCGCGCGCCATGGCCATGATCCGCAATTGATCCTCTTCGCCGACCCAGACCAAAAAATCCTCGGCGCCCGAGACATACATGCCCCGACCATATGGCCAGTCGGCGGAAATACCCGCCGCGCGGAGATATTTGTCGCCGCTCATATCCTTGAACATCTGATGGGCCGCGACCCGGCGCTGATATTCAGCCTCGCCGATTGTATGGGGCAAGCCCGGGGTCAGGGAAAGATAGTGCCCGCCAAATTGCGGATCCTCCCGCAGCACCGCGAAGGCTTCGGCCACGAGCGCCTCGAATTCCAGCCGCTGCGCTTGCGTCATGGCGCCCGGCAAAGGAAAGCCGCCAAGATTCCGGCCGACCCGCACCCGCATGGAAACGCCGCTTAAAGCGGGATCGATCGCTGCCAGATCGCAGCGGGACGACGCCCCGCTCCAATCATGTTGCTGCGCGATGTCCTCCCCCTCCGCAATGCCGTGATAGTCGCGGATCATCGGATCGAGAAGAGCGGCAAACTCGTCATAATCCTCCGCATCCCGGGCATAGGCCCCCATCTGGCTGTCGGGGTTTTCGACGCCGGAGCCGATGATCCGCAGCAGCCGGTCGCGTTTGGGCGCGTCGAGCGAGGCGAAATAGTCCGCGTCGAAATGCCGGGCCATAAGATTGCCGGGATGCGCGGCACGGATGGCGCGAATGCGCGCCTTCACCAAATCGCTGTCATCGGATGTTCCCTGCGGAGATTTCATTGCGCGCCCCTCTTGATCAAGACCGGCTGCGCGCAATTCTATCCGACATTGACCGGGCAATCATTAAATCGATGATTGCGAAACCGAGAGCCGCGCGGTCAGATCACGACATTGGATGGCGAGCCGGCGTTGAAATTCTCAATATGCATGACAGTCTGATCCCAGAGTGTCTGCATCGCCTCGTTGCTGGCCCAGGCGACATGCGGGGTCACGATCAAATTGGGGCGATCGAGGTTTTTGAACAGCGGATTGTCGGCTTCGGGCGGTTCGACGGTCAGGCAATCGAAACCGGCGCCGGCGATCAAACCCTTGTCCAGCGCCTCTATCAGGTCGCTCTCATTGACCAGACCGCCGCGCGCGCAATTGATAATCAGGGGGCGGCGCTTCATTTTCTCGAATTCAGCCTTGGCGAGCACATTGCGCGTCGCCGGCATCAGCGGACAATGCAGCGTAATGACATCCGCTGTCTCGAGAACTTCTTCGAATGGCGTATAAAG
>JAJFHO010000213.1 GCA_021775575.1 Hyphomicrobiales bacterium
ACGGTCAGAATCCCGCCTCGATCGGTGGCGGTCAGGACAAGCTGACCCTGGATTTCGTCTTCAACGAAAAGGTCCAGGGCCTGGTTGCCGCGGCCACCAAGTTCCTGCATGGCCGCAAAGTCGTGCCGGCTGCTGTCCTGCGCAAGGAATCGGTTTGGGATGCCATGGCGCGTGACGTCTTGAAGGCACGCGGTCTTAAGAGCCCGATCGGTTCGGTTAAGGAGCAGCCTGCCTCGGCCTTTAAAGAGTAATAATAGAAGTTCGAAAAACGATCCATTTTCGCGGGCCCCGGAACGTTTCTCCGGGGCCCGCCCCCTGAACCTCTGTCAGACTTTCGCTGTACCGCGTCATTCGCTAGGATGGCTGGAGCGAATATTCCGGTTCCGGGAGTCGTCTAAAATCTGGTCAGGAAAACTCTGTCGAAGCGGGTGAACAAGGATGAGCGATCAAGCAATTTCAAGCGTTGAGGCCGGCAAGGCGGGCGAGGTTCGCGCGGCACCCAAAGGCATCATGCTGGCATGGTACCGGTTTAAAAAGAGCCTTGCGACGCCTGACCCTTACCTGATGGTTTTCGGTATCTTTCTATGGCTGGGGACCTATTATCTTCTGACTGAAGGCTGGAAAGTGCCCCGGTTTGAGAAAATACCGGGCCCCGTCGAAGTCATCACGGAATTCTTCAGCCGCGACCCGATCTGGGGCACGTCGCTGTTCACCGAAGATTTTCACACCAATGTTTATGTGAGCTGTCAGCGAATTTTGATCTCTTTTGGGCTGGCGACCGGGCTCGGCGTACCGCTGGGCCTGTTCATGGGCTGGTCGCGCAAATTCAAGGACTACGCTTTCCCGATCCTTGAGACGCTGCGGCCGATCCCGATCCTGGCCTGGGTGCCGCTGGCGATTGTCATGTTTTCAGGCTTCGAGACGCCGATCATCTTCCTGGCGACGCTCGCCTCGTTTTTCGTGACAACCCTGAACACATTGCTTGGCGTTGAATCGATCGATGAATCCTATTTCCGCGCCGCCGGCTGCCTGGGGTCCAAGAAACATCATGTGTTCTGGCATGTCGTGGTGCCGGGCGCGATGCCGTTTGTCTTCACAGGCCTGCAAATCAGCATCGGCGTCGCCTGGTTCTCGCTGGTCGCCGCGGAGATGATCTCGGGCGATTTCGGCCTCGGTTACATGATCATGGATTCCTACATGGTGAACAAATACGTCTCCATGGTTATGGCGATGATCAGCCTTGGCTTCGTTGGCTGGATCACCTCGGCAATGGTGCGCTGGGCAGGCAACAGAATGATGCAGTGGCGCGTCAAGGCGCTGGCTCTGGAGGGTAGATAAAAGCGGTGGAGGCTCAAACCGAAATGGCTGCAAAAACAACAACCGGCTCGCGCAAGAAGGCCCCCGCCGCCAGTGGCGGGCGCGGCGCGATCTCCATTCGCAACGTCACCAAGATCTACGACCCCGAGGGCGTAAATGTGATGGCCGTGGACAATTGTTCCATGGAAATCCAGGCCGGCGAGGTTTGCATGATCGTCGGACCGTCCGGGTGCGGCAAGACGACTCTTCTCAATGTCATCGCCGGGTTTCATTCGCTGACTCACGGCGAGATATATCTTGATGACGAGCTGCTGTGCGGACCGGGCAAACCGCTGGCCAAGCAGGGTGCCGACCGGATGGTCGTGTTCCAGAACGGCGCGCTGTTCCCCTGGAAGAGCCTTCTCGACAATGTCGCCTACGGCCCCATGGTGCAGGGCGTGCTGTCCAAATCGGACGCCCGCGACAAGGCCCTCGACATGCTTGCCGAAGCGGGACTGAAAGACGTCGCCGACAAATTTCCCGGCGAGGTTTCTTCCGGCATGGCGCGGCGCGCGGAGATTGTGCGGGCGTTGATAAACGATCCGAAAGTTCTGCTGCTGGACGAGCCGTACCGGGCGATGGATGCGTTGACGAAATCCATCATGCATGAAGCCCTGCTGGAAATGTATGACCGCACCAAGGTGACGATCTTTTTCATTACACATGATCTGGAAGAAGCGATCTTTCTCGGCGACAAGGCTGTGGTCATGACCACGCGACCGGCCAGGACGAAGAAGGTCGTTGACGTGAACATCCCGCGGCCAAGGGACTACAAGCTGCTTTCTTCTGAAGAGTTCCGCATATTGGTCGAAGAGGCCAAGGACGCGGTCCATGAAGAAGCGATAAAGGCCTTTGAGGCCGGCGAGCGGGAATTGGCCTAAGCAATCCGTTAATGCCGGAGGGGAGCAATAACGAATGACTGAAGCAGTGCAGAGCGCCCACGACACATCTTTTGTGGTCAAGCGCACGAGGCTCCGCAAGATTCTCGACAACAAAACGCTGTGGCGCGGAATTGCGGCGATAATATTGTTCATCCTGTTCTGGGAGGTTTGTTCCCAGTCCAAGGTCTGGTTCGGCATTCAGGTGCCGTGGATCGGCAAGATACCGCCGCCCAGCGAAGTGGTGGTCAACTGGGCCGAAATCGTGCAACACCCCGGCTATTGGGAGAGCTGGTATTTGAGTTTTTTCCGGGTCTTTTTCGGCTTTATGATTGCGCAGGTTGTCGGTATTCCTTTCGGTTTGGCGCTTGCGGTGAACAAATATTTCCGCGACATCTTTTTCCCGCCATTCGAGGTTCTGCGGCCAATTCCGCCGCTGGCATGGGTGCCCGCGTCGATTATTTTCTGGCCCACGACGGAGCTGTCGATCGCTTTCGTGACCTTTCTCGGCGCCTTCTTCACCATTGTGATCAACGTTCTGGGCGGCGCCCGCACAATCGACATCCAATATCTGCGTGCCGCGCAGTCCATGGGTGCGACACAGTGGGACTTGTTCAGAAAAATCATCCTGCCGGGAACCCTGCCGTCCATTTTCACCGGCGCTGCCGTCGGTATGGGGATCACATGGGAAGTGGTGCTGGCGGCCGAGATGATTTCCGGCGGCGGCCAACAGTCCGGCGGCGGCCTCGGTTTCTTTATCTGGAGCTCCTATATGGGCGGCTCCATGGCCCAGGTTATCGTGGGCATGATCAGTATAGGCATCGCCGGCTATGTTTCGAGCAGTCTGATCCGGTATGTCGGGTTTCTCTCGATGCCCTGGCGGCGATTGTTCTAAAAGATTGGGAGAACGGGAAAACCAACATGGCTAGAAAACAGACCAGTACCAAAAGCAAGGCCTCGAGCGGGGGCAAGCCCAATGGCACGACGGTAGCGGACAAGACCAGCGGCAAGAGCGGGCTGGAGTTGAGCAACGTCTGCAAGGGTTATGGCGACGAGTGGGCGCGCGAAGAGGTTCTCATCGATCTGAGCCTGAGTATATTACCCGGTGAGCTGACAGCTGTGGTGGGCCCGTCGGGCTGCGGAAAATCCGCGCTCGTTAATCTTATTGCCGGGTTTGAACTTCCCGACAGCGGGGAAATCCTGATTGACGGCAGCCCCGTCACCGGACCCGGTAAGGACCGGTTGGTCGTATTCCAGGAATCGGCACTGGTCCCATGGCAAACAGCCTACCAGAACGTGGTATTCGGTCCGAAGCTGCGCCGCGACATGTCCCCCGCCCAGATTAAGGAGGAAGCCGACAAATTGTTCGAAACCGTCGGCCTGGTCGAATTCAAGGACAAATATCCTCTGCAGCTTTCAGGCGGGATGCAGCGCCGGGCCGAACTTGCCCGCGCCATGATCAACCAGCCGAAGCTGATGATCATGGATGAGCCCTTCCGCGGTCTCGACGCCATGTCCCGCGAGCTGATGCAGGAGTTCTTCCTTCGGCTGTTCGAGAAAAACCGCCGCACGAACCTGTTCGTTACCTCGGAAATCGAAGAGGCCATTTTTCTTGCCGACAGGCTTGTGGTCCTTTCCAACAAACCGGCCCATGTCCGCAAGGTCATCGATATCAAGCTCGAACGACCGCGCGATTTTCATATGCTGAGCTCTACGCAGGCCTATGAGTACAAGCGTGAGGCGATGGAAATACTGCATGAAGAAGCGCTGAAGGGCTTTAAGAGCACCGATTCGCAGTCCGACTTTGTCGAGGCGTTCTCCACACAGAACGACTAATACAGATGCAGTCGCTTGGGTTTCTGCTTCAACGCGAAGTCGTAATCGTACTCGCCATAGGCGGCGCGATCATCGCTACAATTGGCGGATATCTGCAGCGCAAAAACTCCACAAGCAATCTGCATGCGGCACGGTTCATTACGCGGACCGGCTATGCCATTTCGTGGGCAAGTGTTGCAATTTTCGTTGCCGTGGGGTTTCTGTCCGGCTGGTAGGAAACCCGACCGCACATCGCCACCGGACAACCGATACACATTATGGCAGCTCTGCTGGAAGCTCAGAATCTGACCCGCTCCTTCGGCGATTTTGTTGCCGTTCGAGATGTCTCGTTCGAGATTGGACAAGGCAGCGTGGTTGGCTTTCTCGGCCCCAATGGCGCCGGCAAGTCGACGACCATGCGGCTGCTGACGGGTTATCTCCAGCCTGACCGAGGCACCGCCAATATAGCCGGGTATGACATTGTCAGGCAGACGCTGGGCGCGCGCGCGCATCTGGGCTATCTGCCGGAAGCGGCGACCGGCTTTCCCAATCTAACGGCACGCGAATTCCTGCAATATTGCGGGGAATGCCGGGGGCTGTGGGGAAGAAATCTTCGCACCGCTATTGACCGGGTCAGCGAAGAAACAACGCTGACAGGCGCCCTCGACCAGAGGATTCGCACTCTTTCCAAGGGCTGGCGGCAACGCGCCTGGTTTGCCCAGGCCATGCTTCACGATCCACCGGTCCTGATCCTCGATGAACCCACCGACGGGCTGGACCCCAATCAGAAGGCCCATGCCCGCCATCTGATAAGATCGATCGCTTCGCGCAAGGCGATAATATTGTCGACGCATATTCTCGAGGAGGCCGAGGAGATTTGCGATCGCGTGATGTTTATCGCGAATGGGGAAATCGTCGCCGACGACACGCCAAAGAATTTATCGGACCGGAAGGGACGTCTGGCCAAGGCGTTTGAGCGCCTGACGGCATCGCATGGCGACGAAGCACGGAATTGATGGCCCGCATGACCTCCGCCAAGCCAGCCCAACATACGCCAACCGCGCTGGGATCGCTTTATGCGGTTTTTCGGCACGAATGGCGCCAGCTCATCTATTCGCCCCTCACCTATATTTTTCAGGCCGGGTTCCTGGTATCTCTCGCGGCTTGTATTTTCCTGATCGCCGATTTCTACGCCACCGACGAGGCGTCAGTCAGGCCGATGCTGGTTTTTCTGCCATGGGTCGCGCTTATTCTGGTGCCGGCGCTGGCCATGCGCGCCTGGACCGACGAGCCCGGCGATCGCGGCATCGAACTGACGCTGAGCCTGCCCGCACCTTTGTGGAGCATCGTCGGCGGGAAATATCTCGCCGGCGCCGCGGTGCTGCTGCTGATGCTGTTTTTTACAATCCCCTTCGCCGCAACCGTTGCCTATCTCGGCGATCCCGACGTCGGCGTCGTATTCGCAAGCTATCTCGCGGCCGCTTTGCTGTTGCTGGCCTTCTATGCGGTCGCGCTGTTCGGCTCATCGGTCATGCGCGAACCGGTGGGCGCCTTCGTGCTCAGCGTTGCGTTGCTGTTCTTCCTGTTGCTGCTCGGCTGGGAAGTGTTCGGTCGATTGTTGCGCGATCAGATGCCGGCGAACATCTATGGCGTGATAGCCGGGTTCAGTCCGAAATTCTGGCTCGACCGGCTAAGCAGCGGCTATATCGAGTTCGCCGGTTTGTGGTACTTCCTGGCCACGCCGGCACTGTTTCTTGCGGCCACGGGCCTGGTGATAAATGCGCGGCGGCGCAATCTGGGCGCCGGCGCCAGAATAGTGCGGAGCATGACCGCAACGCTTGCCCTGCTGGCGGGATTCGCCATTCTGCTTGCCGGCGCACGCGAAATACCGCTTGGCCTCGATCTGACCGCGGAGAAGGAGTTTACGCTGCATCGCGGTACGCTCGATGTCGTGGATAAGCTCCCCCCTGGCGTCGAGATCGATTTTTTCTGGAGCGAGAACGAGGCGTCCGTCCCGGTTTCGATCAAGTCTCACGCAAGGCGCATTCGCGACCATCTGAAAACAATCGCGGCGCGATCGAAGGGACGGGTAAAGCTCGACATTCACGACCCCGAACCCGACAGCGAACAGGAAGAAGAAGCGCTCGCGGCGGGCTTGCGCAAGGTGCCGATGTCTTCCGGCGATTCCTTCTTCCTGGGCGCAACGCTGCGCCATGGCAAGCGCGCGGGCGCGATCCCCTATTTCGATATCCGCCGCGAGCGATTGCTCGACTATGACGTCGCCGTCGCATTGAACGGTCTGGCCCGGAACGCGACGGCGAAAGTCGGCATTTTGAGTTCGCTGTTCCAATCGCGGCACGCATCGGAAATTCGCGAAGGCCTGTCCTTCGTAAGCCAGATCAAACAGGCCTACGACATTGCCGTCATCCCCCATTTCACCGCCGACCTTCCCGCGGGCCTCGATGTTCTTATTGTCATCGACGCCACAATCTTGCAGCGCAGCCTTCTCTACCAGATCGATCAGTTCGTCATGAAAGGCGGCAGCCTCATTGTCATGATGGACCCGCGGGTCCGGTTCAATCCGGCCAGCGACAAGGTCACGCCGCAGCCCTCCGAAGAGGTCAACGATATTTCCGATCTGCTGCTGCGCTATGGCGTGCGCTATCAGGGCGAACGGGTGGTCGGCGATCTGAACCTGGCGTCATTCGTCGTCGACAGCGCGCAGCAGCGGCTGAGCTATCCTTACTGGTTGCGCGTTCGCAAGGAGGGGCTGGCCGATGCCCATCCGGTGACGGCCAACCTGAACGAAGTATTCTTCGCCGAGCCCGGTTCCTTGAGCATTGTTGCGAAAGACCGAGCGACAGCGATCGTCTCGACGACGCAAAAAAGCGGCGCCCTTGCGCGCGAGGCTTTCGCGTCGAAGCAGCCGGGCGAGCTTTCCGCGAAATTTCAGCCCGATGGCAAAAGCCGGACAATCGGTGCGGCATTGCGCGGACCCTTCGCAAGCGCGTTCACCGCCAGTCCGCTCGCCGGCGAAGGGGAAAAACACCTCGATCGCTCGCAAGGCGCCCCCACCTTGTTCGCTATCGCGGATGTGGACTGGATTTTCGATCCCTTTTCCCTGCAAAAGGTGGAGCTTGGCGACCGCGTCGTCGTCCGCCCACTCAACGACAATCTGACATTCCTGTTGAACATGATCGAATATGCGAGCGGCGACCCCGCGCTGATCGCAATTCGCTCGCGCGGCCGGCTGCAGCGCCCGTTCACGCGCGTCGCGCAACTGTTTACCCAGGCGCAGGTGAAATACCGCGAGCAGGAAGCTGTACTGGTCCAGCGGATTGCAAATGTTGAAGCGGAAATCGGCAAAATTCCGGCCGCCGCCGGCGTGGAACATATCGATCAGTTGCCGGAAAGCGTTCGCTCCAAAATCAGGAAGCTGCAACGCGATCTGTTGCCGATCCGGCGGAACCTGCGCGAAATCCGGCACAATATCCGCAAGGATGTAGACGCTCTCGGCAGGCGGCTGACCCTCCTGAACCTTTTGACCGGGCCATTGCTGGTTCTGGGATTTGGCGCTCTGGCGATTGCGTTTCGCCGGCGTCCCAGGAGCTGAACTTCCGCTGGCCTCCAGAACCCGGTGAATGTCCTTGATCGTGCGTTCAGCGGCGCCCTGATGCCGTTCTGATTTCTGTCTCATCGTTCGCTCCTGAATAGTGACGATGAGCCAAAAATACTCCCTTTTGCAAACACCTCATTTAATCCCATGGGCGCTGATCCCGGACAACCTGTTGACGTCCAGTACCACCCACCAAGAAATTCCGATCGCTTGATCGCTATTTGATCCAGCCGTGTGGTCCGGCACGACCGCCGGACCATGATGAATGCCATGAGACGAATGCTGTGCCGAATGACGCCTAGTTTCGGCTTCAGCACAGCAAATGGGTTCGTTTCGTAAAAACCACTGATGTGGCGATCAGTCCCTTGGACGGTCCTTCAACCGCACTCCGGGTCCTGCGGTCTCATCAGCATCGACAAACAGTATCCCTGCCTCATCGAAGGCCCGCTCGATCTGGACCACCGTCTCCACCATCGCTCCGGCACCGTTTTCGAAACGGCTGACGGTATTTGGCGAGACTCCGGCCCGTTTTGCCAGTTCGCGCACTCCCCAACCCAAGGCAGCACGCGCCATGCGAATTTGCGTACGGGTGATCACGCGCGAGCCAGAATTTGTCTTGATGTTGACAATTTCAACATGTGCTGGTACATTATACCTGTTATTGGGTACATTGTACCTATCCTATCAACAAGGAGGCTATCATGCACACACCTCTGATCAATGAAATCCGCGTCTACAAATCACTGCGAGAACGACTCCTGGAGGATTTTCCACATACCGATGACGAGACCCTTGCCGATACCCTGGAGGGAATCACCAGCCTTTATGAAATGATAGCCCAAATCATCCGCTCCGCACTAGTGGACCAGGCTCTGGTATCGGGGCTCAAGATGCGGGTCGACGAGATGAAGATCCGGCTTGATCGTCTTCAGACCCGAGCAGGTAAAAAACGCCAGCTGGCCCTCGATGCGATGGCCGAGGCCGGCATCAGGAAGCTGACCGAAGCTGATTTCACAGTGTCCATGCGCACGGGATCGTCGTCACTGATCGTGACATCGGAGGATAATATTCCCCGACAATACATGGTTCCTCAGCCGCCGAAACTTGATCGCCAAGGACTGCTGGCAGTACTCAAGAGCGGCCAAGTGATCGAGGGGGCTGTGCTTTCCAATCCGCAACCAACGATTTCGGTGAGGACAAAGTGATGGCATTTACACAAACCCAGGTCAAATGCCTTTCCGGCAAGCTCAGCGCCAAGCATGTCAGGACACGGGATGTGAACGGTCATACGCGCGCCTATCTGGAGGGATGGTATGTAATCGCGGAAGCGAACCGGATCTTCGGTCATGACGGATGGGATCGCATGACGCTCTCGGCGGATTGTGTCTGGTCCGATATGCGGCACAGGTTTCATACTTGCGCCTACGCGGCAAAGGTCCGCATAACCGTGCGTGCCGGAGACGTTGTTATAACGCGCGAGGGGTGTGGTTCGGGTGAAGGTAAAGGGGAAACGCCTGGAGAAGCGCACGACAATGCCCTCAAGGCCGCCGAGACCGACGCCACCAAACGGGCACTGACGACATTCGGCAACCCCTTCGGGTTGGCGCTCTACGACAGGGAGTTGAAGGGCGTACGCAATGCCGCCAGGATTACAGAACCGGCGCCAGATAAAACGACCACCTGGTCGCTCATCTCAAAGACGGGCACACGAGTTCTCGAAACGCCGGATGCCTTTCACAAGGCCTTCCGGCAGGCCTTGGACCAAGCGCCCGATATCGAGGCCCTGTTCAACCTCTGGGAGAAGAATGTGGAAATGGTGCGTGTCCTCAGGCGGACACAGGCCGGCCCCACATCGAAAGAGGTCGTGACCGCAAGCCTGGCGGCCTCATTCAAAGCACGTGCCATTGTTCTCGCCAAAGGTAACGCGGACACGGGACAAACCGGGACCAGCAGCGATCCCTGCAAGGGAAATCCGCAAAAGACAATCTCGTCTCGTGGCATTGACAAGAGCATGCTTCGTTTGAGCGAACCAAGGCGCATTCGCTCCCGGGATCATTTGCGCAATGTGGCGCGGCGGCCCTGCCTGATTTGCGGGCGGACACCCTCTCATGCCCACCATCTCCGCTTTGCTCAGCCGAGCGCCATGGCGCGAAAGGTCAGCGATGAATTTGTGGTGCCGCTGTGCGCCTCGCATCATGATGAGGTGCATCGAGCCGGTAACGAAAAATCCTGGTGGAAAAGCCATGGGCTGAATGCGATTGAAATTGCCGAGCAACTCTGGGCGCGATCAAAATGCGGCCCCGGCACGAACAGGGAAACAAAACCAGGTCTTCAGGATGTCTAGCACGCACCCGCGTCGGAAAACCCGGGGCGGCTGCAGCTATATTGATTAGGTCCTCTTCGGTTCTCCAGTTCCAGAAGTTAAAGTCTGGCCTGTTAATGGACCAGCGGCAGGTTGGCCCGGTTCATAGCGTAGGCCCGCCCGCCGGTGGCAAGGCGAGCCTTTGTTCTGATTCAACGAGGCGCGCGGGTTGGCGGCGGCGAGGCCGGACGCCCCTTTGAGCGGACTCACTAAATCTGGTTATGCAGCAGGCTAATTTCCTTCAATTGGACGCTTTGCCACAAAATGTTCTTTTTTGTTCTCCAACAGTGAGTATAGGGAGTGGATGGCAGGAAAGGACAGAAAATATGACCTCCCAGAGACAGGTTGATGCAAACCGGCGCAACGCCCAATTGAGCACGGGTCCGAAAAGAGATGAGGGCAAGGAGATCAGCCGGTTGAATGCCCTAAAACACGGGATGACAGCCGAAACCATCATTATCGAGGGTGAGGAGCCAGCGGAATTTGATGCATTGCGCGCTAAGCTATTTCACGATTTTAACCCATGTTCAGCTTTGGAGGTCGAGCTCACACAGCGCCTTGCCGGATTGTTGTGGCGGTTGAGGCGCATTCCAGCCTTCGAAGCGGCCCTGTTTGAATTCCAACGGACGAAGTTCGTTGATTCTCGCGACAACGCGGATGATCCCGCGCGAAGCCCCTGGATAAAAATAGCAGAGAGTTACGGGATGGCCTTGAGACAAACTCAACCAGAAGTCAGCCCGGCAGCCGATAAACCGGATCCAGTTGAGCTGAGTGAACAAGTTGGGGAAGAGAAAAAAGGCGAGGACACAGGCAGAAAAAAGTTTGCCCAGTTGGGACAATCCCTTGCTGGCAATGCGCAAATCTTGGATGCGTTTGGCAAGCTGACGCGCTATGAGACCGGCCTTGCGCGTGCTGTAGAGCGTACAATTCAGCAACTTGAACGTCTGGATGAGAAGCGCTCTGATAAGACAATTCTGAATGGCAAAGTCATTGAAATTGGGTCGGAACAAGCCACCGACTGATTTGTTTCATAGCAATCGAGCCAGGATTGTTCCGGCCCCGACCGGCAACCCGGCACCACGATTGGGCCGCCTGATCGGCTTGGACCGCCGGTAGCCCGGCGGAACAGAATGCGCCAACATCTTCTTCACGGTCCGGCGTCAATGCCAAACCGTAGTGCCGCCTCGTGTTGGCTCAACCCATCAAGGTGACATGCCAGCCGCACCCGCCGGTAAAGATCCACTGAATACATCCCCCAAGCCTTCGTTCAGTTCCACCTGAAACGAAGACCTATTGGATGGCGCACTTTTGCACCGCCACAACGAGACAATCCCACCGTTCCTGTGGATCATTTTTGCACCGGCGTTCTCACAGCCCAACTCGAAACCTCGCTTTTAAAGGTGGTCGCCCCGGAGCAGTGTGTGCGCCATGTTAGCCAACACCTTTTCATACTGCTGAGGGCTGCTCAATCCAAAAACTGTCAACGATTGGTGGTATTCTCGATCAAGCGTCCAACATCCGTTATTGATGCTGTGGACGGCTCCTCCACCGGCATCTGAGTGCCACAGTGTGGTTGCTGTTGAAGCGATCACAATTGAGAGGAGCCATCCATCGAACAGATTAGCACGCTTGGTTTGGATATCGCGACGAACGTCTTTCAGGTTCACGGCATCAATGAGAGAGGCGAGGTTGTCGTCCGCCGGCAACTGAGGCGTCGCCAGGTATTGCCGTTCTTCGGCCGGCTGGCGCCGTGCCTTGTCGGCATCGAAGCGTGCGCCACGTCGCACCACTGGGCGCGGGAGATCGTGAGGCTTGGTCATGAGGTCAAGCTGATGCCAGCGCGTTATGTGAAGCCCTACGTCAAGCGCAACAAGAACGATGCGGCGGATGCTGAAGCCATCTGTGAGGCCGCGACCTGAGCGCCTGGATCGGGCTGGTGCCGAAACAGAACTCCGCCGGCGGCAAGGAACGGCTAGGCTCCATCTCGAAGGCGGGCAATCGATACTTACGCTCGTTACTCGTCGTTGGCGCGCTGTCGGTCATCCGGCGCGTCAAGCAGTTGGGCTACACACGCCACCCCTGGCTCGTCACGCTTATGGAGCGCCGGTCGGTCAAGGTCGCCGCTATCGCACTGGCCAACAAGATTGCCCGCATCGCCTGGGCCATGATGACGCGCAATGAGAGCTACAGAACACCGCTGCCGGCATCAGCATGGGGCAACACACGCGGGGAACGACCCCCCGCGCAACGAGGTTGGAAAGGGCATTGATCGAATAACGCACCCCAGCCAGTCGGCCCACGGACCGGGACAACCCATTTGTGCCAGAGCGCCTCTTGAAGCGCGTGCTTTTGACCGGGACCCGATCCGCGGAGAGCATTATGGCCAGCGGCCATGAACAGTGCCGCAGCAACAGGCCGAACACATGGCAGCTCCGACCAGCTCTGCGATATCGTTGAAAAAACCCTTGCCAACACGGAGCCGTCCACACATGGCACTTAGCGGATGTTTTGGGCCGGCGCCGGAGATGTCTGCTAACGGATGCAATGCGGACATTCAGCGCATTTCGCGACTTAATGTCCGCTTTCGGAGGCAAAGCGGACGTGACTGACGCCCCGCTCAATGTCTGCTTCTGACCCGGAACGGAAGTCGGTTTAAGCCTGAATTCGGCGCCTGCAGGTTTGATCAGCCCGATCTCCGCAACGCCGGGTCAACATCCTTGCCGGCTATTGGGGGCTGGGCGTTGGCTCAGGTGACATCATAACCCTCGCCCTTTCGACTGGCGCACCTGTGGCTGTGTTCGTCAGCTCCGGTTGCATGAATTTGGACAAGACTTTCGCCAGACCATAATCTGGCAAATCGCAAATTTCGTACAGCTTATCGACGCTCGGCTTGTCGCTCAGCTCATTTGGCCGGTCGCCGAGCGCATTGGCCTGCTGGAAGTTGCCGAAGGCCTGCAGGGTATTGCGCCCCGCCTTGCCATCGGCAGGTCCGGGGTCATAACCGATTTTCGCAAGACATTCCTGGATGTGCGGGGTGTCGACCACGAGCTGCGGCGTTGGCTTCCGCACGCAGTTGCCCCGGTGCATGACGTATCCCTTGCCCGACGGGCACACGCAGCGTTTCCTGCGCTTTGAATACACCAATGGTCTTTTGCAACCGCGCGGCTGCGTGACGACACGCGGCGATTTCTTTGGTGGCTTCTTTTTCTTCTGCGATTGCTGGATAAGC
>JAJFHO010000214.1 GCA_021775575.1 Hyphomicrobiales bacterium
TGGGATGATGCCATTCTTGCCTATGCTCAGAATGGCGAGGCGATCCGGCCCGAGCAGGGCTATCCGCTTAGGGTGTTCTTGCCAGGCTGGGAAGGCAATACCCATATCAAGTGGCTGCGCCGGCTTGAAATTTCAGACAAACCCTTCATGTCCCGCGAAGAGACGTCGAAATATACCGACGTGCTCGACGGCGGCAAGGCGCGCCAGTTCAGCTTCACCATGGAAGCCAAATCGGTGATCACCTTCCCGTCGGGAGAGATGAAGCTTCCTGGGCCGGGCTTTTATGAGATTACCGGTCTCGCCTGGTCGGGCCGTGGCAAGATCAGGCAGGTCGAAGTCACCACCGACGGTGGCAAGTCCTGGCACATAGCCGCACTGGAAGGGCCGGTACAGTCAATCTGCCATACCCGCTTCCGCATTCCGTGGACATGGGACGGCAACCCGGCATTGCTGGCCAGCCGCTGTATCGATGAGACGGGCTACGTACAGCCGACAATCGCGGCGATCAACAAGGTGCGCGGCATGAACGGTCACGCCAAGATCGCCTCGAACAATCATTTGAACGTCATCATGGCGTGGGCGATTGGCGCCGACGGTTCTGTCACAAACGCGGCTCACAAGGTTTAAGCCGGATCAAAAAATCAAGGCTCGTGCCCGCGGTCGATCGGCCCCGGAAACGAGAGAGGAGTTAATCGATGCTCAATAATTGGTCCAAGACCGTTTTTCTCGCAGGCTCGCTTGTCGCCCTCGCGGCGGCGGCGCCTGCTTCGGCTGGAAAGTTCGACTTCGGCACGACGCCAACTGCTGCCGAAATCGCGGCAATAGACATTGACGCCATGCCCGACGGGCGCGGCCTGCCGCCGGGATCCGGCACGCCGGCCAAGGGCGAAAAGGTCTATGCCGAGAAATGTGTCGCCTGTCATGGAGACAAGCTCCAGGGCGTGGGAGACACCGGCGGCGCGGCGCTGATCGGCGGTCGCGGTTCGATCGGAACGCCGAAGACAAAAAAGACGGTCGAGAGCTACTGGCCCTATGCCTCCACGCTGTTCGACTATGTCAGGCGGGCGATGCCGTTCAACGAGCCCGGCTCGCTGAGCAATGACGATATCTATGCGGTTTCGGCTTACATCCTCAGCAAGGGCAATATCATCGGCGGTAACGATGTCATGAACGCCAAGACGCTGCCGAAGGTGGATATGCCCAACAAGGACGGATTTATCGCCGACCCGAGGCCGGACGTCTTCGACTACCGATAGGTCGAATGAGGCAACGCTTTGGCGTTTTCTGTTCGAAACGTTTTCCTCCTGGCCGCATCCGCAGGCCAACAAAAGCCCGGCTCTTTCGAGCCGGGCTTTCTTTTGTGAATTATTTCCAAAACAACCGGCTCGAGTCCGCCGGTCAGCGTTCGGCGTTCAGCTTTTCTTTTTCTCCAGCTCCTCCAGTTTGGAGTCCCATTTCATCGCTTTCGCGAACGCTTCCGCCTCTTCGTCTTTCATGTAGACGGTGTTCTCCGGGCCCGGATAGTCGCGCGATACGACGTCGGCCATGTAGCGCGTGATGACGTCTTCCATGATCGGGATCAGGTCGGTGTAAATGCGCGAATGACGCGGGACATGCTCCTCCCAGAGATGGAACAGATCGGAGCTGATAATGTGAACGCCGTGAGCGCGGTTTCCCGCACCCAGACTGATCACCGGAATGGGGAGGATTTCGGTCAGATATTCGCAAACCTCCTGGGTCGTGACCTCGCACAGGATCGAGAAGCAGCCGGCATCGACAAACGCCATGGCGTCGTCGATCAGCTCCTTGGCGCGATCGGCGGTTTTGCCCTGGGCGACGAAACCGCCGAGCTGCGGCATCCGCATTGGTGTGACGCCAATATGGCCCTGGACGGGAATGCCGGCCTGCACGATGGCCTCGATGTTGCGGGCATGATGGCGGTTGCCTTCGCATTTCATTACTTCCGCATTGGCTTCGTGAACGAAGCGTCCCGCATTTTCAACCGCCTGAGCTTCTGAAACATGGAAGCACCAGTAGGGCATGTCGACCATGCGCAATCCGTACTGGCTGCCCCTGTCGATGGCCTGCGACATCATCATCACTTCATCAAAGCTGACGGACACTGTGCTCTGATGTCCGAACAGGATCATGCCGCCGGTGTCCGACACGCACAGAATGTCCATGCCGAGGCGATCCGCCACGACCGCGGTACGATAGTCATAAGCCGCCAGCTGGGTGATAGCCTCACCCTTCTTCATCTTGTTCTGGAGAGTCCGGATCGTCACTTTCCTGCGCGGTTTCTTGTCAGCCATTGAGTTTCCTCCGTGAATCTTGTTGATATGGTTGTAAGACGCCGGACAGACAGTGCCTGTCCGGTCCGGCCGGGTGCGTTGGCGAGTGGAAACAGAGATTAATTTCGATCCCCGACAGCCCGATACCTAACTGCCTCTGCCAGCGCAGTCTATCGCAACGCTTTCTTGCTCAACAACCTCATTGGGTATTCGAACTCACTATCAATGGTTTGGTCAAATCTATGATCGGGGCGGAAAATTTTGTCCTCCTGCCTGGCTGGGGCGTGCACAATTGCCGCAGGCCTGAGGAGCGGTTCGGCCGAGCAGCC
>JAJFHO010000215.1 GCA_021775575.1 Hyphomicrobiales bacterium
ATCCAGCTCGCGCGTACGACGACCGCCCCCACTCGATTGGAAATGGGCAGACGATCAGTCAGCCCTATATCGTCGCGCTGATGAGCGAGCTCGCGCGTCTCGAACCGCCCTGCCGAGTGCTCGAAGTCGGAACGGGTTCCGGCTACCAGGCTGCCGTCCTGTCGCAGTTATGCGCCCGGGTGTTCACCATCGAGCGTTACCGCGAGCTGCAAAAGACTGCGGAGAAGCGCTTTCAGAAACTGGGAATAACCAATATCACCACCATTATCGGCGACGGTTGGCTCGGTTGGCCGCCCGAGGCGCCATTCGACCGGATTATCGTGACGGCGGCGGCACCCGAACTGCCGGAGAGGCTGATCGAGCAGCTGGCGGCGGGCGGCCGCATGATCATTCCGGTCGGCGAAACGCGCGAAACCCAGTTTCTCACCCGTATCGACAAGCTGGAAAACGGTGAAATCCAGACAGTGCGAACGTTGCCGGTGCGTTTCGTGCCCCTGGTCAAGGGACGCGTGAAACGGAAATGACCCGGAAATCACTCAATTCCCGCCCACAGTCCTGATCCTCAAAAAAGCCCTAATCCAATCCTGCAATCGCCGCGAGGCGCTCGCTTAAGGAGTTGTTTACGCGTTGGGCACATTAATTCCCAAGGGAGAAAGGGCGAGAAGTATGCGGGGTAAAACGCACAAACCGGCGCGCGCGACGCGCGGCATGACGGGCATGGCGCTGGCCATTGCGGCAAGCCTGATCGTTGCCGGATGCAGCGCCGCCAATCTGACCGGGTTCGATTTTCCGGTGTTCGGCCTGATGAAGAAGTCGGACAAGGAGAATCAGGAAACGCCGGAACCGGCTAACGCGCCGGCGTCGCCGCAAAGGCTCGGTACGCAATAAAACACTGGATCGCGGAACGAGCGCTGGTAGCGCCAGCGGAGCCGTATGGCCCCGCGCCGGCCACGCCAAACACGCGCGCGGGATAATTTTAACACCTTGTTTACGACTCAGGCGCTTTACTCCTTGGGGATGATGAGGGGTGCGCCATGCGTATATTCATGAAGATTTTCAGGATGCGGCCAACCGCTTCGGGCATCATCATGGCCGGCGGGTTGCTTTTTACCGGGCTGGGTCTGGCGAGCTGCAGCTCGAACGTCTCCCGGTTCGACTATCCGATGTTTGCCGACAGCGAGAATTCGGCGGACAGGACGCTGACCACGTCTTCCATCAATCCGGTTCCCGCCGAGCCGGTTTATCAGGCCCGCCACGACCAGACCGTGGTCAAACAGGAATTGCCGCCGTTGCCGCAACCCTCGCCTGCGCGCACCGCAGCGGTTACGCCGCCGGCTTCCCAGGCGATGCCCTTGCCGCCGCGCGCGCAGAGAGCTGCGGCCCCTAAACCAAAGCCGGCCCACAAACGCATCACATATTCCGTGCAACGCGGTGACACGCTGAGCGCAATCGCGCGAAAACACGACGTGAGCGTGCAGAGCATCATGTCAGCTAACAAGCTGCCGAACACGCGCCTCAGTCTTAATCAGAAGCTTGTCATACCGGGCGGTGCTCCGGCACCGGCCGCCGCCAGGACATACCGGGTGCGCTCCGGCGATTCCCTGTCCATAATCGCCGGGAAACATGGCATCGAATATCAGGTGCTGGCCAAGCATAACGGTTTGCCGGGCAACGCCGTGCTTCAACCCGGTCAGGTCTTGAAGATACCGGGCCACGCGCGTTCCGCGCCCGTACGTGTTGCTTCCAGGGATAGCGCAATGCCGCTTCCGCGGACCAATCCGTCGCGCTCATCCGCGCCGGTGCCACGGGCGAAGAAGGCTGCAAAGCCTCGAAGCAAACCGGCGCGCAAGGCATCGCTGCCGCCGCCAGCGCCGATGACGGGCAACCAGTTCCGCTGGCCGGTACGCGGGCGTGTGGTTTCCGGCTATGGCGCCAAGCCGAACGGCAAGCATAATGACGGTATTAACGTCGCCGTTCCGCTCGGTACATCGGTCAAGGCCGCGGAAAATGGCGTCGTCGCCTATGCGGGCAGCGAGCTCGAAGGTTACGGCAACCTGGTTCTCATCCGCCACGCCAACAACTGGGTCTCGGCCTATGCTCACAATGATGAGCTTCTTGTGAAGCGAGGCGACGAGGTGCGGCGCGGCCAGATTATCGGCAAGGCCGGAAAAACCGGAACGGTCAGCCAGCCGCAGGTCCATTTCGAGCTGCGCAAAGGCTCCCAGCCCGTCGATCCACTGAAATATATGGCTAAAAGCTAACGCGGGTTCTCAGAGGTCCGGGTCAGTTCAGACCGTCAGTTTCTTGCCGAGTTGTCCGGCAAGATCCTGGATGAACTGCCAGGCAACGCGGCCTGACCGCGCGCCGCGCGTCGTGGCCCATTCAAGCGCTTGCGCCTCCAGCTTGTCTTTCGCCATCTTGAGTTTGAAATGGCCTGCATAGGCGTGAACCATCTCCAGATAGTCGTTCTGGCTGCAATTGTGAAAGCCGATCCATAACCCGAAACGGTCCGACAGCGAGACCTTTTCCTCGACCGCTTCTGAAGGGTTGATTGCGGTCGAGCGTTCATTTTCCGCCATGTCGCGCGGTATCAGATGGCGCCGGTTCGACGTGGCATAAAAAATTACATTCTCCGGCCGGCCTTCAATGCCGCCCTCAAGCACCGCCTTGAGCGACTTGTAGGACGTGTCGTCCGCGTCAAAGGAGAGGTCGTCGCAAAAAACGATAAAGCGGTGGGCGGATGCGGCCATATGGGCAAGGCAGCGCGGCAGGGTGCCGATATCCTCGCGGTGGATCTCGACCAGCTTGAGTTCAGCGTCCGATTTTATCTTTCGGGAAACCTCCGCATGGGCCGCCTTGACGAGCGAGCTCTTGCCCATCCCGCGCGCGCCCCACAGGAGTGCATTGTTGGCTGGCAGTCCTTTCGCGAAGCGCTCGGTGTTCGCCAGCAGGATTCCCGACATCCGGTCGATGCCCTTGAGCAGGCCGAGGGGGATGCGGTTGACGCTCTTGACGGGCAGAAAGGACTCAGGCTCCGGCTGCCAGATGAAGGCCTCGGCGGCCGAAAAATCGGTCGCGGCGGGTGTTGGAGGCGCCAGCCGTTCGAGCGCGGCGGCGATCCGGTGCAGCAATCCTGTGAAGGGTTCCTCGAAATTCATAACGACTTTTCCTAGATCTGTGCTTTCCGCGCAAGCCGCCGGAGGCGCGTCATAACGCGGAGTTGGCGGAAAGTTTATTCCGTTCAAGACGCAATTGGTTGATTACCGTGTCAAAAGGTTTCCGCGCAAGTTGTTGCATTGGCTCACTACGTGATTATAGTCGCCGCGATATTCTCCGATTTGCGGTGCTTCCGGCAGCGATCGCGAAGACGGGGGCGGAAAACATCCCGCAGTTGGCGACAAAGAGGATTTCATCATGCTGATTACACCGGCCTATGCGCAGACCGCTTTTGGGGGGGAACAGTTCGGGTTCTTCATCCCGCTGATACTGATGTTCGTGATCATGTATTTCCTGATCATCCGTCCTCAGCAAAAGCGGGTAAAAGACCATAAGGAAATGGTCGCCAACGTGCGCCGCGGCGATACGGTCGTTACCGGCGGCGGGATTGTCGGCAAGGCGGTAAAGATCGAGGAAGCGGAAGTACAGGTCGAGGTCTCGCAGGGCGTGCGGATCAAGGTTTTGAAGCATACGCTGAGCGATGTTAGAGCCAAGGGCCAGCCCGTTGCCGGCGATTCGTCCAAAAAGTAATTGCCGCGTTATCGCTACCGGCAAGAAGGCCCATAAGGGTTGAACAGGCATGCTGCATTTTGCCCGATGGAAAATTATCCTCGTCCTGGTGATTTCGATCACCGGGATATTGTTGGCGTTGCCGAATTTATTTCAGGCGAAAACGCTTTCCGCCGTGCCGGACTGGATCCCGCATAAACAGATAAATCTGGGCCTTGATCTCCAGGGTGGCGCCCATCTGCTCTATCAGATGGACGAGAAGGAACTGGTTCAGGACTGGCTCAAGAATATTCGCGGCGACGCTCGCGACGCGTTGCGCCAGGAACGCATCGGCTATTCCGGCTTGCCGATGTCGGTGGGCAAGAAATCGGTCACGGTCCGTTTGCGCAAGGCCGAGGATATGGATAAGGCGCTGACGCGGCTTCGTCAGCTTTCCATACCGATCGGCGGCAATGTCTTTACCTCTGCTACCGGCATCGTCGGCAACACGCTCGATGTGGCGCGGGGACCGGGGAATACGATTACGCTCACAATTACCGAACCGGGCCTGGTGCAGCGGATCAGTTCGGCTATTGAATCCTCCATCGAAACGGTGCGGCGGCGTATCGATGCGCTCGGCACCACAGAGCCGATCATCCAGCGCCAGGGCCGCGACCGTATTCTGGTTCAGGTTCCCGGAATTCGTGATGTCTCGCGGCTGAAATCACTGGTCGGCGAAACCGGCAAGCTGGAATTCAAGCTGGTCGACAGAACAACGACGGCGGAGCAGGCGATACAGACCAAGAGAGTGCCGCCGGGCTCGGAAATCGTTCAGTCGACCGATAGCTACGCCGAGGCTTATGTGGTCAAGTCGCGCGCCATGGTCTCGGGTGAAAATCTGGTCGATGCGCAACCCGGCTTCGATCAGCAAACCAATGAGCCGATCGTGACCTTCCGTTTCGATGCGGGCGGCGCGCGGCGCTTCGGGCGCGTAACCCAGGATAATGTCGGTTTCCCCTTTGCCATCGTTCTCGACAAAAAGGTGATTTCGGCCCCTGTCATTCGTGAGCCTATTCTTGGCGGCACGGGCCAGATCAGCGGCAACTTTACCGTAACGGAGGCCAATGATCTGTCGGTATTGCTACGCTCCGGTGCGCTGCCGGCGAAGCTGACGATCATCGAGGAGCGGACCGTCGGCGCCAGCCTCGGCGCCGACTCGATCGCGGCGGGAAAGATCGCCGCGATGCTTGGCCTGATTTTCGTCGTTGCCTTCATTCTGGTCTCTTACGGCCTGTTCGGCGTGTTCGCGAATTTGGCTCTGGCGGTCAATATTTCGCTTCTGGTCGGCGCGCTCTCCATGTTCCAGGCGACGCTGACATTGCCGGGCATTGCCGGCATCGTGCTGACCATCGGCATGGCGGTGGATGCGAATGTGCTTATTTTCGAACGTATCCGTGAAGAAGCGCGCGCGGGCAAATCGGTCATAGCGTCGATCGATTCCGGCTATTCGCGCGCGCTGGGCACAATCCTCGACGCCAACATTACGACCTTTATCGCCGCGCTTGTGCTGTTCTGGCTCGGCTCGGGGCCGGTTCGAGGCTTTGCCATAACCCTTTCCATTGGCATTATCACGTCGGTGTTTACCGCCTTTACGCTGACACGCCTGATGGTGGCGCAGTGGGTGCGGATACGCCGCCCCGCCGCCGTACCGATATAGGGAGTCGTCATGTATCGCGGCCTCAGCTTCGTACCTTCCGGAACGCGCATCCCGTTTATCGGGCTGCGCATGATCTCCATGGTGCTGTCATGCCTGGCGATGCTCGCTTCGCTGGTCCTGTTTTTCATGGTCGATTTGAACTATGGCATCGATTTCCGCGGCGGGACCTTGATCGAGATACAGTCCAAATCCGGCCCCGCCAATCTCGGCGATCTGCGTTCGCAGCTCGGCGGCCTCGGGCTCGGCGATGTTCAGGTGCAGGAATTCGGCGCTCCCGATGAAGTGCTTATCCGCATCGAGGCGCAAAAGGGCGGCGAAGCAAACCAGCAAAACGCGATCAAGTCGGTCAAGGCGAAACTGGGCGACAGCGTCGACTACCGGCGCGTCGAGGTTGTCGGGCCGACCGTGTCGGGTGAATTGATCCAGTCGGGCGCCATCGCGGTCCTGGTCGCGATTGTCGCCGTGCTGATCTACATCTGGTTCCGCTTCGAGTGGCAATTCTCGATCGGGGCGGTCGCCGCCCTGGTCCACGACGTAATTCTGACGATCGGCGTCTTCTGCGCCCTTCAGATCGAGTTCAACCTGTCGATCATCGCCGCCATTTTGACGATTGTCGGCTACTCGCTGAACGACACGGTGGTGGTCTATGACCGGGTCCGGGAAAATCTGCGCAAATACAAGAAAATGGGGCTTGAGGAATTGCTCAACTTCTCGATCAACGAGACGTTGTCGCGCACGATCCTGACATCCGTCACCACCATGATTGCCCTCCTGGCGCTCTATGTTTTCGGCGGAGAGGTCATTCGCGGCTTCACCTTCGCCATGATCTGGGGCGTCGTCGTGGGCACCTATTCGTCGATTTTCGTCGCCTCGCCGCTGCTGTTGAAGCTGGGCGTCAAGCGCGACTGGAGCGGTCTGGGCGGCGCGAAGGTCAAGGACCCGGCGCCCAAACGCGCCTGAGGCGCATGCCATGCCCGACAAGGACCGCTGTTTCCCCGGCCGTGCTCCGATAGATGCTTATGGCAATGGCGGTTTCCGCTTTGCCGACCTTAGTCACAGAGGCTCTCTTCTTATGATTCCAAGCGGAATTTATGCTTGGAATATCAATGGAATAAATAATCTTACGAAGAAATCACTGGAACGCGTCCTTTCGGAAAGAGACGATATAGATTTTCTGTTGCTGGGCACCGGTCGCAAACAGGAGTCGCCGCCTGAGAGCGTGAGAGAGGCCTTTGCAAAGGCCGATATGGGCCTCGAATTTATGGATACGGGCGCGGCCTGCCGTACCTATAATGTGCTGCTGGCGGAGCAGCGTGCCGTTGCCGCGGCGCTTATCGCCGTCGATTGACATCTGACGAAAAGAGAGTGCGGCCGGTGGCGGAGCATGGCGAACAGGACAGGGCCGTCTGGCAATCGGTCCGCTCCCATGATTTCGACCGCTATCTGGCCTCGCTCTTCGCGCCCCGCGCCGCGCGCCGCGCGCTGATGGCGCTCTATGCCTTTAACGCCGATGTCGCGCGTATACCCCAGAGTGTTTCAGAGCCGATGCTCGGTGAAATCCGCCTGCAATGGTGGCGCGACGCCTTGACCACTCTCGAGCAGGGCGGCACCACCGGTAATCCGGTGGCCGATGCGCTGGGTGCGGCGATAAAGACGCATGAGCTGCCCGTGCCTTACCTCCTCGGCGTCATCGATGCACGCGCATTCGATCTTTCGGGTGAGCCGATGCCCGACATGCAGGCGCTCAAGGCCTATTTGCAGAAAACGTCTGGTAATCTGTTCGCGCTGGCGGCGCGAATTGTCACTGGGGTGAAGCCCGACACGAAGCTTCAGTCATTGGCCGCCTCCGCAGGTTTCGCCTGGGGGCTCACCAATCTGCTCAGAAATTTGCCTGTGCATCTGTCGCATGGCCGTTTGTTTGTGCCGGTAAGCCATCTGCGCGATTATGACGCCGACCCTGAACAACTGTTGGCAGGTGTTGCGGATGAAAAGGCGCAAAAAGCGCTTCTGGCATTGAGGGACGAAGCGCGCGAGGCTTTCGGCTATGCCCGCGCGGGTGTCTATGTCGGCTCGCGCAAGGCGGCGCTCGCCTTTCTGCCATGCGCGCTGACGCCGCTCTATCTCGCCGAGCTTGAGACGCAGGCCGCCGAGCCGCTGGCGCAGGTAGTGGATATCGGCCCGCTCAAGCGCATATCGCGGCTCACCTGGGCGGCGCTGCGGGGGCGACTGGAGTAGGGGCGCCTACTCCGCCGCCGCCTGCGCCGGACCAGCGAGCCATTGGTCGATATCGGCGAGCGCCCGCGCGCTCATCGCCCGTTTGCGGGCGCGGCCCTTTTCCTTGCCCCTGAGCCGCTTGCCGTCCTCGGGCTTTGGCGCCTCGATGGGCGGGAACAGGCCGAAATTGACATTCATCGGCTGGAAGCTGCGCGAGCCCGACGCGGTGTCGTCGCTCAGATGCCCGCCGGTGATATGATTGAGCAGCGCGCCGAAGGCGGTCGTGACCGGCGGCGGAACGATTGCCTGCCCGAGAATCTCTGCCGCCGCGAACCGGCCCGTGAGCAGGCCGATCGCCGCCGATTCCACATAGCCCTCCACGCCGGTCATCTGCCCGGCGAAGCGCAATCTGGGCTCCGCCTTGAGGCGCAAGGTCTGATCGAGCATTTTCGGGCTGTTGAGAAAGGTGTTGCGGTGCACGCCGCCAAGCCGCGCGAATTGAGCCTTTTCAAGACCGGGAATCATGCGGAAAGTTTCCGCCTGGACGCCATATTTCAGTTTGGTCTGGAAGCCGACCATATTCCACAGCGTGCCGAGCGCATTGTCCTGGCGAAGCTGCACAATCGCCCAGGGCTTGGTTTCGCGATTGTGAGGATTTGTGAGGCCGACCGGTTTCATCGGCCCGTGGCGCAGGGTTTCGCGGCCGCGCTCCGCCATCACCTCTATGGGGAGGCAGCCCTCGAAATAGGGCGTGTCCTTTTCCCAGTCCTTGAACTCGGTCTTTTCGCCGTCGATGAGAGCGTCGATGAAGGCCTCATACTGCGCCTTGTCGAGCGGGCAGTTGATATAGTCCGCGCCGGTGCCGCCGGGGCCCGCCTTGTCGTAGCGCGACTGGAACCAGCACACATCCATATCGATGCTGTCACGGTGGACGATGGGCGCGATGGCGTCGAAAAACGCCAATTCCTGTTCGCCCGTCAGTGCGCCGATCGCTTGTCCGAGCGCCGGCGAGGTGAGGGGACCCGTCGCGATGATGACGCGCCGCCAGTCCCCGGGCGGAAGTGCGGCGATTTCGCCTCGCACAATCTCCACCAGCCGGTGCGATGCGAGCTTGTTCGTAACATGGGCTGAAAAATTGTCCCGGTCGACCGCGAGCGCGCCGCCCGCGGGCAGTTTATGCGCATCGCCCGCCGCCATGATCAGCGAACCCGCCCGGCGCATTTCCTCATGCAGCAGGCCGACGGCGTTGGATTGAGCATCGTCGGAGCGGAAGGAGTTGGAGCAGACAAGCTCCGCCAGGCCTTCCGTTTTATGCGCCTGCGTCATGCATTCGGGGCGCATTTCGTGCAGAATGACCGGAATACCCGCAAGGGCGAGCTGCCAGGCCGCTTCCGAACCCGCCAGGCCGCCGCCGATAACGTGGACGTGATCAACTGTTGCCATGATACGACATACCGGAAAAAAACAAGCCTTTGCACAGCCGTGGGCCATTCCCCAACGGTGATCTGTTTGATATAGACCAATTGAGAGAATAACGCGCGGATTTTACAGAGTTTTCGATGCGACATCGGATTATTTCATTGGCCCTGTTCGTGGCTGCGGCGGCACTCGGCGGGTGTACTTATGAACGCTCCGGGCCTCCCGAGAACCATTTGTCCGATTGGGGGGCCGAACCGCCAAGCAATCGCGCGGTTACCGTATGCCATGCCTATGGCTGCCAGAAAACCACGCGCGTCACCTTCTCAGACAAGGATGTGAACGAGATCTCCAAATTGATGCGGAAGGTCAGAAAGAAGGACACGCCATATGAGGAGTTGCGCGCCGTGGCCTATGCGGTCGGGTGGATGGAGCGCAAAACCGGCGATATCGTCGGAACCAAGGCTGACCGGCCGGGCATGGATCTGCGCGCCTCGGGCGACCCGACCCAGCAGGATTGCGTCGATGAGGCGACAACGACTACCAGCTATTTGATGTTCCTGGCCAAGCGCGGCCTGATCAAGCATCACACCGTCGAGATACCTTTCTCCAAGGGGAATGTGCTGAAGGGCGCGTTGCAGGGTGATCCGGCAAAATACTGGCCGCATTGGACGGCCGTTCTGAAAGACAAGAAGGATGGCCAGAAATGGGCCGTCGATTCCTGGATTTACGAGAATGGCGAGAACCCGGCGGTGGTAAAGGTCGACGAGTGGTATATCAAGGACCTCGACGCGCTGCCCAAACCGACCACCTGACGCGCGGTTGAAGACATCGCGCCGGTCAGGCACTTGCGCAAGCCCCCGTCCCGGACGGGGGTTTTTGTTTGTCCGCCGGTCAAGCGCCGGGTCTTGGCAGATGGTCCCGACGGTGCCGGTGTCGGCAAGCGAGCCGCCCGCTCCCGCCGTATAGCTGTTTTGCGCGGACTTTCATTCCCTTGCTCGGCAGGCGGGGCTACTCTGGCGGCCGGCACGGGCTGAAAACTGAACAGAGAGGGATGACAATGAGCGTTGTACGGCATGAGCCACACGGGATTTTATCCGCGGTTGTCGAGGGCGGCGGCCTGGTTTTCACCGCCGGAGTAACGGCTGACGACTTCAGTCAGGACGCCAAGGGGCAGAGCGAGCAGGTGCTCGCCGAGATCGACCGGCGTCTGGCTGTCGCGGGGACGGACAAGACCAAGATCGTATCCGCTACCATCTGGGTGTCGGATATTCGTCTGCGCGACGATATGAATGTTGCCTGGAATGCCTGGACGGGCGGTGAAAACCTGCCGGCGCGGGCCTGCATCGAGGCCAAGTTGGCGAATCCGGCCATTCTCGTCGAGATCGCAGTTGTTGCGGTGAAATAACCAAACAGCAGATCTCGGAGAAGTGAAAATGGCGACATTTGCCCTATTGCACGCCCCTGCGGCAGGCTGTCGTGACATTTTCGCACCATGTGTCCGAAAAACGATGCCGGACATGCTGGCTTTGCTTGATTTGCTGCCCTCTGGGATGGATTGATAGGGCTTGCGGCGCTTGCCGTTTAACCAGGAACGCCACGGTATGTGGCTTCAAGGGGGTACTACAATGAAAACTCTTGTGATCGTCGCCTCCATCGTGGCCACTGCGGCTGCGCTGGGTGCCTGCCGTAAGCAAGTCACGCATAAGCCGATGAAGATCGGTTCTGCTGACGTTACGATCGAGCAGGCGGTGCGTGTCTAAACCAGACATGCAGTGACATTCGTTTGGTCTTCTCCTGACTGACGATGTTTTCAGGAGCGCTGGGCCGGTTCGTATTGACGGACCGGCCCCGCTCTATTTTTTGATATCGCTTTCGCGACGTTGGCGCACCGGTCGCGCGCTGCCGGGTGCGAAGCCGCAGCCGAGTGACGGGCGCTGAAGGCGATGGCGCAGAAGACCACCGCCCCCGTTCTAAGGGAACGGCCGAAAACGACGATGGCGTTTTGCTCAATCCGGCAGACTGCCGCCGGATCCGCCAGTCTTACTTGTGGAACTTTTGGTTGTGCTGCTTACGGTCGCGGCAGGCTTTCAGCGTTTCCGTGACGATGCACATGCCGGCCACACGGGCGGTCAGGCTGAATTTGCACGCCGTCCGGTAGGCTTTGATTTGTTTCACGCAGGCTTGCGCGGAATGGGCTTGCGCCGTTGAAGTCCCGCCGATCAGGGCGGCAAGGCCCACGCCCGCCACAATAAGGCTGAAATGTTTCATGTGATCCCCCTCTGCTGAAATGATTTGTGGTGCGTAGTCTATAGAGGGAAAGCCTGCACCTGCAAGATCGCAGATACCTGCTTTCAACATATGCATGTGGCGGCGTGTGCCGCTCCGCGGCGTTATCGGCTATGCTGCGGCGGACGCCCAGGCGATTCGAATGCTTAGGAGAAGACCCCATGCTGCTGCCCCTGCAGACGCTTTACTTCGAGGATCTTTCGGTTGGCATGACCGAGCGGCTCAGCAAGGTCGTCTCTTCCGACGATGTGGTGGGCTTTGCCGAGATCACCGGCGACCGCAATCCCATTCATCTCTCGGAGCATTTCGCCGCCAGGACGCCCTTCGGCACGCGCATCGCGCACGGGCTCTACACTGCGGGGCTGATCTCGGCGCTGCTCGGAACGCGCCTGCCGGGCCCCGGCGCGATCTACATATCGCAGACACTCAACTTCCGTGCGCCTGTGCGCATCGGCGACCGGGTGGATGTGGAGGTCACCGTCGGGGAACTTATTCGCGAGCGCGCCCGCGCGCGGCTGGTCTGCGCCTGCGCGGTTGGCGACACCCTCGTTCTCGACGGCGAGGCGCTGGTGAAAGTGCCGTTGCGGGAGGACGAAAAGGGCGCCGGGGATACGAAATAGCGCGCCTTGCGCCATCCGGTTGCGGCGCGGCGTCGAACTTTCTTGCCCTTTTTTTTGAAGCACTATCTCGTTATCCTAAGATCAGGCCATGGCGGAATGATGATGTCCCACCAATGACCGACAGGGAGCGCGAGACTCATGCGAAGGAGAAAACGGGCGGCCAGCAAGGCCTCCGCGAAGCCGGCCGCGGGCCAAAGGATAGGCGCGGACGCCTATCGTGCGTCTCTCTCCAAGCGGGTCTGGGCCGGTTTGGCGGTTCTGACCGGTCTTCTGATATTCGCCGGCGTGGGGCTGATCCAGGCGCGCGGCGAGCTTGCGAGCGCCATGACGGCGCTGCGCCAGACCCAGGCCAAGGCGGGCGAGACGGAAGTCCTGCTGAAGAGCGCGCTGGCCGACAAGCAGGACATCATGAAAGAGCTTGCCGTGCAGGGCACGCTCATCGCGCAATCCTCGCGCGATGAGGAAAAGGCCCGCTCCGAGCTCGCGGCTTTGAGCTCCGGGGCCGAGACGGCGGACAAACGCGCCGTGGCGCTCGCCGCCGAAGTGGCGGATTTGAAGGCGCGCGTTGCGCAAGCGGCCAAGGCGAAGGCCGTGGCGGAAAGCGCGCTCGGCAAAATCAGGAGCGAGGTCACGACGTTGCGCGCGGCGCTGGCGGGAACACGCGTAAGGCTGGAAAACTCGCAAGCCGAAGTGAACCGGTTGCGGGCCAAGGCCGAGCCCTACCGCCCGAGTGCCGAACAGGCGGGGCAGGCGCGGTAGGGCGCGGGGCGCGGTTCAGCCTCGCACGTGCCCTTCAAGCTTCGCCTTGAACCACGCGGCGAACTCTGCCAGCTCCGCGCCCGCGAGCGGCGAGGGCGGTTCGGGGATCGGCGCGGCCCCCCATTGCCTATCGGGGAAGGAGATGCCCTTCCATGCCGCGCCGTCGCGGTAGCGCGGAAAGGCATGGACGTGGAGCTGCGCCCACTCATTGCCGAACTGGGTATAGTTGAAGCGGTCCGGCGCGAACAGCGTGGCCATCAGGCGCTCGTAGAGCGCGATCCCGGCATGCAGATCCTGCCACTCTTCGCACGAGCAGTCGGCCAGCGAGCCTTGCGTTTCGCGCCGCGCCACGAACACCATATGCCCCAGATGCGCCTGGTTGGTGTGCACCCGCCAGGCCCAGTGGTCTGTTTCGCGGATGGTGAGGGGTTCGGGTGAGGGGGGCATGGGCCGCGTCCTGTGTCGATGCCGTTGTCGTCGCCCCCCTCGCTACCCCATATTCGCGCCGTTCGCACCTCCAACCTGTCGCCAGCGGAAATTCTGGCGCCTGAACGCTGCAGGAGTGAATCCACATCGCTATTGCCCGGCGGCGCGCCAGCGGCACGGACCTCTTTGACAGGCGCGCGAAGATGCCGCGCCCGTCCCCGCGTCATTCCCGCTGCGGCCAATTGATTTCGCCGACCGCCTTGCGTTAGAATTTGCCCAAGACGGTAGCGGCTCGACTGAGCGCGCGCAGTTTAAATTCCAGCGCCTGAACCATTCTGCCAGCCGGCCGCTCCTCGAGAGCGGCCGCGTGCGCGGCCATGCGTTGCTGAAAGGAGGGCAACATGTTGGAAGCGATCAAAAAGGCAATGGGCCTGGATGAAGAAGGCAAGAAGCGGCGCGAGGAAACCCGCAAACGGCTGCGCGCGGAGGAAGCGCGCGAGCGCGCCGAACGCGTCCGCCAGGATGCGGAGGCGATGAAAAGAACCGTCGGCCAATAGCCGCGGGGTCTGGACGTTTCAGATGCGGTCCGGACCGCCCGCGTCCGGCTATCGCGGCACGCCGATGACCAGCGTCCAATAGGTCTGCTTGCCGACCTTGGGGTTATAGACCAGCGCCATGCCCATATGCTTGGCGCCGCGCCGGAGCAGGTTTTCATTGTGGCCGCGGCTGCCCTTCCAGCCCTTTATGACGTCGCCCGTATTGTGGTAGCCGGCGGCGACATTCTCCGACGCAAGGCGCGGCGTGTAGCCAAAGCGCCGGGCGCGGTCCTTGGGATAGGAGCCGTCGGAGCCGCGATGGGTGATCGAGCCGCGGCGCGAGAGATCGGCGGAATGCGCTTTCGCCGCCGCCATCAGCCGCCGGTCGATCGCCAGCGGCGCCAGCCCGTGACCCGCCCGGTGCTTGTTGATCATGGTCCGGGCCAGCTCGACGCTGAAGCTCGGCGGCTTGCCCGCCAGCGCCTGGGGCACCGCATCGGAACACACGCCGGCAAATATCGAGACGGCCGTCAGCAGGGAGCAGATCATGTCGCATTCTTTCTTGGTTGCTCAAAGCGCAGTCTGATCATTGAAAATCGCGCCAATTATGGCAATTCACGCCGCGTTTTATCCTTACCGGGCTTACCTGTTCGCGCCCTCGCCCTCGCGCAACGAAGCGGTAGGGCAGCCCGAATGGCGCCCTCAAGCAGCCCGAAGGGCGGTAGGGCAAGCAAAAAAGCCACGCTGCCTGCCGGCACGTGAGCATGAAACTGAAGGGCCACGGGGCGCTGAGATGCGACCATGCCGTTAATTTTTTAAGGCCGCTTCGCAGCGCCCCGCGCGGCGTCTTTTCGAAATCCGCCCGGCGTCTTGAGGTCGGGTCGAAACACCCGACTCCAGCTCTCAGGCGCGGGGGCCGTAATACCCCCGGGTCCGGGACGGCACGTTCGGGAAGACTGGGTCCGTTAGGCCCGTTGCCGAGCGGTATCGCACCAAACGCGCACAAGGCGCGCGAAGCGCGGTAGCGCAGACAAAGAGTCTTCGCAAAAGCCGCATCCCCTCCACCCAACCGGACGGTCCGGACGAGTCCCTGTCGGCGGGAAGGGATGAGCGGAGTTTAAGGCAGCGGCGAGGGGCGGGGATAAGTTTTTTGGTTTATTGCGCTCGCGGCTGTTCCGCGCGCATGGCGCGCGGGCCTGCGCGGGCGCGCCCTGACCGGGCGGCGGCCAGTCGGTCTTGCCTCGCTCCGCTCGGGTTCTTCGCCCCTCCGCGACCGCCGTCCCGGGAACAAGTCCCGGGACGGCACCATGATGTGAAGCGCAAGCCTTTGCTCTTTCTTCTCACCCCAAAAGCCGCGTCACGCGCCGTCAAGTTCCGGATCGTCCAGATCGGTCTGGATCCATGTCTCCGAGAGGTGGATGTCCGTCGACTCCAGCACGCCCGGCCCCAGATTGTGATATTTATGCGGTATCTCGGCGGGGCCGAACAGGATGTCGCCGGCTTCCGCCTCGATCTTCTCATCGCCGATGGTGAAGAGCGCGCGGCCCTGCCGCATGATGAAAATCTCGTCATAGGGGTGGACGTGCCACTTCGGGCCGACGCCTATCTCTTGCGTCGCGTAGAACAGCACGGTTACGCCCGTGCCGATATCCTTGCCCTCGAACTTGCCCTTCCAGAGCGTGGCATGGGAGGCCCAGTCGGCCCGCTTCAGGATGGCTGGCTTGGCGGTCATGGCTTTGTCTCCGTGGGTTTCGATGGGGCGGGGCATACGCGCGTCGTTGCACACTAGCACCACACGATCCTGCATGCGTCATTACCGGGCTCGACCCGGTAACCACCGGCATACCGACCCAAGCAGCCGCGATGGCTACCGGGTCGCCCGGCCAAGCCGGACGATGACGGTTGAGTGTGCTGGACAGCCCGTGCCACATCCTCGTCATTCCCGCGCAGAGCCTGTCCCCAGCGCAGGCGGGGACGGGAACCCATTGGGGCGAGTGCCATGGGCAGACAACTGGATTTGGTGAACGGTCACCGTAACTTTGAATTTGTCATCCCGGACAAGCGGCGGCCCGGGCGTGAGCTATGCCACCTGTCCCAATCCGCCGCGCGATCCGGGATCCAGTCTTTAACGGCGGTGCGTGTGGCATGTCACGCTGGATTTAAGGCTTTCGCTGGAATGACGGGTGGGGGGCTTCCTACCGCGAGCCTCAATGAACATGCGGACGGGGTTACAAACCCGGTCCGGCGGGGGGCCTCTCTTACTGTCATCCTCCGGCTTGACCGGAGGATCCAGTATCCTCAAAAGCCTGTGATTGAGGGATAGAGATCAACCCAATTCGGGTTCTCTTCCTCTATGAGTTGAATTTTCCATTCACGGTTATATCGCTTGAGCCGCTTTTCCCGGCGGATAGCAGCTTCAACGTCTTCAAACTGCTCATAATAGATAAGCCGGTCGACGCCATGTTTCTTCGTGAACCCGTCAGCGACTTTTGTCTTGTGCTCATACACCCGGCGCACAAGATCATTGGTCACGCCGATATAGAGCGTGCCGCCAATGCCGCTTGAGAGAATATAGACAGTGTAACTTTTGTCCGTGCTCATACCGCAAAGGCTGGAGGATACTGGGTCCTCCGGTCAAGCCGGAGGATGACGAAGAGGGGGAAGCACACACCCCCCCAACTCGCCACCCCCGCCACTTTTCGTCATTCCCGCGAAGGCGGGAA
>JAJFHO010000216.1 GCA_021775575.1 Hyphomicrobiales bacterium
TGCGCTCGGCTATCCGGTCGTTTCGGGCAACGTGGCGCTCTACAACGAGACCAACGGCGTGGCGATTCCGCCGACGCCCGCCATCGGCGGAATCGGGTTGATCCCGGATATCGAAAAAATGGCCGGTATCGCGCTTCGTAATGAAGGCGACACGCTGCTGCTGCTCGGCGCCGAAAAGGGTCATCTCGGGCAATCGCTCTATATGGACGTGATGCTGGCGCGGCGCGAGGGCGCGCCGCCGCCCGTCGACTTGCAGGCGGAAAAGCGGATTGGCGATTTCGTGCGTTCACTTATCCGCGAGGGCGCAGTAACGGCCGTGCATGATATTTCCGATGGCGGACTTCTCGTTGCCGTGGCGGAGATGGCGCTTGCCGGGAGCACGGGCGCGACGCTTCATCCCCATTCGGGGCCGCTGCCACCTCATGCCATGGCATTCGGCGAGGATCAGGGCCGCTATATCGTTGCCGCCGGCAAAAACAGCGCGGAGATTATCGATCGCTGCGGGGGGGCCGGCATCCCTGTCCGCGCGGTCGGCATGAGCGGCGGAGACACTCTGCTGGTCGCTGGAGAAGAGCCTGTGCCGCTGGAGCGTCTGCGCGATCTTCAAGAAGGCTGGTTGCCGCACTATATGGGAGCAATGTAGTATCAGCCTCAAAGGAGGCGAATATACTCATGCCCATGGACGAAAAGGAAATCGTGCGGCTTATTAAAAATAAGCTCCCTGACGCCGATATATCGATCCGCGACCTCGCCGGTGATGGCGATCATTACTCGGCCACGGTCGTATCGGAGGAATTCAGAGGCAAGAGCCGCGTTCAACAGCACCAACTGGTCTATGAAGCCCTTGAAGGCAATATGGGCGGCGCGCTGCACGCGCTGGCCCTGCAGACATCGGCTCCCGACAATTAACCAGCGATTGGAAGAAGCGAAATGAGCGAACAGGAAATTCACGACTGGATTGGCAAACAGGTCGCCAGCAACGATATTGTGCTGTTCATGAAGGGCAGCAAGCAGTTCCCGCAATGCGGCTTCTCCAGCCAGGTCGTCCAGATATTGGAATATCTGGATGTCGACTATTCCGACGTCAACGTCCTTGACGATATGTCTGTCCGCGAAGGCGTCAAGGCCTACAGCAATTGGCCGACGGTGCCGCAGCTCTATATCAAAGGCGAATTCGTCGGCGGCTGCGATATCATCCGGGAGATGTTCCAGGATGGTGAGCTGCAACAATTGCTGACGTCCAAGGACATCAAAAATAATGCGCAGACGATGCCTGCGTAACGCGAAAAAAACTTCACGAAATCAAAGCCCTCCACCTGGAATTGTGGAGGGCTTTTTTATTTCTCGCGGCAGTTTTGCCAAACCGGCCCGGAACGAGATTTCGTATTTGTGCTTGAATATCCCATCGCCGCCACCACCTAGGCCGAATAGCGCAAGGCCGCAGCGAGATGAAGGGATCGAAGGATGGGTTATGTCGACTGGAAGATAAAGGGGCCGAAGATCGGCTCGTGCAGCTGCGCCTATGGATGTCCGTGCGAATTCAACGGCAAGCCGACCCACGGTCTGTGCGAGGGGCTTGAGGCCCATTTGATCGAGGAAGGCTGGTTTGGCGATGTGCGCCTCGACGGGCTCATTGTTGCCGCGCGCTTCCGCTGGCCCGGTGCGGTGCATGAGGGCGCCGGCATTGTCCAGGGCGCAATCGACGAGCGCGCCACCGAGGAACAGCGCCAGGCCCTGTTCAGGATTCTCGATGGCCAAGAGCAGGAGCCGACCACGGTTTTCAATATTTACGGATCGACGTTCGAGAAGGAATTCGACCCCGTCTTTGCCAATATCGAATTTGCCTGCGATCTCGCACAGGGTACCGGCGGTTTTTCGGTGCCCGGCATGATGGAGATGACGCTGGAGCCGATCCGCAATCCGGTCACGGGGGCGCCCCACCCGGCAAAAATCGTCCTGCCGGAAGGGTTCGAGTTTCGCTCCGCCGATATGGCCAGCGGCGCCTTCTCCGGCGAGGGCGATATCGCCTTCAAGCGGTCCGCATCCTATGGCCTGCTGACCTATGTCGCTTATGGGCCGTATGGAATTATCGAGGACGACAGCTGGCCGGCCCTTGCGGCGTAGCGTCGGAGACTGGAATGTGTTCGCGGGTACGCTCGATGAAGTCCACGAACCGGCTTTCGAGCCGATCGAAATCGACATCGATGTCGAAGCAAGACGGGGCAGCGTCAAGGTGAACGGGCTCATTGAAATGACCGGCGAACCGATCCGCAATCCGGTCACCGGAAACGAACATCGCGCGCGTATCGAGCTTCCCAACGGCTTCGAATATTCGGTGGCGGAAATGGGCAGCGCATCGGGCACGGCAAAGGGACCGATCAAGCTGGCATTCAAGGATAGCTATGGCCAGTTCGCCCATCTTCATCTGAGCCATAACGGCATCGTCCGCTAGCTTCATGCCCGACCCCGCCATGCCAGTTTCAGCCGTCACGGTCACCGAGCAGCTTGTCCGCAAAGACCGGGCGATAGCGCTCGCCGGGCTTGTTCTCCTCACCTTGCTGGCATGGGCCTATCTCCTGACCGGCGCGGGGACGGGCATGAGCACAATCGCCATGACGACCTGGCGGTTTCCGCCACCCGCCCCCAGCGGAATGGCGATGGCCTGGAGCCCGGGCTATTGGACCATCATGCTCGCCATGTGGTGGGTGATGATGATCGCCATGATGACGCCAAGCGCGGCGCCAATGATCCTGCTCTACGCCCGCGTTTCCCGCCATGCCCAGAAAAAGCGGCAAATGGCGGCTGGCGTCTTGCCCACATTCGTGTTCGCCGCCGGCTATCTCGCCGCCTGGTTTGGCTTCAGTGCGGCCGCGACGGCCGCGCAATGGGGGCTGGAACAAGCCGGACTGCTGCACCAGATGCTGATGTGGAGCACAAATGCAACGCTCACCGCGCTGTTGCTGATAGCCGCCGGCCTGTTCCAGCTCACGCCCCTCAAGGCGGCCTGTCTGGAGCATTGCCGCTCGCCGGCGGACTATCTGTCGCGGGCTTGGCGGTCCGGGCGGTCCGGCGCGTTTGCAATGGGCGCAACGCATGGCGCCTATTGTCTGGGATGCTGCTGGGCCCTGATGGCGCTGCTGTTCGCTGGCGGCGTTATGAATCTCGTCTGGATCGCGGGTCTGGCAATCGCCGTTCTGGTTGAAAAACTGGCGCCATGGGGGGCAGGCTTCGGCCACGCCCTCGCCGCGGCGATGATCGGCGCCGGCGGCTGGCTACTGGCCGGAAGCCTGGCCTGATGGCCCCCAAATGCTCAACAGGAGCCGCACAGACCGGGTCCCGTAAACAACCAGGGCCGCGCCTTACAGGTAAGGACGGCCCTGAATTGGTTGCGTCGGGACGCGCGGTTAGCGCGAATAGAATTCGATGACCAGATTTGGCTCCATCATCGCCGGATAGGGAACATCGGCAAGCACCGGAATCCGCGTCAGCTTCGCATTCATCTTGGTATGATCGGCGTCGAGATAGTCCGGTACGTCGCGTTCCGGGCTCTGGTTCGCTTCCAGAACGAGGCCCATATCGCGTGATTTGTCCCTGACCTCGACGACATCGCCGACCTGGCAGCGATAGCTGGCTATATTCACACGCCGGCCGTTGACCTTGACGTGGCCATGGTTCACGAACTGCCGCGCGGCAAAAACCGTTGGCACGAATTTGGCCCGGTAAACGACCGCATCCAGCCGCTGCTCCAGCAATCCGATAAGATTCTCGGATGTATCGCCACGCATCCGCTCCGCTTCGCGGTAGACGGATTTGAACTGCTTTTCGGTTATATTGCCGTAATAGCCTTTCAGCTTCTGCTTGGCCCGCAACTGCGTGCCATAGTCGGACATCTTCCCGCGGCGGCGCTGGCCATGCTCGCCAGGGCCATATTCCCGCTTGTTGACCGGGCTTTTGCTCCGGCCCCAGATATTCTCGCCAAGGCGGCGATCGATCTTGTATTTTGCGCGAATGCGCTTGGTCATATTTGAAACTCCGTAGAGCGAAATGAAAATGCGATTATGAAACGCGCCCTCCTCTGCCCCGCCTCCAGGGCCGACAGGGCCGCCGCATGCGCAGCGCCCCACGGGCACGTAAGTCCACACGAACCAAATTCGATCCGCGCGCGTCTGTTACACGTATAATCCGGGATGTGTCAACGCGGCGCTTGCGCCAGTCCGCCCGCCCTCAGCCCTTGCCGGCCTCTTTCAGGAAGGTTTCAAGCTTATTTACCGTTTCGCGGCGCGCGTCGGTGCAAATAATCTTCTTCGTTTCAGCGACTATGGCTGCGCCCGGCGAGGTGTCGACCTTTTCGGCGCCATCTTCATCTTTCACAACGCCGCTGGCGCTGCCTGTTTGCCACATCACTGTCGCGACAAAAAGCCGGCTGATAAAAAACAGCTGCTGCTTGGACCATTTCTTTTTCTTGATCTCTTCCGCCTTCATCCAGCGGTAGGCGCTCTCTTGCAAATCCATCCGTTTGCAAATTTCAGCCGTCGCACCGCTGTAGGCGATCCGGATAATCCGGCGCATGTCGTCACGCGGGATCGCGAACTTTTTCATTTCCGTCTCGTTGGCCCTGTCGACTTTCATCTTGGTGCCATCGGCGAGCGGAATCTCGTCCGGGATCAAAAACCCCTCTACGAAAGTTTTCAAAAAATCGACGGTGCGGTCACTTGGTTGCTTCTTCTGCTCCTGCGCGGTTACGGGCAGCGCAATCGAAGCACAAACCAAGCCCATGACCGCAATCGCGGAAAGGCAACTCAACAAAGCCTTTTTCATTATCAGCCCCTGTGCTCGTTCGGCAGGCAAGCTATCACTATTGCCGCCCATCGCAATACCAAAATCAGGGCGGAACTATGGCGTATCGCCGCGCACGTTCCGCCGCTTCGACAGAGATGACACAATCCCGCGAAGCGTACGAACTTCCTGTTCACTCGCACTCATCCGGTTGAACAGATTGCGCAGATTCCGGACCATCACCGGGCGCTTCTCCGGTGGCCACAGAAACCCGGATTTGTCGAGCTCGGTTTCCAGATGCTCAAAAAACCCGACAATTTCCGCCCTTGTCGCAGGCCGGGTGCGGTGCATCTGTAACCCTTCGCGCGCGGGACCGTCAAATTCCGTTTCACGGCCCAGGCCGCCAGCCTGATTTTGCCTGGCCCACTCATAGCCCATAAGCAAGACGCATTGAGCCAGGTTTATCGACGCGAAATAGGGGTTCACCGGCGCGGTAACGATAATATCGCAAAGCGCCAGTTGATCATTGTTGAGGCCGGATTTTTCCCGGCCGAACACTATGCCGCATTCCTGTCCCGCACCAATGCGCGACACCATCTCTGCAGTTGCCGTTTCGGGCGTGAATACAGGTTTTATGACATCCCTGGACCGCGCGGTGGTTGCGCACAGATAATGAAGGTCCGCGACCGCGGCCTCAGTGCTGTCGAACAGCCGAGCCTCGCGAATGACCCTGTCAGCCCCCGACGCCGAGGCGGCGGCCTTGGCATTCGGCCAGCCGTCCCGCGGGTTGACCAATCTGAGGTCCGAGAGCCCGAAATTGGCCATGGCCCGCACCGCGGCGCCGATATTCTCTCCGAGTTGCGGCTCGACCAATATGATCGACGGCACCGCCGCGGAACGGCAGTCCGCGGGGGTGGCGTCACCTGCGTCATTGGTCTGGTTTGTCATCGCGGGCCACAATGCTATAGGAGACCCGCCGCCGCAACGTTACATAGGACCGATAAGGGGCGGCGCGAGGCACAATTTCACCACATCCGGCGCCGCCGCCGACAAGTTCCGGGAGATCAATTCATCATGGCAAAAATCAAGGTCGACAATCCGGTCGTCGAGCTCGACGGCGATGAGATGACTCGGATCATCTGGCAGTTCATCAAGGACAAGCTGATCCATCCCTATCTCGACATTCAGCTCGAATATTACGATTTGGGGATAGAGTACAGGGACGCCACAGACGATCAGGTGACGGTCGATGCGGCCCACGCCATCAAAAAGCATGGCGTTGGGGTCAAATGCGCGACGATCACCCCCGACGAGGCCCGGGTCGAGGAATTCGGCCTGAAAAAAATGTGGCGCTCGCCCAACGGCACGATCCGCAACATTCTGGGTGGCGTGATCTTCCGCGAGCCGATCATCTGCCAGAATGTGCCCCGGCTGGTGCCCGGCTGGACCGAGCCGATGATCATCGGCCGTCACGCATTCGGCGACCAGTACCGGGCGACGGACTTTCTCGTCCCGGGAAAAGGCAAGATGACAATCCGCTGGGAAGCCGAGGACGGTTCCGACTCAATCGAGCATGAGGTGTTCGATTTCCCCGGCTCCGGCGTGGCCATGTCCATGTATAATCTGGATGCCTCCATCCGCGATTTCGCCCGTGCCAGCATGAATTATGCGCTGGCGCGCAAATATCCGCTTTATATGTCGACCAAGAATACGATTCTGAAGGCTTATGACGGGCGCTTCCTGGACCTTTTCCAGGAAATTCACGACGCGGAATTCAAGGACAAGTTCGACGAAGCCGGCATCACCTATGAGCATCGCCTGATCGACGACATGGTGGCGGCGGCGATGAAATGGTCCGGCGGTTTTGTCTGGGCCTGCAAGAATTACGACGGCGATGTGCAGTCGGACACCGTGGCGCAGGGGTTCGGCTCGCTTGGCCTGATGACCAGCGTGCTGATGACGCCCGATGGCGGGACGGTTGAGTCCGAGGCCGCGCATGGAACCGTGACCCGGCATTATCGCGCCCATCAACGCGGCGAAGAAACTTCCACAAATTCAACGGCTTCTATCTTCGCATGGTCACGCGGACTGAAACATAGGGCGAAGCTCGACGACAATACCGAACTCGCCAAATTCGCGGAGACGCTGGAAGAGGTGGTGGTCAACACGATTGAATCGGGTTTCATGACGAAAGACCTTGCCCTGCTGGTCGGCGCCGAACAGGCATGGCAGTCGACGACCGGGTTCCTCGACAAGATCGACGAAAATCTCCAGAAGGCGATGGCCTGACCCGGGGCGCGCCGCATCGTATTCAGCGCGCCGCCTGCTGCGCGGCCTGTTGCCTGGCGTCGGCGACGCCACGAATTTGGTCGATAATTTCGGGCATCCGGTGGCACAACCGGTCGAAATCCGCCTTGTCCAGCAGCAGCAGGCGGCATTTTCTGCGGGCTGTTACATTATGCTCACGCTGGCGCTGTTCGATCAGCGCCATTTCACCGAAGAAATCGCCTGCGGCCAGCGTCACGGGCCCGGCGTCCCCGTCGACGACAACTTCTCCCGAAGCGATGAAGAACATCGAATCCGCGGTGTCTCCGACCCGCAGGATCGGCGCGCCCGCCGGATAGGTGCGCGAGTAGAGCAGCGCCATGATTTCGCTCAGCGACGCGCTGTCGAGCTGTGCGAAGATCGGAACGCGCACGACGATGCTCCAGGTGACAACGAATTCGTGCCGGTTGGCTTCCTGGCTGAAACCGCTCGCGATAATGGCGATCGGCAATGCGAACATGCCAAGACCGAATATCATGACAAGACCGCCGAACATCCGGCCCAGGGGCGTAAGCGGAACGACGTCGCCATAACCGACTGTGGTCAGCGTCGCCAGCGCCCACCAGGCGGATTGCGGAATGCTGCCAAACACGTCCGGCTGTACGCCGCGTTCGATGAAATAGATACCGGTGGAGGCGAAAAGCAACAGCGCCATCATGACAAGAAGCGCGCCGGTCAGCGCCCGCCATTCGCTCCTGATCACGCGGGCGAGCGAATAGAGCGCCGGCGAGTATCGGGCCAGCTTCAGGAAACGGAACAGGCGCAGCACCCGCAACAGGCGCAAATCCATCGCCAGCAGGAAACTCAGATAGAAGGGAAGGATCGCCATCAGGTCGACCAGCAATAACGGCCGCGAGGCAAAATGCGCCCGCGCGCGGGACGGGTTTACGTCGTGAAACAGCGGTATCTCCACGCAGGACCACAACCGCGCGACATATTCGAGGGTGAAGATGGCGACCGAAAGCAAATTGAACAGCTCGAAAGCCTCGCCGTAACGTTCTCCAATCGCCGGCACGGTTTCCGCGGCAAAGGCGGCGACGTTGAGCAGGATCAGGGCGACGAGACCGGTATTGACGGCCAGGCTGACCGGATCGTCGGCATTGGTATGCTCCAGTATATCGTGGGTCGCTTTGCGCCAGCTCTTGGGAGGGGCCGGCTCTTGCCGCGATGAAGATGCCGCGCTCTTGTCAGGCACCTGCGCGCTCGCTCACCTGCCGGGCGATCGCTTCAAGAGCGGCGTCCGCCTTGCCGGCTTCCGGACCACCGGCCTGGGCCATGTCTGGCCGTCCGCCGCCGCCCTTGCCGCCGAGCATTTCGGCACCGGTCTTGACCAGTTCGACCGCATTATAGTCCGTGGTAAGATCGTCGGTCACGCCAACGACGATACCGGCCTTGCCTTCATCCGATATGCCGATGATGGCGACAATCCCCGACCCCACCTGTTTCTTGCCGTCATCGACGAGGCTGCGTAAATCCTTCGGGGAAACGCCTTCGATCGTGCGCGCCAGCAACTTGACCGTCCCCACTTCGCGCACCGCGTCCGCGCCGCCATCGCCGCCGCCGCCCAG
>JAJFHO010000217.1 GCA_021775575.1 Hyphomicrobiales bacterium
GGCTTGTCATGGCGGTGCAAGGACGCGGCGACATGGCATTGGCGCGGTTGCTTTTGCTGGTCGTTGTGCTCGGCGTTCCGCTGCTGTTGGCGCGGGCTTGGCTGCGCCGCCGGTCCTTCGGGCTGCGGCTGACTTCCACGCGGATAGAATACCGGTGCGGCTGGTTGCGGCCGCGCTGGTACGGGCTTGGTTTTGAGGAGCTGTCGCGCGTCGAGGTTGTTTACGGTCCCCTCGGCCGGCTCGCCGCCGGTGGCGCGCTCATTTTGCACCGCAAGGACGGCACGCGCGTGCGTCTCGCCGATGCCGCGGACGCCGAAGCGGTTGCGCGCCGGATTCGCCGGCGGCTATCCTAGGTTGAGAACTCATAAATATCGTGAGCGATGAAGCGCCGCCGCCGCGGCCGTGCATTCGGCATTCACCGGCGCTTCGGCCGGGCATGGGGGTTCTGTCTGGCGCGCCTGGGAGCGGCGATGGTGCGCCCGAGATGCCGCCACAGGCCGAGCGTCAGCGCGCTCATTGCCGCGAACAGCAGCGCCATGATGCCGATGGTCGCAAGCCGGGCGGCCGGGACCGGCCGTGCCGTCGGGACGTCATCGGTTCCCGCCGCCGCGCGTGACGGCGGCAGAATTTGCGGATCGGGCTTGACCTGCGCGCGGACGATCGGCGCATAGGGGTCGTCCACCAGTTTCAGCAGTTGCGAGGCGGACCAAACCGCCGGGGCCGGTTGCGCGGGGCGCGCGTCGAGCGCCGCGAATGCAAAGATTGTGAAGAAGACCAAAAGGGCCATGGCGAAATCGCGCGTCGTCTGCCGGATAATCCGGCATTGAGCGCGCGCGCGCCCCGCCGCGCCGCATCTTTTCATCGGATTGTCTCCTCTCGCGTTCTCGAAGACGTCGCATATAACTCCATTTTTTGGGCGGCCCTTCGACGGCAATGTGTCCGGCGGCGGCAGATTTTGTGGCGCAAATAAGGATTTCCGTTAACCCTGCCAGCTATTTCGGGTAAGATTGCGGATACAAACCCTCACAAGCGGGTCTATCTTGTTGACAGGTGTGAAATTTATTCCGCCTGTACGCGTAAAATCGAGGAGATTTCTCGTGAATATTGCAAGCAAGTGCGTGGTGTCGATGCACTATAAATTGACCAACGAAGAGGGTGAGGAGCTGGATTCATCCGACGGACGCGACCCGCTCAAATATCTGCACGGCGCCAGCAATATCGTGCCTGGCCTTGAAAAGGCGCTTGAGGGCAAGAGCGCGGGCGACAGCGTTCAAGTCGTGGTTCAGCCCGAGGAGGGGTATGGCGACGTCAACCCGCAGATGGTCCAGACGGTGCCGCGCAGCGCCTTTGAAGGCGCGCCGGAAATCAAGGCGGGCATGCAGTTCCAGGCGCAAGGGCCACAGGGCGAGGCGCAGCTCATAACCGTCACCGAGGTTAGCGGGGACGAGGTAACCGTGGACGGGAACCACCCGCTCGCCGGCCAGGTGCTGCATTTCGACGTCACGGTGGAAGAGGTGCGTGCGGCAACGGAAGAGGAAATCTCACACGGTCACGCGCATTAGAGCTGCGGCTCTCCCTCACACCCTCTTGTTTTGACAGTCGCGCGCGCAGCGGCGGAGACTTTGTCTCATGCGCGCTCCAACGATGCTCATAGCGGCGCTGCTTTTATTGCAGCCGCGCGCGGCTGCGGCGCAAAGCGTGACGCCGCCTGATGCGCTGATTGTCGCCATGGCCCAGCAATTCGTCCTGGAGCATTTCCAGCGCTTGCCCGAACAGCATTTCGACATCGCCTTCGATATCGTCAATATCCACCCGCAACCCGAGCCGAACCACTGGGCCGTGATTGGCGGCTTCATGGCCGATGCGGGAGCCTCGAATTACCGCCCGCACGCCTATGGCGTAGCCATGCGCCTCGTCTGCGCCGACCATGACAAGCTCGAATGCTGGCAGCTTGAAAAACTGGTGATCGACCGGAAGATCATTCTGAACAATTAGGCCGTGCGCCTGCCAATCGGCTGCGCCGGAACAGCTGTGCGGTTATGTCTGCTTTCGCGGGCAAGGCTGACATTGCGAGCGACCGAAAAGCGACCCGGAATGCACCGCCCCGTGACCCGGTGTTGGTCTTTGGCAAGTTGACGCTGGCGGTTCGCGGCGAGACTGCTGGAAGCTCGCTCGCGAGACGTTATTTGACGATCACTTTCGAGCCAGAAACTAAAAAACCCTGGTCCAGGGATGAATTTCTGGCACCGCCTCGGGATGGGACCGCAAGAAGTGATGGAGGACGTGTAGCAGCGTTTGTACGTGGGCGCGGTCGTTGCGTCGTTGACCGCTACGTATGTCGTCAACAATCATCCGGCAGATTTTTTTGGGGCCGTCTTTCTTGCTCAACAGATACTGACCATAAGCGACCGCCGCCATCTCCGGCAGGCGTTCATGCTCGGCAATGGCAAGTATCTCTTCTTCTGTTAGGTCGCAAAGTGCGATGCAGTCTTCCAACGTAATCATGGTTCCTGTCGAAGCGCTAGAGTTCCCACCTATCGGTCCTTGAGGCTGGTGATATAAGCGATGACGTTGTGCAGGTCCTCGGTTTTCAGGAGTAGATTGGGCATTGTCGGGTGCGGCGTCTGCAGCCAGACAGACAGTGCGATCACGCTCATGCCGGGCGTGTTGGCCACCGTCTCGAAGCTCGTCGCGTCTAGCTTGGGCGAGTGGATGTCACCGGGCCCCACGGCGTGGCAGAGCGCGCAGACTTCTTCCGCAAAGGCGCGTCCGGCAGCCGGGTCGCCCTGCTCCTGCGCGTTTGCCGCGGGGCCGAAAAGGACAAATGCAAGCATTAGCAACGAAGCGCGTTTCACGAGGCACCTCCGATTGTGTTGTTAGCTTGGCGGGGAAGCCGGTTCGGCGCGTTGAGCCAGATCAAGTTACGCGATGGCCTTGTCGTCGCACCGGCCAGGTGGAGGTCGCCGGAAAACTGTTTTTGCGGCCAGCCGCTGGACATTCGGGACAAGTTTCAGGCTGCCCGGTCCGGCCTTCATTCCGCACGCTGAAGCCAGAGTGCCGAATGCTCGCATTGGGCGGTGTTCAATTCCGCGGCAAACCGGCGTCCGCGCTACACCGGGAAACCTTGCCAGAGGTGATCGAATTGGTGGGAATCCTCGGCTCTGGTGTCCACGACAGCACGCAGGATGTCCACCACGGAGATGATCCCGACGACCTGACCGCCCTCCTTGATCAGGACATATCTCGAGCGCTGCTGTTTCATGGTCATCATGGCGGTGAGCAAGGTGTCCCCGGGACTGACGAAAACAGGGTCCGGGGTCATGACATCGCGCAAGGCCGTGCGGTCCGCCGCCAGGCCGGAGGCGACCACACGCTCCAGCATATCGCGGTCGGTGAAGATTCCGGATGCCTCATCGGCGTTGCCGACCAGTATGGCCCCAACATGGTGCTCCGCCATCTTCTTGGCGGCATCGGTGGCGCTCGTTTCAGGCGACGTGCTCACCACCTCTTGCAATCCGAGCACCTGCTGAATTTTCCGCTCTAGCATCATCCCGTTCCTGTTCAGCCTAAACCTCTCCAACGAGCGCTAGCCTAGCACAGGCCAACGGCCTGCGGGCGCTCAGCCGAAGGCCTGCTCCATGGCCCGGCGTGTCTGCACTGCTTCTGCGGTTTCGTCCGCGAGTATGTCCTGCCAGCGCACCGTCTCGCCCTGCTTGATCGGCCTCGTCACGGTGACGCCATGGGCGAGGCCGATGGGAAGGGCGCCGAACTGCAGGCTCTTGGCCGCGGGCTGCGCCTTGCCCCAGACGGTGAAACCGCCTTCGCCGTCGAGCACTTCGCCGGGCTTCAGGTCGCGTTTGGCGATCGAGACAGCGTCGGAGGCGAACTGTCTGGTTTGTCCGGTGGGTTCGCCACGCAACGCGGCGGAGAGGGCGGAAATCCCCAACTCCAGCCCGATCAGGTGATAGGGCCGGTACATGGCCGAATAGCGCCCGGAGGGGTCTGTCTTGAGGCCATATTGTTTAAAACAGGCCACCGCATAATCGTTCGGCGCTTCGAATACGGCATAGACGCCCCAGCGCAGATTGTTCGGAATTTCGCTGCCATCGCGATAGAGCGAGGACACGACCTCGACCTGGCCCTTGTGGTGCAGCAGGCCGCCATCCTCCGCCGGTATCAGCCTGTTCTGCAATTCGTCCGTCGGCACGTCGGGGAAGGCAAGCCCGTCGGGCGAGGGCGACAGGCCGGTGGCGTTGGCGATCGCCGTCATCTCGATGCCCGACTTGGTGCCGTCGAGGAAGGAGTTGAACATTTGCGGATTCATGCCGGCTTGCGCGGCCTGCTCCGCGCTGAGCCCGTAATGGTCCCACACCGTATCGGGGGTGGAAGCGTGAAAGTCGGGCAGATATTTCGTGCCTTTTCCGGCGGCCACGACTTCGAAGCCCGCCGCGCGCGCCCAGTCGACGATCTCGCAGACAAGTGCGGGCTGGTCGCCGTAAGCCATCGAATAAACGACGCCGGCGCTTTCCGCCTCGCGCGCGAGCAGGGGACCGGCGAGCACGTCGGCTTCGACGTTGACCATGACGATATGCTTGCCATTGGCGAAGGCGGCGCGGGCGTGCGCGATGCCGGCGGGCGGTGAGCCGGTGACTTCCAGCACCACATCGACATCGTCGCGGGCGCACAGTTGCTTGCCGTCGCCGAGAAAGGCGGTGGCCTGAATGCGCTCCTCGTCCCAGCCGACATTCTTGCACGCCGCACGCGCGCGTTCCGGATCGAGGTCGGCGATCGCCGTTACCTCCAGCGGACTTGTCGGAGCCTGGTTCAGAAACATCGACCCGAATTTGCCGGCGCCGATCAGGCCCACGCGAACCGGGCCGTCGCCTCTTTCAAGACGGGCGAGTGCGAGTGCGTGGAGATTCATGGAAGCCTTTCCCTCATCTGTTTTCGCCCATCATCGGCCCGATGAAGCGAGGGGGCAAGGGGTGTGCGGGGCGCGGCGTCCCAGTTTGAAATTCGAGGTGCGTGAGCGTTTTCCCACCAAGTCGAAAAAGTCGTCATGGACGATGACACCGCTTGCGAGCGGGAGGGGCGTGATTACGCCGTCAGGTCTTCATTTCGAGCGTCATCACGGCGGTATTCCAACGATCGATCCGGCGCGGCACATGTCAAACCGCCAGTCTCGGCAATGAGGCGCAGGTGAATTGTCAACCGGCGGAGGCGTTGGGCGTCAAGCCGCTTTCTTGCGCCTTTTCCTTGCGGCCGGCTTTTTTTCGCCCTCGTCGAGATACATGGCAACCAGTTCGGTGAGACCCACTACGGGTAAGTCCATTTCAAATTCGTCGATCGCCTCTTCCAGCACATTGCGGCAGTTGGCGCAGGAGGTGACGAGGGCCTCGACGCCACCCAGTTCGTCGATCTGTTCCTTTTTGCAGGCGAAGGCCTTGATGCGCAGGCCTTCCGCGCGCGGGTTGGAGCTGACGCCGCCGCCGCCGCCGCAGCAGATATTGGCGGCGCCGTGGTTCCGCATCTCCACGAAGTTGGAGGAGATCTGATCGATCAGGCTGCGCGGCTCGTCGATGACGCCGCCGCGCCGCGAAATCTGGCAGGGATCGTGATAGGTAATGCGCCGGCCGTCGAGCCCCTTGGTTTTGACGCGGCCGTCGCGGCGCAACTGCTCCAGCAATTCCAGAATATGGATGACCTTGAAGGAGTGGCGCTTGCCGGTCATGTTGGGGCCGTCCCAGTTGAGCGCGGTATAGGCGTGCCCGCACTCAGGGCTGATGACATATTTGACGCCCAGCTCCTCCGCGGAGTCGACGATACGCTGCACCAGGGTGCGGGCGATGTCCGGCGATCCCATCTGATAGCCGATATTGGTGGCCTCGAAAGCCGTTGTCGAAATGGTCCAGGATATGCCGGCCTGCTTGAAGATCTTCGCCAGCGCGCCGATCACCTCGTAGAAGTTCAGGATTTCCATCGCCGACAGGATGACCAGATAGTCGACACCCTTCTTGTCGAGTTCGATCGGGATGCCGACTTCCGCCGATTGCTTGGCGACGACTTTTTCCAGAACACCCGGCTTGATCAGCGGGCTGCCCTGTTCTACCGCGCGCTCGGCGGCGGCCAGCAGCCCCTCCGGAACCATGCCGGCGGCGACCAGGCCGGCGCGCGACTTGCGCACCACCGTGGCAATGTCGATGCCCATCGGGCAGACCAATGTGCAGCGGCCGCACAGGGTGCAGGTATCGTACAGAAGCTCGGACCAGTCCTCCAGGTCCTGCATCGTCAGCTCGTCCGGCGCCAGGCCGATGGCCTTCATCAGGCCGGAGAAGGGCGCCTTGTCGCGCCGGTAGACCCGGTCGATCGGGCGCATCTTGTAGGTCGGCGTGTATTTGGGGTCGCCGGTGACTTGATAGAAGTGGCAGGCCTCGGCGCACTGCCCGCAATGAATGCAGGCCTCCAGATAGCTGGCCACGGTCGAGTCGATCTGGCCGGCGAGGGCGTCGATTGCTTTTTGAGCGCTCATGGCGTTACTCCCCGGCGGCCGAAGACCGCTCCCATGTTGCCGCGGCTGAGGACCCAGGTGAAGGCGTGCATCAGGCGGCTAAAGGGGAAATAGATCAACCACACTTCCACCGAAAGCATGTGAATGATGCGCAAGGCGTCGTTCGATTCCTGCAAGGCCAGACAGCCGGTCAGCATGGCGATGAAGGTCAGCCAGGTTCCGGCGTGATCGTCGGCGTCGGAAATCTGCCGCTGTACGGGGTCGGAGATTCGGCGCGCCCACAGAAAGATCAGCCCGGCAAAGGCGATTTCCGCAGTCAGGATAAACGCCCAGCGCGGCAGCGGCGTCCAGCCCACGCCCAGAATACGCTCGTCGATAAAGGTTACGTGCGGCGCGGCGAACAGCAGCAGGACGAACAAGCCGAGGTGAAAGGCGTACCCGGCCAGGAAATGGAAGAAGGTCTTGGAGAAAAACCCGCCATGCGGGATGAAATGCAACAGCACGGCCCTGACCGCGCCGCCGCCCGCGGAACCGCGCGCGACGCTCAGATCTTCCTTTTTGCCGAGCGCAACGAGGGCAAACAGACGCCAGAGGACGCCGACGACGAAAACCGTCGCGGAGAGGTACCAGAGCGGTTGTTCGACAAACCAGATGAGCGACATCGCTATGTTCCCTTCACTCCTCCGGGCAGAGCGGTCCGGAAGCTCTCCGTTTGGCCGTTACTCCGCCGGCGCGGTTTCGCTGGCGGCGGACGGACCGTCGCTCGCCGCATCGGCCCACAGATGGTGGTGCTCCTGCGCCCAGTTTTCATCGACCTGCCCCTGGGTCATGCCCTCCAACGCGCCTTCGACGCCGATTGTGCCGAGATAGATATGGCCGACGGCGAAGCCGATGACGATGGTGGCGGCGATGCCATGGACGATAGTGGCGAGCTGCAATTGCTGCAGGTTCTGCGCAAGCCACGGAAATTCCATTAAGATACCACTGCCTGAAAGGGCAATGCCGCCGATCACCGCGGACCAGAACCAGATTTTCTCGCCGGCATTATATTTCCAGGACGGGACATGCCACTTGAACAAGGGACCGCCCTTGAAGAACCAGGCGATGTCGGCGCTGCGGGGCAGATTGTCTTTAAAATAGACGACCGCCATCGCCAGAATGCCGATAATGAATAGAGGTCCCAGCAGGTTGTGACCCTGCAACATCGCGCTGGCAAGAGCGCCATGGGCGGTCTTGCCGATCACCGGCACCAATATTGTCCTGCCGAACAGCAGAACGAGACCGCTCACCCCCAGCATGATGAAGACGGCGGCCACGAACCAGTGGATGGTCCGCTCGGTCTGGCTGAAACGCGGAATGGTTCGTCCGGAGCGTCCGCCCTCGATACGCACCCGGCCACGAAGAGCCGCGAACAGGATAGTCGCCGCGAGCATCGCCAATATCAGGTATCCGCCATATCGCTTTATCGTCTCATTGCGGAAAATGCGCCAGTCCTGGCCTTCCGATTGGACCAGAACGGGCGGCCCCATTTGCGGATTGACCAGCGTGAAGGACTGGCCCTGGCGGATCTGGCGCCAATAATCCGCACTGCTTTGCCCGCCGAGAGTATTCGCAGGGCCCGGATTGGTGGACAGGTGGGGCGCTAGCCCGCCCTCGCTCAAGGACGGCGTCGCCGCGGCGCAAATAACCAATGCCGCTACAAGAAACACCGCGCCGGCCCGCGCCAGGCGCACAACGTTTTTACGAGGCGCGTTCAGCAGCATTATCGCGATGCCATCCCGATGGCTCATATCCGCCCCTCATGACTATCCGCTTTGTGGGGCATTGTTGGGGCACGGTCATTGACCTGTATCAAGATTTATATTCAATCATATGAAAATTTGCATATAAGCGAGCGCTCCGGCAGTTTTCGAGATCGTCATGGGTGTGGTTTTTCGGGATCGGCATCGGTGCGCCGGTGACTTGCCGAACCGCAAACCAGCCCCGGCAAAACCAAAAACCTGAGCTTGTCGAATTGGGCGGGCTGCACTGGTGAGAGCGCCGGGTCTTCCGTTCCGCGGAAAGGATCTTAGGCGCGCGGAAGAATGGCGGGGCGCCTGCGGAACGCCCATATGCGCGAACCGAGATAGTTGGCGACGAGCGCAACGGCTGAACCCGCTGCGAGGGCGAGAAGCGGCGCGGTGCCGGGCAGGGCCAGAAGGATTGCTGAATAGACCAGATAGTTGAGCGTGCCGCCGGCTCCGTTTACGGCGGCGAAGCGGCTCCATTCGGCAAGGCGGCCCGAGCCGTTGGAGCGGAATGTCCAGTTGCGGTGCATGGCCCATGTCGTACTCAGCGCCAGCAGAATGGAAAACACCCGGGCAAGAAACGGGTTCAGCCCGGCGGTTTCAATGAACCACAGCAGCAACCCCGCATCGATCAGGAAACCGAGAGCGCCGACGCCGCAGAAGCGGATGAACTCGGCGCTTGGGGCGACACTCTTGCGAAGAGCGTCCATCACGAATTGTCGGCCACCGAGTGAAGATCGAGGTAGCGCATGCGCTTGGCCTCGCGCCGTCCTTGCGACACGGATTCGAGCACCAGTCCGCAGGCGGTGCTCAACACGCCAAGTTGTGTGATGCCCATCGCAAGAACCGCTGTTGGAAAGCGTGGCACAAGCCCGGTTTCCAGCCATGTCGCGACAAGCGGAAGGCCGAGGCCGAGGGCCGCCAGTATCAAGGCAAGACCGACTGCTCCAAAAAAGCTGAATGGTTTCAACTCCTTATAGAGCATGGCGATGGTCCACAGAATACGCGCGCCGTCGCGGTAGGTTCTAAGCTTGCTCTGCGACCCTTCGGGCCGGCTCCCGTAGGGAAGGGCGATTTCGGCGGTGGCGATCTTGAGGTCGAGCGCGTGAACGGAAAGTTCGGTCTCGATCTCGAAGCCCGAGGAGGTGACCGGGAAGGACTTGGCGAAGCGGCGCGACAACACGCGGTACCCGGAGAGAATATCGGAAAAGCCGGGACCGAACAGGTGGGCGACGACATGGTTGAAGAAGCGGTTTCCCCATTGGTGGCCGCGCCTGTAAGCCTGCTCGCCGCCGCCGTCGCGTGTACCGACGACCATATCGAGATTGCCGCTGGCGAGGGTGTCGATCAGCCGGCCCGCGGCGGTCGGGTCGTAGGTGGCGTCGCCGTCGGCCAGCACGTAGATGTCGGCGTCGATATCGGCCAGCATGCGGCGCACGACGTTGCCCTTGCCCTGATAGGGTTCGCTACGCACGATAGCGCCGGCCTGGGCCGCCTTTTCGCGCGTCGCGTCGGTGGAGTTATTGTCGTAGACATAGATGCGCGCGGCGGGCAGGGCCCGCCGGAAACCCTCGATGACGCCGGTGATGGCCGCTTCCTCATTGTAACAGGGCAGCAGAATGGCGATCGACTGGTTGCGCACCCATGAGGTTTGCGGCAGCAGATCGTCAAGTTCCTCGCGTATGCGGTCAAGCTTGGACAAGGCGTTCGCTCCTCTGTGGCGCCGTGCTGGCGGTATCCAGCGCGGCGCGGCGCAGGATGACGGCGAAAATGGCGAGCATGGCGGCGAGGCCAACCGGTAGCGTCGTGGCATCCATCAGGCTGCGGGCGACCAGCGGCGATACCCACGCGGCGGCCAGCATCGATATTTCCCAGTCGCGGAACCCGCTGCGCAGGCCGTGCGCTGCAAAAAAGGCGATGGCGACGCCAAGCGCCACCATGTCGTAGTCGAGTATGTAGGGCGTCGCGAGCAGCGATCCGGTCGCCAGCGCCGCTGCTTTAAGCTCGAAAGCAGCCGGCGAACGCCACAACCATACGAGGCTTGCCGCGATAGCCAGCAGCAGGGCGGCCTGGGCCGTGTACGCGGCCTCGAGCCCGGCGCCCCAGTGCCGCAACGCCGAAAACAGGCTCTGGATCTTGGCCCAGCCGGTGCCGCCGGCTTCGAGCACGACGCCACGGGTGAATTCGGTGCTCTCCAGGAAGGCGGCCCAGACCTCCGGTCCATAGAGAGCATAGGTCGCCATGCTCGCGGCAAGGACGGTCGCCGCGGCGGCGAGGAAGCTCGTCCAGCGTCCGGAGGCGGCAAGCACAAGCGGGATCAGCACGCCGAATTGTGGTTTGTAGGCGAGCAGTCCGATCAGCACGCCGGCAATGACCGGTCTGCGGTCGAGCATTAGCAGCGCGCCACCCAGCAGGGCGGCGGTGAGAAACCCGTTCTGGCCATGACCCAGATTGATGAAAACGGCGGGAAAGGCGAGTGCGAGGATGAGCGATTCCTTGCGGGGAACGATGCCGTAAACCACTCCGGCGTAAGCCGGCAGCGTCAGCGCCATCCATGCGAACAGCGCCCAGCCATAGGGCAACATCGCCAGCAGGCCGGCGACAGTCAGGAACAGCGGCGGATAGTGCCAGCCATAGAAGGGCACGTCGCGCCCGAAAACGGCCTTTTCCGCTGCGTGCTGCAGTGCGGGGTTATAGGCGCTGGCGGGGTCGCCCAGCAGGGTGAATTCGCCGGCCGCGTAGACATTGGAAAAATCGGTTCCAATCGGTTTGCCGTTCAGGTCGATCAGTCCGTCGGAGAGGCCTATCCAGACAATAATGGCGAGTGTCGTGACGGCAAGCAGCATCCGCGGGACGACGGTCAGCCGTTCCGTGGTTAGCCATTCGCCTGATCGCAACAGGGCAAGCATGAATTGCCGTTTGTTCCCGCCGGTTCCGATAGTCGGGAGGAAGCATAGGAAATCGGCTTTAAGACTTGCTTAAATCCTGCTGCGATTCTCCCGGGTTCAAGGTTGTGCGGCATCTGAACGGAAACGGCCGCCCAGGTAATAGAAGACAAGCTTGAATGTCTCGGAGACCACGCGTTGCGCGGACTTCTGGTCGCGCCACCAGCGCCGCTCGATGCGCTTTTCGGGCGGCGATGTCACCATGAATTCACCATTCGGCATGGTATCCTGGAAGATGATCCTGGCGCGGCGACTGTGAAAGGGAGACGTGACCAGGATGATGCGTACCGGTTTGCTCCCGAGGTGGCGGCGAAGCGCTTCGGCCTCCTCGATTGTCGAGATATGACCGTTGCCGAATGCGGTGATGGCTTCTTTCGCAATGCCGAGATGCTCAAGCAGCCGTTGGCGCATCTCGCGCGGGTTCGGCGCCGGCATGCCCATTTCCACGCGCAGTTTGTCGAAACGCGATGGTGCTCTTATTTTTGCGTTTGAAACCAGGACCTTGGGGGCATAGCCTTGCCTGTAGAGATCCGCCGCCCTGATATATCGATGCCATTCGCCGGCGAGCGGCACGATATAGTCCGCCTTTGCCAGCGCGTCCTCCGCCTGCAGATAACGCGGCAATACCAGGCTCGCCGCCGCGGCCGCCGCGAGCCCGATAATCACCGCCAGGCCTGTCAGTTGCAGCAGATAGCGGAAGAGATGCCGCAGGACGATCATGGGCCGCGCCGGGGCTGCCGGTTCACAAACAGATGAAGGCCGCCGAAAGTCCGGAGAGATCGAGCAGGATCGCCGGCCCCCGCTCCAGCCACAGCATCACAGCGCCCGCGAGGATAAAGCCGAACGTCGCCGAAACGAGTAAAGAGACGGCGAGAGGCGCTTCTTGCGCGGTGGTTTCCATCGTCGCTCTCCCAAGGTCGTCGCATCGCTGTCCCGGCAGTGTAATGCGGGCCCGGGCCAAAGCCAACCGGGCCGCGCAAAGATACGCCATTTGCAGACATTGCGCCCGCGGGTTACCCTCTGCACCGCCGGGGTACAATTTGAGGCGCTCTCCATGAATTCAATCGCGACCGTTATCGCTTCGGCCGTCGTCGCCGTCGGGCTCGCGCTCGCCGGCTGGCTCGCCGGGCAGGGCCTTGTCGAAAGCCGGCTCGGCCACCGCACCGTCATTGTCAAGGGTTTCTCCGAACGCGTCGTCAAGGCCGATATCGGTTTTCTGCCGGTCCGTTTCAACGCGGTGGGCCCGGATCTGGAGAGCGCGCGCAATGCTCTGGAGCAGTCTGAGCAGGCGGTTGTTGCCTTTCTGAAATCCAAGGGCTTTTCACCCGACAATTGGGAAGTGCAGTATATCCGCGTTGAAGACAGGATGGCGGCTTACAATGCGTCAACCGCGCCGCGCGCCAACCGGTTCGTTCTGAGCGAGGACATCATTGTGCGCTCCGACGATGTCGACAAACTGTCTGAGGCGTCGCGCAATATTTCCGATCTGGTCCGCGACGGTGTGGTCCTGACATCCGACCAGTATAATTCCGGACCGTCCTTCATTTTCACCGAGTTGAACGACCTCAAGCCGGAAATGCTGACCGAGGCGACCAAGCGCGCCCGCGCGGCGGCCGAACAGTTCGCGCGCGAATCGGGCGCGAAAGTCGGTTCGATCTTTGCCGCCAATCAAGGGTTGTTCACCATCGGTCCGGCGATTGCGATCCCCAGCGAAAGGCCGGAAAAGCAGGTCAAGAAGAAGGTGAGGGTGGTGACCACGATCACCTACTTCCTGACCGATTGAGAAAACATGGTCATGCGCTGAATGCGCTCTAGGCCGCCTGCTCCAGCTCACCAAGCTTTTCAAGCAGGTTTTGCGGCGATGTCTCCACATAGGGGTCGTCCTGGCAATTGTCGGAAAAGCCCGGCTCTTCGAACCATTTCTCGACCACGCCATCCTTGATCAGCGCGGCATAACGCCATGACCGCATGCCAAAGCCAAGATTGTCCTTGGCGACGAGCATTCCCATCTTGCGCGTGAAATCACCAGAGCCGTCGGGAAGCAATTTGACATTCTCGACGCCCTGTTGCTTGCCCCAGGCATTCATGACAAAGGCATCGTTGACGGAGATGCAATAAATGTCGTCGATGCCCTTTTGCTTGAACTGCCCGTAGAGCTTTTCAAAATCGGGCAGCTGATAGGTCGAGCACGTTGGCGTAAAGGCCCCTGGAAGCGAGAAAACAATGATCTTCTTTCCCGAAAAAACGTCGTCGGTGGCCACCTCCTCCCAACGATAGGGATTGTCTCCATCAACCGCCTCATCGCGTACGCGCAGCTTAAACAGAACGTTTGGTACCCGTCTGCCTTTCATTGGATGCCTCTCTTCTTCTCTTGGGGCCTTATGCATGCTCAGTTGCATGCCCGCCCATTGGCCAAATTTATCGCCTTTTAGATTAGAGCTATTCTAAAATACCGGCGCCGACGCTATGGCTACGGCGTTACGCCGAACGACTCAAGGGAGCGTTGCAGAGGCATAAAGCCGCATGTCTTTGCCGCTGCCGCGGGCCGGGAAATCAAGAATTTGCGCAGCCTGAAACACAGGCTGGGAAGACAGCAAGGCTGGTGACGCCACCAGCTGTTTTCTCACTCGTCGGGACTGCGGTCCGGCCCATCGGGACTGCGGTCCGGGACGGGGGGTCAACTGCTCAGCCACAAGATCAGGACCATCCCGATCACGAATAGCCCGGTGAGCCAGAGCCACTGCATGGCCTTTATGTCTCCGTTATTGCGCCGTGCGACAAATTGATGCCGAAATTTCTTGCGAAAGCAAACCCGCGAGCCTAGGTATTGCACGCTTTTTCTAGTCATGCCGAATGGAGCGCCCGCTCCGCCAAAAGGAGGCCGATATGGGGCTACAATCCGACGCGCTCACGCGCGTCAAGCCGTCACCGACCATCGCCGTTTCCAATCTGGCGAGCGAGCTGAAAGCCGCCGGTCAGGATGTGATCGGCCTGGGCGCCGGTGAACCTGATTTCGATACGCCGGACAATATCAAGCAGGCGGCGATCGACGCGATCAATCGCGGCGAGACGAAATACACCGCCGTGGATGGCATAGTGGAGCTGAAAAAGGCGATCTGCGCCAAGTTCAAGCGTGAAAACGGGCTCGACTACAAGCCATCGCAAGTGACCGTCGGCAGCGGCGGCAAGCATGTGCTCTATAACGCATTGCTCGCCACCATCAATCCGGGCGACGAAGTGATCATTCCCGCACCCTATTGGGTCAGCTATCCCGATATCGTGCTTCTCGGCGGCGGTAAGCCGGTTCTCGTCGAGGCGGCAATCGAAGACGGTTTCAAGCTGACGGCGCAGGCGCTGGAAGCGGCGATTACGCCCAAGACAAAGTGGTTTATCTTCAACTCACCGTCGAACCCGAGCGGCGCGGCCTACAGCAGAGACGAGCTCAAGGCGCTTACCGATGTGCTGCTGAAACATGAGCAGGTGTGGATCCTTACCGACGACATGTATGAGCATCTCGTTTATGACGATTTCGAGTTTACGACACCGGCGCAGGTCGAGCCGAAGCTCTATGATCGCACGCTGACCATGAACGGCGTTTCCAAGGCCTATGCCATGACCGGCTGGCGCATTGGCTATGCGGCGGGGCCGGAAGAGCTGATCGCCGCGATGCGCAAATTGCAGTCGCAGTCGACCTCCAACCCGTCGTCGGTCAGCCAATGGGCGGCCGTCGAGGCGCTCGAAGGTCCGCAGGATTTCATTCCCGAGCGCGTCAAGGTTTTCAAGGACCGCCGCGATCTTGTGGTTTCCATGCTCAATCAGGCCACGGGTCTCGATTGCCCGACGCCGGAAGGCGCTTTCTATGTGTACCCTTCCTGCAAGGGATGCATCGGCAAGACGACGCCGAAAGGCGCGAAGATCGAAACGGACGAGGATTTTGCAAAAGCCCTGCTGGAAGAGGAGGGCGTTGCGGTTGTTCATGGCGAGGCCTTTGGCCTGTCGCCCTTCTTTCGTATTTCCTATGCGACCTCGACAGAGGCGCTCGAGGAGGCGTGCCAGCGGATCCAGCGCTTTTGCGCCAACCTGAAATAATGCCGGTGACCGGCCCTTGGCCGGGAGGACATTCTGCATGAGCTATCATATGAGCCGGACAGTGTCCGGGACTTTCGAAGACATCGTTGAGCGTGCGCGCGAGGAACTCTCCAAGGAAGGCTTTGGCGTGCTTACCGAGATTGACGTCAAGGCGACCTTGAAGAAAAAACTGGATGTGGAGTTCCGTCCCTACCTGATCCTCGGCGCCTGTAATCCAACACTCGCGCACCAGGTTTTGGCTCGCGAGGACAAGGTTGGCGTGCTCCTTCCCTGCAATGTGGTGGTGCAGGAAAGGGATGGGGGCAAGGTGGAGGTTTCAGCAATGGATCCCGCCGCGGCAATGACCCTTGTCGACGATCCGGAGGTTGGCAAGATCGCCGCTACGGTACGCGACAAGCTTCAGAAAGCGGTCGATTCCATATAGTTGGAGGCCGGATTGCCAGAGGGCAAGACCGGGATGTTTGCGCCATATTGACCGAACAGGCGCGCTGGCCCCGCGATGCCCGCGGCCCCGCCCGTTACATGCCGGCCAACAATAGGCATCAACTTCCCGATATTCAGCGCTTCGGAGCCTTGACCGGCGTTCCGTCCGCATAATAGCATTACATTCAATTATGCATGTTTGTGAATGTATGGTTTGATACTTGTGCAAATTGGCAGCTGCGCAGGCTGCCGGAATTCGAGCAGTGTCAGCGCGGTGCGTGCGCGCTGTCCGGGCAGAGGCGGCCGCAGGCGGTCACCCATCAAGGAGCAAGCATCGTGGACAAGTCAGACGCGGCGAACCAAAACGCGAAAAGCATGTCGATCATCATCACAAAAGGGACGCTTGACTGGGCGTACCCGCCGATGATCTTGAGCACGACCGCTGCGGCCATGGGACTGAATGTCACCATGTTCTTCACTTTCTACGGGCTCCAGCTTCTCAAGAAGAAACTCGACCTTTCGATTACCCCGCTGGGAAACTCGGCGATGGAGATGCCGATGGCCGGCATGCACATGCAGATGCCCAATATGCTGGCCATGCTTCCCGGCGCCACGGCAGGTGCGACGGCGATGATGAAAAACATGCTGAAGAAGAAGGGCGTGGCATCGATCGAGGAGCTGCGCGAGATAGCGGTTGAGTCGGATGTGCGCCTGATAGGCTGTCAGATGACCATGGATCTTTTCGAGCTCAAGCGCGATGACCTGCTCGACGATATCGAGATCGGCGGCGCCGCGACTTATATCGAGACCGCCACCAAATCTGACATAAACCTGTTTATCTGATCCGCCGCCTGTCCCCCGCAGGCGTCCGCGCAAAACACTCGAGCCGGCGCGAAAGAAGCCCGGTCGCCCCGGCACCTGTTGCAAAGCCGCATGGTTGGGTTACGCACGGTCCCTTCGGCACGCAGCCACGACGGCTGTGGATCCCTGTGCCGACCGATCAGAATGCAAGATGCCTGGGCAGAATAAATCCTCTTTGTGATAAAAATATCACGGACTCACGGCACCACTTATCGGTATTCTCATATATATAAGACGCTGAATGTATGTGTGCGGATAAATCGTCGACCTGATTTGATCGGACTCACTGAAGCAGTTCATAAGGTTGGCGACCGTTCGGGTAAGACATTCTGTATTTTTGGGGGTTTAGATGATTTCAAGAACTCTGCGAAAGCTTGCAGCGACGCCCGTGGCGGCGGCTGCATTGCTGATGGGAACCGTTGGTCTTGCCCAGGCGACGGAAGGGTATTTCCAGCATGGCTACGGCGCCCGGAACAAGGCGCTTGCCGGCGCGGGCGTCGCCGATACGCGCGATGCCACCGCCGTGGCGGTGAACCCGGCCGGTCTGGTTCATGTCGAAGATCAGTTCAACGGAGCTCTTTCGGTGTTCAGCCCCCGCCGGGAATATCAGGGCGGACCAGCCAACCCGTTTCCGGGATTTGCACCGCTTGGTCAAATCGATAGCGACTGGAACTTCTTTTATATTCCGAACATGGCGCGCAGCTGGCGCGTGGACAGCCCCCTGATCGACGTTTTCGCCATCTCCATGTATGGCAATGGCGGCATGAACACCCACTGGGCCGAAGTGCCGCGCGCGGATGGAGGCTGTGCCCCAGCCGGCGGCGGCACCGGTATTTTCTGCCGTGGTCCCCTGGATGTGAATCTGAACCAGGCGTTCCTGTCCGCCGCAATCGCCAAACAATTCGGCCGGGTCTCGGTCGGTATCGCGCCGATCTTCGCGGTTCAGCAAATCGAAATTCACGGCCTGCATGCCTTTGGCGGCATTTCAACCGATCCGGCAAACCTCACCAATACGGGCCTCGACACTTCCTATGGCGGCGGCGTGCGCGCCGGCGTCGAAGTCGCGCTGATGCCCAATGTCAGGGTCGGTGTCGCGGGTACCTCACGCATCTATATGAGCGAGTTCGACCAGTATAAGGGTCTGTTCGCGGAGCAGGGCGATTTCGATATTCCGCCGTCCCTGCAAATCGGTGTGGCTGTCGACGTCAAGTCGAATCTGACGGTTATGCTCGACTACAAGCGCATCTGGTACAGCGACATCAAGTCGATCAACAATTCCTCGACGATTGCTTCGACGGCCGGTGTGACTGGCAATCCCGCCTTCTTCCTCGGCGCCGACGGAGGGCCGGGCTTTGGCTGGCAGGATATCGATATCTTCAAATTCGGCGTCGAATGGCGCGCGAATGACAGCTGGACCTGGCGCGCCGGTTACGCCCATAGCGACAATCCCATCGGGTCGCGCGATGTGATGTTCAACATCCTCGCGCCGGGTGTCATCGAGGACGAATACACCGCCGGCTTCAAATATAAATGGTCGGAAAATCTCGATCTGGAGCTGAGCGGAATGTACGCGCCGGAAAGCAGTGTGAGCGGGCGCGAACTGGCCATCGTCGCCAATCCGACTCATGCGATCGAAGTCAGCATGTATCAGTATGAGATTACGGCGGGCATCACCTGGCGGTTCGGTTCGAGAGCCGCACCAGAGCCATTGAAGTAACTGACCCGGGAGCCATCGCGAAAACCTCTCCTGGGGTTTCCATCCTCAACTCCAAACAGCCGGTATCGCGCCGGCTGTTTTTCTTTGCAAGCGAGCCGGGCCGCGTTGCCGGGCGCCACCCGCGCACGGTCTTTGGCGTGCCGTCGGCTAACGGCTTGTCAGCTGTTCGGTGAGGCGTTTGACTTCCGCCTCCAACTCGCCGATGCGGGCGGTGAGATTTTCGGTGATCAGCCGGACCGTCGCTTCGTCGTGGCGGGGCATGATGTGCTGCGGGCAGTTGATGTCGATGGCCTCGATCTCGAAGATGATTACGCGTTCAGGCCGCGCTCTGTAGCCATCGGTGGTTAGCTGGGTCAGCAACTCTGCATCGTCCTCCACAACCTGCGCCCGGCCCCAGATCTTGACCCTCTGCCGGTTGGCGTAGTCCATCAGGAAGAGATGTGCCCGGTCGTTCTCAGCCAGATTGCCGAGCGTGACATAATGCCGGTTGCCGGCGAAGTCGGCGAAGGCGAGGGTCTTTTCGTCAAGCACATGCAGGAATCCCTTTGGCCCGCCGCGATGCTGGATATAGGGCTGACCTTCGGCGCTGCCTGTCGCGAGGTAGAAACTGTCCCGGTCGGCGATGAAGGCCGCGAGATCCCCGGTGATGGCGTCAAGCCAGTCGTTGTTCTCGGTTGATTTTTGCAGCTTGGCGCGCGAGCCGCGCTTGGTCTGTTCCACCTTGATTGACGGAGTGAAGGCAATATCGCTGACATAGTCGTTCATTAAATCGACTCCCCAGTGCGTGTCTGCTTATCAAAGGCCGGGAGCGGGCCGTCCGCAAGACCCGCCCCCGGAAGCTATCGGGATTATGCCGCCGACCGGACGGCGTCGCGAGCAGCCGAAACGAAGGGGAAATCAATCTCCGTTTCCGCTATATGATTGAAATAGTTGGTGAAGATGTTGCCGACGACGACCGCAAGCACTTCGACAATCTCCTCTTCGCCAAGGCCGGCTTCCCGGACCCTCGACAAATCGGCGTCGGAGACGAAACCCCGGCTTGCTACAATCGCCTTGGCGAAGGCGAGTATCGCACGCATGCGTTCATCGCCGGACCGGGCGTCGAGGTTGGCCGCCAGCTCTGCGTCTGAAAGGCCTGCGCCCTTGCCGACAAGCGTATGTGCGGACGCGCAATAGTCGCAGCCATTCTCGCCCGCGACGGCCAAGGCGATCTGTTCGCGCTGGGCTGCCGACAGGCGTCCGCCGGCAAGGGCGCTGGAGAAACTCAGATGGGCTTCCAATGCGGCCGGGGAGTGGGCAATCGTGCGAAACAGGTTCGGCACGACGCCAATCGATGCCTTGACGCCGTCCAGCAGCGTTTTCGCTTTTCCTTTGGTCTCTTCGGGAACGAGGGGAGCTATACGGGGCATTTGGTCATTCTCCTATATGGTATCGATAAGGCCAGGCGCCGAACCGAAATCGCTTTTCCGGTGGCCTGCTATCTATTAGGTAGAACGGTCGGTACATTTTTCAAATAACAAGCGCGTGATTGGATGATGGCTCGCGGCGTGCTCCAGAGCGCGGCCGGCGGCGTGCGTCAGGGCGTGAATGGGGGAAATCGGCTGAACCGGAAAAAAATTACAGTTCGGGTTCATTTTCCCGGTGCGGGCATCTTATCGGATGGCGAAACAATCACCATGTTGAAGAAACCTGTTTGGCGGGGGCCGTCCGTACAGGCCCTGGATTACGCGCAATATTGCCAGATCCCGAGTCGGTATTGCGCTGGATTTTTGCGCGGGTGTGAACCTGCGTAAAGCGAGCGGCCGGCCATCCCCTTCCCGGACTGACGGGGGAAAGGGAGGCCGGCCTAGGCGCGCCGCGTGGCGATCATTTGGACCGGGGCGTGCGAGTGGGGCGCCCCGGACGTACGCGAGACTATCGATCAGCCTTGCGTGACGCGCGTTCGTACCAGGCCGTAGCCTGGGTTATGTCTGCCTGCACACCTTGGACGCCCAGCTTGGACAGGTGTTCAGGGTCGTAGGTTTTGCCGAGTTTCATCATGGCGCGCGTGCTGCCGCGCCGTGCTGCATGCTCGAAGATCAGCCGGGCGCTTGCTACGTCGCCAAGCTTGAGAAGTTCATCACCCTTGCCAAGCAGCGAATCTTCCTGCTCTGGGGAAAGCGATTGTTGTACCGGCTGACTAGGCTGGACCGGAGCGGGTTCCGCTTTTTGCTCGGGAATTGTGCCGCCGGGCGCCGGGCCACGCACTGCCAAAGCAGATGTTTGTGCAGGGGGAGTTTTCCCGGTATCCGCGGCGGCTAAGCCGTGTGTCGCCGGCGTCACGGGGGAGGGTGCCTGCTCCACGACTACCCTTATTGAACGGGATTCCGGGATTTTTCCGTTGCTTTTGACAAAGGCGACGTCAAGAGCGAATTCCCGTGGCGAGAAGGTTTTGGGCGTCAGCAGAGTGAGCTTTTCCAGTTCCTTGTCTTCCAGAACCCACGTACCGCCGCCAATCCGGCTTCCCGAAGAGAGTTTTACACCTTCCGGAACGCCCTGGATCATTACCGATACTTCGGCCGCGTTCTGGGTTGCCGGCGCGGAGAGGCCGAGCTTGATGGGTTGTCCCGCGGTTCCGCGCAGCGTTGCCGGCGCGGTCTCGGGGGTTGGCGCCAGCGCTTCCGTGATCGCCGCGACCTCATCGTCCGCCGGCGGTTCGTTCACAGCCGCTGGCGACGCCTGCTGAGGCTCTGTTTTGACAGCGGCAGCGGCAGGCGCCTCGGGCAGTGCCATGGGCGTGCCGGGATCTGCGGAAGGTGAAGGCTCCGCAACAGCCGCGGTTTTGACCGGCTCATCAGCCGGCGCTGCCGCTTCAGCGGACTCAGCGGCGGGAACAGGCTTGCGTGAAGGCAGAGGAACCGCCACCGCGGGAATCGGTATCTTGAGGCTCACGCTTTGCTGGCTGGCGGCAATAGACGCCTTGTCGATATCGCCGGCATCCAGCAGCCAGGGATTGTCCGCGAACCACCAGTAACCCACGCCGCCGATAGCCAGAAGCAGGCCGGTCATGAAAGCCGGCGGAAGATAGCTTCTGCCTCGGTTCGCGGGATTGACGGGCTGTTGTGCCGTTCTCCAGGTTTCCGGGACGCCGGGCTCGCTTACATTGGCGGCGACGGGCCCTGGAATGCCGGGGGCAACGGGTTCCGGAGGGTCGGCGGCCAGCCCAGGCGTCTCGGACAACACCTGATTTGCATTGTCGATGGTTGCGCTGAGCTGTTCAAGCAGCACGATCAGCTCCGGATCGCTGACGCTTCCGTTGGCGCCTGCGTCGTCGCCGGAATGCTGCGCCGCTATTGGCGGGATCTCGTCTTCCTGGGTATCCTCTTCGTCGGAATCTGTATCTCCGCCGTCCTCGGCCGCTATGGCCTCATCGGACTCCGGCTCCGCAGTCTGAACCGGTTCTTCCTCGCGGCTATCGTCCGGTCCAGGGTCTTGCGCGTCGTCTTCCGCGTCCGCTGCATTATTCATATACCAGCCGGCCTCTGTGCGCTCCGGCAAGAACGCCGGAATGATATCGGCATTCTTGGTTGGTTGTTGGCGTTTGCGCCGGCGCGGCGGCGTGGATTTACTCAGCCCGGCCTTGTTGTCCTGAGGCACTGGATCGGATTCATCCCTATGCAGGTCCGACAGCGCGGTCAGTGTTTTGTTGCCCATGATAATCCTCCAAACGCAGTACTGGTAAAACAAGAGGTATGCGGTTCAGGTGCTGGCCGCGAAATGCGGTCTTCCTGTTTGGTTACATTATTGTCCGGTCTGTTTTTTCCAGCGCACAAACTCGCGGAACAGGACTTCCTGCTGGGTCCTCGTCAGGGTCGTCCCACTCAGCTGTGCGCTACGGCTTGTGACGAATTTCTCGAAATCTTTCTTGGCTGCGGTTTTCGCCTTGGGCGCGTTCGCTACCAGCCACTTCTCCGCCGGTGCGAATCTTGTCCAGCCGGGCAGGGTCGCATTCAAATTGACTTCCAGCCACTTTTTGTGGCGCGGCGGCTTCTGGAAACTCTGAAATTTCGAGAAGAAGGATTCCACGAACTTTACGACGCGATTATAACGGACATTTCCCGCCCGCCAGTTGAACACCGCCATCACCGCGCCGACGGCAATGGTGTCGACAGGCTTGGTGGTATGCCCGAGCAGTCCCGGATAATCCTTTGGCGAGAAGGCGGCCGGCAGGTATGTCGCCTGGAGCTTTTTGGTATAGGGGACCGGAAGCAGGCGGTAGCCGGCATTTGCCTTCAGGTTCTCGACGACGCGCGCGGGTTTGCCGGCGACATAAACGGTTGCCGCAATTTCACCGGTCCGGATTTTTTCGAGCGCCAGCGCCTGGTCATAATGCATCGGCTGAACCGCGATGCCGAGCGCCTGGAAAACAGTCGTCGCCGTCATGAAAGTCCCGCTGCCCTTGACGCCGAAATTCACTTTCTTTCCGGCGAGCTTCTGTACCGATGCGATCGAATGCGAGGCGACGAGGTGAAACTCTTCATTATACAGCTTGGTAATGTAATGGATGCGCGTCGCGATATCGGTATAGCCGGGCTGTTGCTGCAGATATTTCAGAACGTCGGACTGAACGATGCCGACATCGATTCCGCGCAAATAAAGAATGTCGATGATATTCTGGACCGAGCCCTTGCCCATCAGCGGCAGGATGCGCAGATTGTCCCCATCGTCGAGGACCGACGCCAAATCCGTTGCGATACGAATATAAGTGCCGCCAATGCCGCCGGAAATTATACCGACCCGGCCGCCATTAATGCGCGCGACTTTCTGACCATGAGATTCCGCGGCCACCGGGCCGGGCACAATTTTCTGTTGAGCCCTTACCGCATCAGATGCGGTAAGCAAAAACGTCAAGACCAGCGCAGTCCTGCCTACAGCCCGCAGCAAAGGCATCATCGTTCCCTCCTGAACGCATTACTCGCCTTCGCCCCCCAGCGGTACGTTTATTCTTACCCCGTCTGCCATACGTTAATCCGCCAATTTGCCCACAGTGAGGCGAATGGGCCGCAAATTTGGTCAAAACCCGTCAATTCGCGGACAAATGCTATTCTTCTCTTAGTTTATTACGCTAAGTCATTGAAAACAAAATCTTCTGCGCACGGCATCCAATCGAAAATAATTTACCAGACCGCGCTATTGGGTTCGGGTTTGGGGTACAGTCGGGCTAATTAGGGCAGCGAATTTTCCGACGGAGACCGCCTCGGCGCCCCGTAAACAATAAGTGAGGGGCGGGCATGGGGCTATTTATTGAGCCGATCGTTATTTTCCTTATTGTGCGCATAGAATGAAACCGCATTCGAGCAGCGAGGACGACAAGCACATGATCCGGGTTGGCACAAAGGCGATCAGCCTGCTTTCGGCGTTCAGCCTGGCGGCGATGCTTATGCTGCACGGCGCAGCCGCCATCGCGCAGGATGCGGCGCTGGTGCGGGTAGGGAAGGTCGTTGTCGAACCGCTGCATCAGACCGTCTCAGTGATCGGCCGCCTCGTTTCGTTGCGGTCGGGCCATCTGGCGGCGCTCATTGCCGGCCCCGTGGAGCAGATTCTGGTCGAGGTCGGCGACCGGGTCACCAAGGGCCAGGTCGTCGCCATGCTTGATGCGGAAACGCTGCAGGTCGAGGTTCTGCTCGCCCAAAGCGAACTGGAAGAAGCCCAGGCTGACTCCGCAACCTGGGCCGCGGAGGCCGATCTGGCGCGCACCGAATTGAAACGGCAGGAGAGGCTTCGTACCTCTGCGGCCTTCTCGCAGGCAAAATTCGAGGACGCCGAGAAACGCGTCGCCGTCGCCGACGCCAAGGTCAAACGCGCTGAAGCCAATACACAGATCAAGCGTTCCGCACTGAAGCGCAAGAAGCTCGATCTTCGATATGCCAGTATCCGCGCACCTTACGATGGCGTTGTTGTGCAGCGTTTCACCGAGGCGGGCGCCTTCGTAAACCGCGGTGACCGCGTCCTCCGGCTGATCGGCGACCGCGCCCTTGAAGTCGAGGCGGAGGTTCCCTACAAACGCCTGAAAGGCCTTCCGGTCGGGCGGGCGGTGGATGTCACGCTCGACGATGGCAGCAGGCATAAGGCAAAAGTGCGCGCGGTCCTGCCATCGGAAAATCCGCTGACCCGGACGCGGACGGTGCGTTTCGTGCCTGACTTCTCCGCCACCGGCAGCGCTCTCGCGGAATCCCAATCGGTAACCGTTGCCGTTCCGATCGGCGCCGAGCGCCAGGTGCTGACGGTGCACAAGGACGCGATCCTGAAGCGCCCGACGGGCGATCTGGTCTATGTCGTGCAAGACAGCAAGGCGGTGCCGCGCCAGGTCAAGCTCGGTGCCGAGGTCGGAGGCCGGATCGAGGTTTTGAGCGGTCTGAAGGAGGGTGATAGCGTCGTCATACGCGGAAATGAACGCTTGGCGCCTGGCGCAACAGTCCGTGTCGAAAAGGGCTCGACATGAATCTTATCCGCGCGGCCATTGAACGCCCGATTGCGGTTGCCGCGGTCGTTCTGATGGTCGTGATGTTCGGGGTCGTCGCGCTACAGACGATACCCATCCAGCTTGCGCCGGACGTCAACCGTCCGATCATTACCGTTCGCACAAGCTGGTTCGGCGCCGCTCCGGCGGAAGTTGAGCGCGAGGTCACCATCCGGCAGGAAGATGTTCTGCGCGGGATCAACGGCCTGGCCGACATCACCAGCCAGTCCGAGCAGGGGCGCGCGCGCATCACGCTTGAATTCAATATCGGAACCAATATGGACCGGGCGCTCTTGATCGTCGCCAACCGGCTCGACCGCGTTACCGGCTATCCCGAGGAGGCCGACGAACCGACGCTAAAGGTCGCCGGCGCGGAAGATTCGCCGATCGCCTGGTTTATCATCACGCGCCTGGCAGGCAACGAGCGCCCTATTCACGAATATGGCGATTTTCTAAAGGACGTGATCCAGGACAGGATCGAACGCGTCGAAGGCGTTGGCCGGGTGAATGTCTATGGCGCCAGCGAGCGCGAACTCGAGATCGTCATGGAGCCGGCATTGCTGGCCCGCTACAGCCTGACCGTCTCCACTGTCCTTGACGTGCTGCGCCGCTCGAACGCCGCGATCAGCGCCGGCGACGTCGACGAGGGCAAGCGCCGCTACGTCGTGCGCACGGAGGCCGAACTCAATACCCTCGATACCATTCGCGACGTGGTGCTGCGCTCTGTTCGCGACCAGGAAACCGGCCGGATGGCGCGGGTCACGGTGGGCGATATCGCCAAGGTCCGTTTCACCTACAAGGATCCGGACGCGAAAATCCGCCTGCTCGGGCAGGCCGCTCTTGCCTTCAATGCCGAGCGCGAGACCGGCGCCAACGTCATCGAGACCATGGCGGGAATCGACGAGGCCGTGAGCGAATTGAAAGAGTTCGTTATCCCGCAGCAGAAATTGCGGCTGCTCCATGTCTATAAGGAAACGACCTATATAGAATCCTCCATCGCCCTCGTGCGGCAGAATATCTGGGTCGGCGGTACGCTGGCCGCCTTCATTCTGCTGCTGTTCCTGCGCTCATGGCGTCCGACGCTGATCGTCTCGATCGCCATTCCCGTCTCGGTGGTGGGGTCATTCGTCGCCATGGCGGCTTTGGGCCGTTCGATCAACGTGATCTCCCTGGCCGGGTTTGCATTCGCCGTCGGCATGGTTGTCGACGCCGCGATTGTCGTTCTGGAGAACATCTTCCGCCTGCGCGAACAGGGCCTGCCGGCCCGCGAAGCCGCCTATGAGGGGGCGCGCCAGGTATGGGGGGCGGTGCTCGTCTCCGCGCTCACCACGGTGATGGTGTTCCTGCCGGTTTTGATCATGGAACTCGAGGTCGGGCAGCTGTTCCGCGACATCGCCGTCGCGATCTCTATTTCCGTGCTGCTGTCGCTGCTTGTTTCCGTCACCGTCCTGCCGTCGCTTTCAAGCCGCCTGTTCGCCAATGCCAGGGGAAACCAGAAGCGCATGCGGATTCCGGTCGTCGACCCTCTGGCCGGCGCCTTCGTAGCGGGCGTGCTCGGCTTCACGCGGCTGATTACGCGCAACAAGATCGCGGCCGTCGGCGTCGTTGCCGCAACCTCCCTGATTTGCGGTATCGGGGCCGCCATGTTCCTGCCCAAGCTCGAATATCTCCCCGACGGCAACCGCAATCTGCTGATCGGAATCCTCATTCCCCCGCCCGGTTACAATCTGCAGACGACGACGGATATTGCCCAGCGGATCGAGAGCGATCTGCGCCCCCTCTGGAAGTCGGTATCGGGGCCGGAGGATGTCGAGGGACAACCGCCGAAGATCGACCGTTTTTACTTCGTGGCGCGCCGGGCGTCGACATTCATCATCGCCGCCTCGGTTGACCCGGCCCGGGTGACCGAGCTCAAACCGGTGTTGCAGGAATCCGCGTTCAAGGAGCCCGGGACTTTCGCCATCATCAATCAGCGCTCCATTTTCGGGCGCGGACTTGGCGGCACGCGCAAGATAGAGCTCGACATTTCCGGGCCCGACCTGGAGACGATATTGGCGACCGCCCTCCAGGCCACGGGAAAGATCCTGCAGATTCTGCCGCGCGAAGAGGGCAATCAGTTCCGGCCCAACCCGGGTCTTGAACTCGGCGCTCCCGAAGTCAGGATTATTCCCGACCGGTTGAAGCTTGCCGACAACGGCATTAGCGCGCGCGAACTCGGCGAGGCGATCGATGCGTTCAACGACGGGCTGCGCGTGGCGGAGGTAACCGTCGGCAACAGCCGGCTTGACCTGATGCTCAAAGGCACGATCGACGATATTTCCTCCACCCAGGGCGTTGGCGATCTCCCCGTCATAACCAGCACCGGCCAGATCCTCCCGGTTTCCTCCATGGCCAAGGTGGAATTGACCGCCGGCCCGACGGAAATCCGCCACCGCGAGCGTGAACGCACCGTGACGCTCGAAATCGTCCCGGCGCCGACCTTGGCGCTCGAGGAGGCGATCGACATTTTGCGGGCCGGGGTCATGGCGCCGCTGCGCGAAACGGGTCTGCCGCCCGGCGTGAAGTTGAGAATTTCAGGCACCGCCGACAAGCTGACCGAAACCTGGCGCGCGATGGTGCGCGACCTGATTGTGGCGATGGTTATCGTCTATCTGGTGATGGCGCTCCTGTTTGAGAGTTTCGTCTATCCGCTGATCATCATGCTTTCGGTGCCGATGGCGGCGGCGGGCGGCGTGGCCGGGCTGACGGTTCTGAACAAATTCTACTTCCAGCCGCTCGATATGCTGACCTTGCTCGGCTTCGTGATCCTTGTCGGCATTGTCGTCAATAACGCCATCCTTCTCGTGCACCAGACCCTGCATCATCTGCGCAATGACCGGATGGACCCGCAGGCGGCCATCGTGGAGGCCACGCGCAACCGCATCCGTCCCATATTCATGTCAACGCTCACCAGCGTCTTCGGCATGTTGCCGCTGGTGCTGTTTCCCGGCGCCGGGTCGGAGCTTTACCGGGGTCTCGGTTCCGTGGTCGTGGGAGGGTTGTCGCTGTCGGCGGTGCTGACGCTGCTGATGGTGCCGCCACTGCTGACGCTTGTCGTCGGACCGCTGGAGACGCGCGCCGCGGTTCGCGCCGACGCGCGGGAAAAGGCGCGCAAGAGCACCCGGCGTCCGCGCCGCTCACGCGCCAAGCCGGCGCCGGCTGAGTAAGGTTTGCGGCATGGAATGAGGCGGCCCCTCAGGGGCCGCCTTTACGTTACGGGGGACGCGCCGCTCAGGACGACGCAATTTCGATCTTGCGTTCCTTCGTTTGCGCCCCGGGCTTTTTGGCCACGGTAACGGTCAGCACGCCCTTGTCGATCCTGGCGTCGATATTGTCCTCATCCGCCGTGTCGGGAAGGCGCATGGAGCGGGTGAAGCTGCCATAGCGGCGCTCCAGCATATGGTAGTCCTCTTTTTCCTCCTTCTTTTCGAATTTCTTCTCGCCCTTGACGGTCAACAGCCCTTCGTGAAGCGTCACCGAAACATCTTTTTCCTCGATGCCCGGCAATTCGGCTTCGATCACGATCTGCTTGTCATTCTCGCGGACGTCGACATTCGGCATCATGGCGCCTTGCGTCGTCAGCCCAGCCGCCGGGCGCGCGAAGCCCGGGAAGTGTCCGAACGAGAAGTTGTCGAAAAGCTGCTCCATTTCCGTCCGCAGCGCGGAAAACGGATCGGTATATCGCGGAGCGGGAGGCTGCGCGGTTTTGTTATCCTGTGGCATGTCACACTCCTTGCAACATGATATTGATGTTGAGATTGGAGGGATGATGCCACGGACCTGCGGCCGTGACCTTGATCTCGCTCAAAGCCTCGTGCCGGACGGGTTCGCGCGGCTGGTTTTCAGCATTGGGGCTGGCGGGAATTGCCCTGTCCCGCCGGCCGTTTGTGCGCCCTGAAAAGACCTGACGGCTCTGTCGCCGCGTTCGGTTACGCGGAGCCGCGCGATATGGGTTCGGAGAGTGTCTGATGCCGTTATACGCCACTCGCCAAGGGGTCAATATTGGCCCCGCCATTCTTTTTGCCGCCCTCTGCCTGCTCGGTATCGGCCTGGTCGTCGCGCTTGAGGGGTCCGGCGGTCCGGCGAGCCGGTGCGAGACGCGCGGCGGCCACTATTTGGTTGGCCCCGCCGGCGAGACGGCCTGCATAGACCGGAACACGTTTCTTCCCATGAACATTGGGGAAGAGGCTGAAAAACCGCTTTAACCGGCAAATACAGGCCGCATGCGGCGTTTGGTATCCCCGTTGATACATCGCGGGACTTGCCAGAGCGCATCTCAGTTGACACGATACTTATCTCGAAAAATATCCGCGCCGCACGCGGGAGATGACGGTGGAAGGAATACACAAGACAAGGAGGTGAAAATGGACCAGGCGCAGGGCCAAGGAGGCCAAAGCCCACGCTGTATTGCATTGGTTGGTCCCTATTTGAGCGGTAAGACGACGCTTCTTGAAGCCATTCTCGCACGCACGGGGGCCATAACCCGCCAAGGTACGGCTAACGATAAGAATACCGTCGGAGACGCGAGTCAGGAAGCGCGCGACCACGGGATGAGCGTGGAGTTGAACGTCGCCGAAACAGAATTTCTGGGGGATACATATACATTTATAGACTGTCCGGGTTCGATCGAATTTCAATATGACGCCAGTGCCGCCCTGACCGCTTGCGACGCGGCAATCGTCGTTTGCGAACCGGATGACAAGAAGGTGCCGGCGCTCCAGCTCATCATCAAGCAACTCGAAGACCGCGGTATTCCGCATTTCCTGTTTCTCAACAAAATCGACAAGGCCGAAGGCAAGGTCCGGGATATTATCCCGACCCTGCAGCCGGCCAGCGCCAAGCCCCTGGTGCTGCGGCAAATCCCGATCTGGGAAAATGATATTGCAACGGGTTTCGTCGATCTGGCGCTGGAACGCGCCTTCGTCTATCGCGAGCATCAGCCCAGCGAGGTCATCGAGATTCCCTCGGGCGTGTCGACCCGCGAATCCGAGGCCCGTTATTCGATGCTGGAACAGCTCGCCGACTATGATGACGAGCTGCTGGAGCAGCTTCTGGAGGATGTCGAGCCGCCGAAGGACAAAATCTTCGACGATCTTTCGAAGGATTTGAAGGAAGGGCAGATTTGCCCGGTGCTGCTCGGCTCGGCGGAGAATGGCAATGGCATCCTGCGCTTGCTGAAGGCCATCAGGCACGAGGCGCCGGGCATTGCTCAGACGGTGGAGAGGCTCGGCATTTCCGACACGGCGTCCTGTGCGCAGGTTCTGAAGACATTCCACACCACCCATGGCGGCAAGCTTTCGCTTGCGCGCGTTCTGACCGGCACCTTCGAGGATAGCACCAGCGTCTATTGCGGCGACAAGGATGAACGCATTTCCGGCCTGTTCACGCTGATTGGCCAGGAGCCGAAAAAGCGCGGTAAGGCCGGTCCCGGCGATACGGTCGCGCTCGGCCGCGTCGAGTCCATTCATACCGGCGATACACTGACGCTTGAGAAGGGCGCATCGGTGTCGATCGAAATGCCGGCGATTCCGCAAGCGGTATATGGTCTCGCCATCGCCGCCAAGGAGCGCAAGGACGAGGTCAAGATGGCGGCCGCTATCACCAAGATCGTGGAGGAGGACCCGTCGGTCTCGCTCGCCCACAATCAGGATCTGGGTGAAATGGTGCTGTGGGGACAAGGCGAGATGCACCTTCGTATCGCGCTGGAAAGGCTGAAAAACAAATATAGTATCGAGGCCGAGACCCATCCCCGGCAGGTGCCCTACAAGGAGACAATCCGAAAATCGGTCGAAGTGCGCGGCCGGCACAAGAAGCAATCGGGTGGCCATGGCCAGTTCGGCGATGTGGTCGTCGATATCAAACCGATGCCGCGGGGCGGGGGCTTCGACTTCTCCGACACCATTACCGGCGGGGTTGTGCCCAAGCAGTATATACCCTCGGTGGAGACCGGTGTCCGCGATTATCTCTCGCGCGGGCCGCTCGGTTTCCACGTCGTCGATGTCGCTGTTTGCCTGACAGACGGCTCCTATCACAGCGTCGACTCAAACGACATGGCGTTCAAGACCGCCGGTCAGATCGCCATGCGCGAAGGCATGCCGCAATGCTCGCCGGTGCTGCTTGAACCGGTCATGGCGGTGGAGATCGCGGTGCCCTCCGACGCGACGGCGAAGGTTAACCAGATCATCTCCGGCAGGCGCGGGCAGATCCTTGGCTTCGACGCCCGGCCCGGCTGGAACGGCTGGGATCTCGTTCAGGCGCATATGCCCGAATCGGAAATGCAGAACCTGATTATCGAGTTGCGCTCGGCCACCGCCGGTGTCGGCACCTATTCAGCCAAGTTCGACCATCTGAACGAACTCACCGGCAAGATCGCCGATCAGGTTCTGGCGAGCCATTCAGCGCAGGCGGCTTAAGCGCCGGCCAGTACAAGATCCGTCAGAGGGTCGGGAATAACTACTCCCGGCCCTTTGTCATTTCATCGCGTCCAATCTAGAGCTTTCCGCGTATCCAGGCCGCGATCTTCAAAATCACTTTCGCTTCAATACCCAGAAATCCGTGCGGCGTTCGCGCTCGGCAGTCATTTGTCGATTCTTTCTTTTTACTCGCAACGAGGATGAGGTCGGTCTTGACGCCCGCCTTATTCATGCGCGCGACGATTGGTTTGGTGTCCGCGAGCTGGGTGTAGGGACAGGCATCAAGGGAGTTGTGAACGAACAGGACAGGTATCTTGATCGTATTGAGGGATACGTCCAGAAGCGATGCGCCCCGCTTGCTCCGTTTAACCAGCGACGATGTCAGGATCGCGGCGAGCAGTGTTCCCTCTCGTTGCCGGGCAGCAAAATTGGCCGCCGAAACCGCCCCCCGGCTGGTGCCAATCACGACCACAGGTTTGGCGTTCATGGCGGTCAGCGCGGCGGCCACCTTGGCGAGGTCGCTGGCATGCTCTCGCGTGGCGCGGAAGCCGCCGAGCAGTCCCGGGACCTTTTTTCGGTCGGCCGGGGCATCCACAAGGGCGGTCAAGAATCCCTGTTTGACGAATAGCCTACGGCTGCGGACGAGAAAATTCCCCTGCATCCGCTTGATGTCGCCGCTGCCGGAAATATGGACGCGGCCGTCGTCTCCGGCGAGCAGTATGAGGTTTGCGGTGGAAATGCCGGCATCGCCGGTTACCAGAACACGCATATTTGCCCCGCTCGTCGATTTCAGCGTAAGCACCTGATCTGCAGCATCCGCATGCCCATCTGAGCCGTACAGAACAAGGAGCGCGAACAGCCCCGACAGGATTGTTCGTATATTTCTGGCGGTCTTCATGTGCGGACTCTCCAAAAGGTGATTTGAAACCGCGCGAGTGCGATCCTAGGACATAAGCGAGGGAAGGAGACTCAAAATGCTGATCAGGACGCCACGAGGGTGGGAGTTGCCGGAACGCCTGGCGACGCCGGAAGACATCTTTCTCAATCGCCGCGCCTTGCTCGCCGGCGCCGGCAGTATCGCCGCTGTGGGCGCGATGCCCGAGCTGGCTTTCGCCGCTGACGATCCGACCGCCGATCTTTACCCGGCCAAACGTAACCCCGCCTTCAAGCTAGCCCGCCAGATCACGCCGGAGAAGATCAATTCCCACTACAATAATTTCTATGAATTCGGCTCCCACAAGAAGATTTCGGAAAAGGCGCAGGCGCTCGAAGTTCGCCCCTGGGAGGTGAAGATTGATGGCGAGGTGGAAAAGCCCTTCACGATCGGGATCGATGACCTGATCCGGAAAATGGCGCTGGAGGAGAGGTTGTACCGGCACCGCTGCGTGGAAGCCTGGTCAATGACGATTCCCTGGTCGGGCTTTCCGATGCAGGATCTGGTGGCGCTCGCCAAGCCGCTATCCAGCGCGAAATATGTGCGCATGGAGACGTTCCATAATCCGAAGGTTGCGACGGGGCAGAAGGCCGCCTGGTATCCCTGGCCCTATGTGGAGGGGCTGACTATCGCCGAGGCGACCAACGAACTCGCCTTCCTGGTTACCGGCGCCTATGGCAAACCGATGGCCAAGCAGTTCGGGGCGCCGCTGCGGCTGGCCGTGCCGTGGAAATACGGCTTCAAGCATATCAAGTCGATCGTGCGTTTCTCCTTCACGAGCGAACGGCCCAAGAGCTTCTGGGAGGCCGTTCAGGCGCGCGAATATGGCTTTTGGGCCAATGTGAACCCGGCCGTCGACCATCCGCGCTGGAGCCAGGCGACGGAGCGGGATCTCGCCACCGGCGTGCGGATCCCGACGAAGCTCTACAATGGCTACGGCGCGCAGGTCGCGCATATGTATAAGGGCATGGAAGGCGAGAAGCTTTTCATGTAGATGGATTTTTCCCTTGCGGGCCAATTGCGGCATAAAGCACATAGACCCGGTTTTGAGTTGAGTGGACCGCCTGTCTGACCTAACATCCGGCAAAAGGCCGGGTTGGGTATAATGAATTGTCTCCGGGGAGATAGCGTCGTAAGGCGTTTCGCCGCTTTGACGGCGGTGCTCGGGCTGCTCGTACAGCTCGCGGTCGCCGCATTCCTGGTCCCGGCCGCATTCGCCGCTGCAAATACGGGCCCGGAATTCGCCGGTCTTCGCACGATTGTTATCTGCACCGGCGCGGGGATGAAGCGCATCGTCATCGATGCGCAAGGGAATCCCGTCGAGCAGCAGGACGGGGAACCCGCTTTAGAACATTGCCGTGTCTGTCACCTTGCGGGCACGATTTACCTCGCCGCTCCAGCCACTCCGGATTACGGCGCTCCCGCCTATAGCGCGTTCCGGAGCGCAATTTCCGTGCGACAGACCGTCGTTGCCGGGATTTGTCCGCTGTGTCCCGAAAGCCGGGGCCCGCCGCTTCAACTCTGAAACTGAAAAACGCTGTGCGTCCGCCGGCGACAACGCTCGCGTTGCGTCAGGGGCACGCACT
>JAJFHO010000218.1 GCA_021775575.1 Hyphomicrobiales bacterium
CCGGTTCGTCCTCAATTTCCGTCTCGAGCCGAAGCTCGCCGTCCTCAAATCCTTCAATCCGGCCCCTGAACCGCTTGCGCCCGTCGACCAGTTCACTGAGCTCCACCTTTACGTCATAGCCGGCCCAAAGCTCGAAATCCGATGGCCGCACCAGCGGCCGGTCGACGCCGGGCGAAGACACTTCGAGATGATAGCGCCCCGGCATCGGGTCGTATGCGTCCAGCAACGGCGACAATTGCCGGCTTACCAGCGCGCAGTCCTCGATCGACATGGTTCCGTCGCCGCGCTCCGCCATAACCTGCACTGTCCCGCCATCGCCCCCCGACGCAGTCACGCGCACAAGACGAAATCCAAGATCTTCGAGAACCGGCTCCGCAAGCGCCGCGATTTCGCCGGCCGGACCAGCTTCGCGGACGAACCGCGGTTCCTGTTCTTTTGAGCTCTGCACCATAGATCGCCACGGACTCGGACACTGCGTAACCGCCTCGGCCCGCGCCCGAACCAGCCAAATAAAAAAAGGAGCGGACCCGGCGGGGCCACTCCTGATCAATCCTCAATCATGAGCCCTCTTAATATACGCGGATTTCCCGCGCTTTCAAGCATTGTAGCGGGCTTCTTTCGGATATTCGTCAACGGCGCGTGAAGGTCAGATAGCAGCAGTCTCTTCCCTCGCGCAGCGCTTTGGCCTCGTAGCGCGTCTCAGGCCAGCCGGCGGGGCGTTCCCGCCAGTCGCCCGGTGCTTCGGCCCGCCAGTCGAACAGGTGCGATCTGTAGACGGCCAAAAGAACCGTTCGGACATAATCGGGGATATCGCTCGCCATGCGCAGCTCGGCGCCTTTTTTCATAACGCGCGCCAGGGTCCTCAACATTTCCGGCGAAATCAGGCGTCTTTTTTGATGCCGCTTCTTTGGCCAGGGGTCAGGAAACAGAATGAAGACCTGATCGAGCGACGCATCGCCAAGCCAGTCCAGAAGCGCGCGGGCGTCGCCGTCATGGACGCGGACATTGCGCAGGCCCGCCTTGTCTATGCGCGAAAGCAGCGCCGCAACGCCATTAAGGAAAACATCGCAGCCGATAAAGCCGCGCTCGGGGCGCCCGGCCGCCTGCGCCGCCAAATGCTCGCCGGCGCCAAAACCGATCTCCAGTGCGATCGACGTCACCGGCGGTGCGAACAGAGCAGCGAGGGGTTGGGGCGGAACCTCCCCAAGATCAACGCGAAGGCGGGGCAGAAGGGTATCGATCAGCGCCTGCTTGCGCGCACTCAGCCGATGGCCCTTGCGCCGGCCATAGGTCCTCTGCCGGTTCGGTTCCTGCTGACGCGGCATAACCTGCCTGTCAGGCGCCCAGCCCCTCAATGTTCAGCTGAGCGCCGCTTTTATCGGCTCGACGAGATCGAGCTTTTCCCAGGAGAAGCCGCCATCGGCGTCCGGTTCGCGGCCGAAATGACCATAGGCGGCGGTACGCTCGTAAATCGGCCGGCTGAGCTGCAAATGTTCACGAATGCCGCGCGGGCTCAAATCCATGGCTTCGCAGATTGCAGCCTCCAGCCGAGCCTCGTCGACCGTGCCGGTCCCATAGGTATCGACATAGACGGAAAGCGGCTTCGACACGCCGATCGCGTAGGCGAGCTGAAGCGTACATTTGTCCGCCAGTCCCGCCGCCACCACATTCTTCGCGACATAACGCGCGGCGTAGGCGGCCGAGCGATCTACCTTGCTCGGGTCCTTGCCGGAAAAGGCGCCGCCGCCATGCGGCGCCGCGCCGCCATAAGTATCGACGATGATTTTCCGCCCGGTCAGCCCGGCATCGCCATCGGGGCCGCCGATAACGAAGCGCCCTGTCGGATTGACGTAGAAATCTTTCTCCGGGCACATCCAGCCCTGCGGAATTACTTTCTCGACAAACCCCCGGACGATCTCGCGAACCTGTTCCGGCTCGATGTCATCGCGATGCTGCGTCGACACAACGATCGATGCCGCGCGGACCGGCTTGCCATTTTCATATTGAAGCGTGACCTGGCTCTTTGAGTCGGGCCCGAGCTCGGGAGTATCGCCGGAATGACGCGCCTTGGCCATTTCCTGCAGGATGCGGTGCGAATAGTGGATCGGCGCAGGCATTAAGGCGTCGGTCTCGGTGCAGGCGTAGCCGAACATGATACCCTGATCGCCCGCGCCCTCATCCTTGTTGCCCGCGGCATCGACGCCCTGAGCTATGTCCGCCGACTGCTCATGCACATAGATATCGACCTCGGCGGTTTTCCAGTGAAACCCCGCCTGCTCGTAACCGATCTCGCGAACGCAGCGGCGAGCTGCCTGTTCAAGCGTGTCAAGGGTGATCGCGGCCGGGCCGCGAACCTCACCCGCCAGCACGATACGGTTGGTCGTGGTCAAGGTTTCCACCGCAACGCGGGAAAACGCATCGCCACCCAGATAAAGGTCCACGATCGAGTCCGAAATGCGGTCGCAAATTTTGTCCGGGTGTCCCTCGGAAACCGACTCGCTCGTAAAAAGATAGCTGTCGCGGCTCACTGCGCCCCCCTATTCACATCCTGCTATTTTACGGGAAAGTCAGGCTTTCTCGCAGTCTTTGACAGTGTCGTCAAGCGCGCAGGAAGGTATTCACTTCAAGGTCGGATCACAGCGCCCCAGGGACCGGACGAGATCGACCACCGAGCGCCTGACCTGGGCGTCGGTAATCTTGACGAATGCGCGGTTCAACTCCAGCCCGTCGCGGGTATTGAGGAACTCGTAAAGGAACGCCTCGGTGTCAGGCTCCGCAAATCCGTTTTCAGCCGCGCCGTCCCCGGCCGGCGCGCCCTCAAAGAAGAACTGCACCGGCACCTCAAGAATTTGAGAGATATGGAATAGGCGGCTGGCGCCAATCCGATTGACGCCTTTTTCGTATTTCTGGATTTGCTGAAAGGTCAGCCCCATGCCTTCGCCAAGCCTCTCCTGGCTCAACCCAACAAGCATCCGACGAAGGCGAACGCGGCTGCCGACATGGGCGTCAATATGATTTGATTTTTTGTTCGCCATCCCTCAGTTCGCCAAACCTGATCGATGTCTTATTTGAATGGGGCTTTACTTAGATATTTCGTTTTCTGAATGTTTAATTTTCACGTCTGCTTACCAAGCGCAAATCACTTAACTTGTGAGGCACTTAACGGTGTTTTTTTCCAATCTTGGTTCCAACTGTCGAAATGCATTGATCGGAACTGAACTTCTAAGGAATACGCAACACGCGGTCAAGCGCCACCTATTCTTCACAAACGATACTAGCGCAATTGCACTCAGGGGAGGGCTCGGCACACGATTCGGCACTTCACCAATTCAAGTTTGAATTACTTATTGGCCAAGCCTATTTAAAGCTATTGGCGCGACCTATACAGCATAGACCAGCAGGCTAGAAAAAATAAAGCAAAAAAAACTTCAACACCCCATCCATACTGAATAAACACGGTCGCCTCGGCGGCGCTCGGGAGATTGGCGTCGATGGCATCCCGCTCGCCGAGCTGTAGAGATGCGACATTCTGTCCATAGCTATCAATCACTGCCGAAATGCCCGTATTGGCGGCGCGCACGAGAGGCAGGCCCTGCTCCACCGCGCGCACCCGCGCCTGATGCAGATGCTGGTAGGGGCCCAGGCTGATGCCAAACCAGGCATCGTTGGTGACATTGAGCAGCCATTGCGGGCTGGAGCCTTCCGGCCTGATGTCATGCGGGAATATCACTTCATAACAGATCAGCGGGACAAGCGCCGGGGTTCCCGCGGGCGTCAGATAGCGCCGATTGGAGCCTGCGGTGAAGCCTCCACGCACCCGCGTGAGCTGCTCAAGACCGATCGATTCAAGCAATTGCTGAAAGGGGAGGTATTCCCCGAACGGGACCAGGTGCACCTTGTCGTAGAGCGCCACGATCTGCGCCCGGTCGTCCATGACGAAGAGCGAATTGAAGACATGCCGCTTTTTGAGTGAACCGTCATGTCTTAGCGTGTCCTGCGCCCGCGCCTGACCGGTCAGAAGAATCGTGCCGTCGGGCAGCAACTCCGCGATTGCGGCGAGCGCCTCTGTGGTGTCGGCGAGCAGGAAAGGCAGCGCCGATTCCGGCCAGATCAGATGGGTGACACCCTCAAGGCCGGCGGGAGCGCGCGAGGGCCCTTCGCGGCTGGCGCGCAAATAACTCTGGAAGATTTCCGCGGCATTCTCCGGTTTCCATTTTTCGGATTGCGGGATATTCGGCTGTATGACCCGGAGACGGACACCGCTCGGCGTAGTCTCCTGCGCCTTGTCCAGCCGCGCGCCGCCCCAGGCCCACCCGCCAGCAAGCACGCATACCATGACCAGCGCGTATAATCGTGCGGCGGTGGAGATGCCCGGCGCTTTGGCGCCCGGTTCCAATATCGCCGCGGGAACGGCAAACAGCGAAACGGCCAGACAGGTGAGACCGTAAACGCCGAACAACGACGCCCATTGCATCATGGCGTCGTTGGCGGTGAGAGCGTAACCGAGCGTGTTCCACGGGAGCCCGGTAAACACCGACCCGCGGGCGACTTCCGCAAGGAACAACCCGAGGGTCAAAGCGAGCAGGCGCGAGACCCCGGGCCGCCACATCGCGCCGGCCACGGCAGCCCCGGCGGCAAAAAATATCGCCAGTCCTGCCGGCAGCACCAGGATCGCCAGCGGCATAAGCCACGCGAACACTTCGCCCTCGACAAGAAAGGAGTAGGCCACCCAGTACATGCCGGCGAGAAAAAACCCCAGACCGAAGAACCAGCCGGCCGCGCCCGCCGAGCGCATCCGCGCGCGCAGAGTGCCGGTCCGGGCGCAGCCTCCGTCGATCAGCCAAACCAGGACGGAGATGGTGAAAAAAGGAACATACCAGAGATGAAACGGCGCAAAGGCCAGGATCGAAATGGCCCCCATGGCCGCAGCAACGATCCGGCGCGGCCAGCCGGTCAGTCCGGCAATTGTTTCAACCGCCCTGGACACCGCGCGCCCGATTCCTTATTTGGCGCCGGTCTTGGGACCGGCATCTCCCTTCCCCGCCCGGCGATGAATGCGAAGCTTCTTTATCCGCCTTGGATCGGCGTCGAGAACCTCGAACTCTATACCCGCCTCATGGGGCACCAGCTCGCCGCACACCGGAACCCGGCCGGCACGGGTGAAAACCAGACCGCCCAGCGTATCGACATCCTCGTCGCGCTCGGGCGCGACAAGCGTCTTGCCGATATGCGCTTCGAGTTCCTCGATCGCCACGCGGGCATCGGCAATGAGCCCCTGGGTCGCATCCTCCGATATCATCGGCCCGCCATTCTGGTCATGCTCGTCTTCGATCTCTCCGACTATTTCCTCGACGAGGTCTTCGATGGAAACAAGGCCGTCGGTGCCGCCATATTCATCGACGACAAGCGCCAGATGGATATGGCTCGCCTGCATCCTCAGCAGCAAATCGAGAACCGACATGGAAGGCGGCACGAACAGCATTTCGCGTCCGATCTTCGCCGACGCAACCGATCGCGAGAGGTCGACACTGCCGAGCCTCAGCGGCCGGTCCGCGCCCGGCCTGGCGGCGCTCGCCTTTTTCTTACCCTTGGCGGCCTGCTGCGCGGTCTTCGCCCGGCGGACCATCCAGGACATCAAATCCTTGATATGGACCATGCCGCGCGGGTCATCCAGCGTCTCGCAATAGACGGGAACGCGAGAATGGCCCGCTTCCTGAAACATGCACATCAATTCGCTGAGCGACGCCTGCTGGTCGACCGCGACAATATCGGCGCGCGGAACCATCACATCCTCCACCGTGACCGCGCCAAAGCGCAGCAGGTTGTGAAGCATGACGCGTTCCTGCTTGGAAAAGCTCTCCTGCGAATCCTCGACCTTCTCCAGCGCGTCTTCGATCACATCGCGGATATCCACATCACCGGCCAGTCCGATACGCGCCAGAAAGCGGGACAGCAAACCCGTCTCACCGTCGCGGCGGTCGGATTCGCCCACCGGCGCTTCCGGCGCCACTACAGTCGTTCCGCTCATGAGTTCCTTGTCTTTCACTGTCCCAAAGCGCGCTGGGGCGCCGGCTCCGAATAAGGGTCATGCAGCCCCAGACCGGCGAGAATCTCAGTTTCGAGAGCCTCCATTTCGGCGGCCCCGGTATTGTTGGAATGATCATATCCGAGAAGATGCAAAATTCCGTGAATGATCAGATGGCTGGCGTGTGCTGTCAACGAAATGCCGGCTTCGGCCGCATCCCGCGCTACGGTTTCGTACCCGAGAACGATATCGCCAAGCGACGGCTCACCCTCTTCCGCGGGGAAGGACAGGACGTCGGTGGCCCGGTCCTTGCCGGCCCATTTGCGGTTCAAATCGCGTATTTCATCGTCGCAGGCGAGCACGAGGGTGACGTCGCGCGCGGCGCCTTCGCCGGCTTTCGCGAACGCAGCGATTGCGGCGCGGCGCAGCGCCTCCTCGCCAATGCCGCCGCCGGACCAGAGATCGGTCCTCCGGACGAATTCCACCGTGAGGTGCGGCTGCCGGATTGACGGTGCATTTCGCCCTGGTTCGCCGGTCATCGCGTTACCGGGCCGTTTCATAGGCATGAACGATGCGCGAGACAAGCTCCCGCCTCACCACATCATTTCCGGTAAAGCCAATATGGCCGATACCCTTGATGTCCCTCAGCAGGCCGATCGCATCCTTAAGCCCGGATTGCTGCCCGGCGGGCAGATCGACCTGGGTCGGGTCGCCGGTTATGATCATTTTCGAATTTTCGCCAAGGCGGGTCAGGAACATCTTGATCTGCACTGGCGAGCAATTTTGCGCCTCGTCCAGAATGATAACCGCGTCGGAAAGCGTGCGCCCGCGCATGAAGGCCAGCGGCGCGATTTCGATCATGCCGGACTCGAGGCCGCGCTGCACCCGGTCCGGACCCGCCACGTCATTGAGGGCGTCGTAGAGCGGACGCAGATACGGATCCACCTTTTCGCGCATATCCCCCGGCAGGAACCCCAACCGCTCCCCCGCCTCGACGGCGGGACGCGAAAGGATCAGCCGGTCGACGGCACCGTTCTCCAGCTCGGCGGCCGCGTAGGCGACAGCCAGATAGGTCTTGCCGGTACCCGCCGGTCCTGTGGCGAATACCATCTCTTCATTTTGCATCGCCGCCAGATAAGCTCCCTGCGCGGGAGTGCGCGCCGAAATGAGCCGCTTGCGCGTCCTTATCTGAGCCACGCCGGGCGCCGATGCGGGCAGCTCACCCGCATCCGCCGCATCGCCCGCCATGATGGTGCCGCTCCCGGCGTC
>JAJFHO010000219.1 GCA_021775575.1 Hyphomicrobiales bacterium
GCTGATCGCCATTGGCGCGCGCGATTTCCAGCAAGCAGTGGGCATTCTGGACACGCTGGTCGCCGACAAACCGGATTTTAGCAGCGCCTGGAACTATCTGGGATACGCGCTGCGCAAGGGGGGCGATCTTGAGCGTTCCGAGCGGGCCTACCGCAAGGCTCTCGAGATCGAGCCGGACCATCGCGGCGCGCACGAATATCTTGGCGAGCTCTACCTTGAGACCGGGCGGCGCGCGCAGGCGGAGGCCCTGGAGCGGTCGCTTGCGCGCATCTGCCAATATGGTTGTCCCGAACTCGACGAATTGCGTTCCGCCCTCAAGGCGCGGCCATAGGCGGGGGCATACAGGCCGCCGCCCCGTCAATCCCGAGACCGCGCCGGGCTTGGTCATGGCGCGTGCGGGACCGATTTCTCCACCAGATCCCAGATGAAGCGGCCCGAGGGGCGCGCCTGCTCCTCGGCGATATGGGCGACGAGCCCGGCGGCGCGGGAGATCACCGCGAAGCCGCGCATCAGCTGCACAGGGATACCCATCTCGCCCATCAGCGCGGCGATGGCGCCGGTTGCATTGATGGTGATGTGTTTGCCGAAGGCGGCGTCTATTTCCTCGCTCAGCACTATCAGGCAGTCGATATAACCGCGCTTGAAACCTGCCTCGCGGCCCATTTCGATGAGCCGCAGGGCGCGCGGGTCGTCGGGCTTGTGGAGATGATGACCGAAACCCGGCAGATGTGTCTTGCGCGTACGGTGATCGGCAATGATCTCCTGCGCCGCCGCGCGCCGGGCGGCATCGTCCGGCAGCGCCACGAGCCCGGCCAGCAGGACCGCGTTATTCTCGATCGTGCCCACGAACTGGCTGCCGACGCCCATCAGGCCGGCGGCCACCGCGCCCTGCAGGTTTTCCGGCGCGCTCATATAGATTTCGCGCGTGGCGATGGCGCTGGGGGTGAGCCCGTGCTCCATGATGCCGATGAGGATGGCATTCAGCACGCGCAGCTCGTCCGGCCCCAGCTCGCGGGCGAGGATATGCTCGGCCATGACCTTCACGAAATCGGCGTCGCCGCCCAGCAGTTCAGACACAAGATCCTTGTCGCGATAGTGGATCGACGTGTTCGTGTGCCGGCACAGCGCCGTCGTCGGGGTTGCAATCTTCGCCATCACCCTTCTCCTTGGTTTTTCCCGCGCGCCATGGCCGCGTCGATCAGCGCCTGGCGCTGCAGCTTCCCATAAGCGTTGCGGGGCAGGGTCTCATACATATGGATCTCTTTGGGCGCCTTGATCGAGCCGAGCGCCTCCTTGACATGCGCTATCAGTTCATCGGAACCGGCCGCCCCGTGCAGCTCCACCGCGGCGTGCACGGCCTCGCCCCATTTGGCGTCGGGGACACCGAAGACTGCGCAATCGGCGACTTGACGGTGCCCGACGAGAACATGTTCGACATCGCCCGGATAGACGTTAAACCCGCCGGTGATAATGACATCCCTGCTGCGCCCCTTGAGAAACAGATGGCCGGCATCGTCGAAGGCGCCGAGATCACCGGTATGCAGCCAGCCATCGATCAGCGTTTCCGCCGTCTTGCCAGGCTCGCGCCAATAACCGGTCATGACCAGATCGCCGCGGATCACCACTTCACCCACTTCGCCTGAGGGCAGCGCTCTACCGTCACTATCCATGACCGCCACTCGCGTCAGCAGCGTCTCGCGCCCGACGCTGGCGCGCAGATCCTCCCGGAGCAGATCGCCGGCGCCGAGACAGGTGGCGATCTGCGGCGCCTCGGTCTGCCCATAGGTCGTCGCGACGCAGGGCCCGAAGGCGGATTGCGCCTTTTCGATCGCCCGCGGCGACATCGGCGCGGCGGCGTAGATCAGATTGCGCAGGCTGGGGAATGTCAGTTCGTCTGTCCCCGCTTCCTCCACCATCGTCTGAATAAGGATCGGCGGCAGGAAAACGGTGGCGATGGCCCATTCCGCCAAACTTTCAACCAGCTCGGGCGGACGTAAGCGGTCGGCAATCACCAGCGTTCCGCCGCTGGCAAGTGTTGGCATGATATATGTCCCGGCACCGTGGCTCATGGGTGCGGCGAGGAGCGTCCGATCGCCCTCGCGCATACCCCAGGCATGAATCTGTGTAACAATATTGGTGTTCCAGGCCCGGTAGGGCTGCATAACGCCCTTGGGTTGGCCCGTCGTTCCGCCAGTGAACTTTATCGCCTGTGTGGCCTCGAGTGGGCGCATATGAGCCTGCGGGCGGCGGCCTTGCCCATCGCTTTCCAGCTCCGCCAGCGTATCCACGCCCATGCCCTCGCCAACAGCGATCAGCGTTGCGGCCAGCCCCGCGAAACGCTCCCGCGTCTCGGCTTGGGTAAAAATGATGCTGGCTTGGGCGAATGCCGCCATCTCCGGCAGCTCGGCGTCGCCGAGGCGGGGATAGAGCGGCACCCAAATCTTGCCGGCGGCGAAAATCGCCAGGAAGGCGACCAGGTGGTCGAGGCTGTTATAGGCGCACAGACCAACGCGCGAACCGGGCTCGGGATCGATCCGCTGCAGGCTCGCCGCCACGCCGGCAACACGCCCGGCGAGAGCGGCATAGGTGAGAGTTTGCCCGCCAGCCTCGGCCGCCTTCGCCTCCGGCCACAAGGCCACGGCGCGGTAAAACATTTCGATAGGGGTCATGGCGACAGCCCGAATGCACAGGCCCTAGCTATCGTCACCGCCAAGAATTTCCCCGCTCTGATTGTCGACGATGACGGGAGATTCGAAATACTGGATGACGGGTTCGGCGCCATATTTGTCTCTAATCCGGGCGCGCCATTCATCGCTGAACGTGGCTTCTGCCACCTTGCGATTCTCAAACAGGTAGCAGCCGCCGCCGGTGCCGTTCTTCTCGTCGAACAGGTAATATTTGCGCGTCAGCCCGGCGAGCCCGAGATAGTTCGGCGCGGTGCTCTGGAATTTTGCCCGGGCATCGGCGAGCGTCGAGCCGGCGGGAAGCTTGAACTGCACAAATGCGGTAATCATCCCGTTACCCTCCCAAACTCTCCAATACGGCGTCCGATACCTCGAAATTGGCATAGACATTCTGGACATCGTCTGAATCTTCCAGCGCCTCGAGCATCTTCACAAGCGTCTCGCCGGCCTTGTCGTCAAGCTCGATATTATTCTGCGGCCGCCACATGATGGACGCGCCCATTGGCTCGCCGAGCGCCTCCTCGAGCGCCTTGGCCACTTCGTGCAGCGCATCGGCGTCGCAATAGATCGTGTGGCCGTCCTCGCTCGACTCCACATCCTCCGCGCCCGCCTCGATTGCCGCCTCGAACACGGCATCCGCGGAGCCCGCATCCGCGCTGAACTCGACCGCGCCGGTCCGGTCGAACATGAAGGACACCGCACCCGTCTCGCCAAGATTGCCGCCATGCTTGGCCATGATCGAGCGCACCTCGCCCGCGGTCCGGTTGCGGTTGTCGGTCAGCGCCTCGACGATGACCCCGACGCCGCCGGTGCCGAAGCCTTCATATCGGACTTCCTCGTAATTTTCTCCGCCCGCCTCCTGGCTGCGCTTGATGGCGCGGTCGATATTGGCGTTCGGCATATTCTGCGCCTTGGCCGCCTGAATTGCCGTGCGCAGCCGCGGATTCATGTCCGCGTCGGGCGCGCCCAGCTTTGCCGCGACCGTAATCTCCTTGGCCAGCTTGGAGAATATCTTGGAGCGCTTTTTATCCTGCGCTCCCTTGCGGTGCATGATGTTCTTGAACTTTGAATGGCCTGCCATGGTCTTCGCTCATTTCGTCGGGGAATGGTCGTCACGTCGCTTCCCCGGTTTATAAGGGCGCGGCGCGGCAAAATCCACACTCCGCCAGACGCGCCCCGGCAATCGCGCCGGAGACGATGCCGGCGGCGCGGGGTTTTGCTTAATACCCTCTTAACCCTCAAAGCCTAGCCTTTGCCCGTTGGGCGTGCGCCGGCGCGCATGCCTCGCCACGCATCAAGGAGAAAGCGATGGGGCGCACAGCGAACGCCGTTCCGCCACGGCAGAAGTCCAAATCCGTCGAGGAACAAGCCACCAATGCGGCCGGCAACGTGCTCGGTTTCGCCATGCAGGTGGCCCATTGCGACAACCCCGCGGAAGCCGCGGTAAAAGCCGGCAATCTTACCCAATTGTGCGACATGGCGGCCGACCATATGGCGCTGGCGCATAATCTGCTGGTAACCCATGCCGATCACACCGAAACGGCGATCGACCATCTCGATGCCGCGCTCAATTGCCTCAAGCAGATCGCCTCGGAAGGCGAAAAGAGCGAAATGGACGCGCCATCGAAGGCGACACGGCGCTCAAACAGCGCCTAACCCGCCTCCGCGCTCAACCAGAACTCAGGCTCTGCTTCCTTCAGACAGGGCCCGAGCCTGACCGGCGCGATTGCCGTGGCAAGCCCCGTCTTGTCGTCGGTCTCCACCGCGATGCCGGTAATGGTTCCCTGCCCCGTCGCGGGCTCGAAGCGGCCGTTGGGAATCCTCGATATGAACCGCCCGATCGGCTCGTCCTTGTTCATGCCGAGCACCGAATCGTAATCCCCGCACATACCGGCATCGCTGACATAGGCGGTCCCGCCGGGCAGGATCTGGTCGTCGGAGGTCGGCACATGGGTATGGGTGCCGGCGACGAAGCTGACACGGCCATCGACCCAGTGGGCGAAAGCCTGTTTCTCCGACGTCGCCTCGGCGTGGAAATCGACGATCACCGCGTCCGCCCCCTCCCCCAGCGGGCAGGCCTCCAATTCCCGTCCAACCGCCTGGAACGGGCAATCGAGATCATTCATGAACACCCGGCCCATGGCGTTAACGACAAGGATGTCCGCGCCATTGGCGGCCTTGAACAGACCGGCGCCCCGGCCCGGCGTTCCTTCAGGGAAATTCAGCGGCCGCAGCATGCGTTCCTGACGCTCGATAAACACAAGCGCCTCGCGCTGGTCCCACACATGGTTGCCGGTGGTGACGACATCCGCGCCGGCATCCAGAAATTCCTGAAAGATGGACTCGGTGATCCCGAAACCGCCGGCCGCATTCTCGCCATTGAGAATCACGAAATCGGCCGCGTAGCGCTCGCGCAGGCCCGGCAGAACCGCTTTTACCGCCTTTCGCCCGGCGCGGCCGACAACATCGCCCAGAAACAGCAAACGCATTGACTATCCTTCGTCTTCCAGAGCTGTCCTGAACGCACCCGAGGGGGTCAGCATCCAGTCGAGCCGCTGGTCATATTCGTCATGCGGCACGGCGTCGACTTCCTGTTCGTCAAAGGCCACGCCAATCGAGATAACATCGCCGCGCGAGCGCAGCCCGGTCAGGGTCCGGTCATAGAAGCCCGCGCCGTATCCCAGCCTGTAGCCCTGCCGGTCGAATGCGGCAAGCGGCACCAGCAGGATGCCGGGCACCAGCGTTTCCGCGTCCTCGGCGGGAACCGGAACCGCGAATACGCCCTTTTCCAGCGGCTCGCCCGGTTGCCATTGCCGAAACAGCAGCGGTTGCTTCGGCGCCACGACCACCGGCAAGCCGATCGGGTGACCGCGCTCGTGGTAGAGCCCGATCAGCGCCGCGGGGTCGATTTCATCGCGTATTGATATGAAACCGGCGATGGCCGCGCGGGAACGAAGCTCGGGCAAGGTGGCTGCGGCGCGAACAAGCGACAAGCCTGCGTTTTTGCGGAAATCGGCGCCCAGCCCGGAACGGCGTGCAAGAATGCGCGTTCGCATGGCGGCTTTGGCTCTTGAAATGATTTCCGGTTCTATCATGAGTGGAAACTTGGAAATGCAGAGCCGCAAAAGCCGTCGAAGCATGTGATCCCTCGGGTCCCTACTTGCGTAGGTGGGCGCCGAGTGACCGAGACCACGGTCCCGGTCAGGGTCAGCTCCCTGGGAGATCTTATCGGCCCCGGGGAATAGTCTTCAAACGTACTCCGCAGCCCTGCCCAATGCAATGTAGGTGACAATTGTTAAGAGTCCAGCGCTCACTTCTGCTCGCCGCTGGCGCCGTCCGCGCCGAGCACTGTGTTCAGGGCTTCGACACGCTCCGCCGCCGCGCCGACACGGCCCGCCATTTCTTCGTGAGCCGCCTGGATAAGATCGTCTGTCGTTGCCCGATTCTGCCGGATATCGTCGAGCGTCGCCTTCGTTTCCTCGAGCTTTCGCTTCGTTTCGGCAAGCTCGTCGGCAACCATCAGCCCGGCCATCAGCATCAGCCGATCATCGCCGATCTGCCCGAATTTGCCCTTGAGCGACTCCATCTGCTCGCCCACCGTCTCGGCAAGTTTCAGCAGATGCTTTTCCTCGCCATCGTCACATTCGAGGCGGTAGGTGCGCCCGTTAAGGGTAATCGAAACCTGGCCCATGCCTTCTCCCCCTACACCCTCCGCGCCGCGCCCTAGCGCGATTCGAGAATTGTCTTCACCGAGTCGATAATCGTGTCGAGCCGCTCGGATGCCTCGTTATTGGCGCTCGAAAGCCGCTCCGATTTCTCGCGTTCCGCGCTCAGATTATCCGTCAATCTTTGAAGCTGCTCCTGCAACGCATCAGCCGACAAATCGGCATGACGGCGCTCCGCCACCTTCTGCTCGAAGGTCTCCAGCGCCGTTGTGAGACGTGAAGCAGCTTCCTCCAGTGGGTCTGTTTTAGTCATTCCCTCACCCGAACTTCCCCTTGATGCATTGAGGCATCAGTCCCCCACACAGACCGATACTTCTTGTTGCAAGACGAAACATTAGGCGCGCGCCATTCAGGCCGTCAACCATTTGACGACAATAAGGCGAGGATTCTTCGTGACCATTGACTTGGCGCTTCCATCTGATCATTAAGACAGCTGCCGGTCAGCCTGAAAGCGCCGGTATTGCCGGTGAATGGTGCCGGCTTGAGGGCAATCAGAGCCGGTGGAGTGGAAAAAATGGCAATTCGGGTAGCAATTAACGGGTTTGGCCGGATCGGCCGCAACATTCTTCGCGCGGTCGCCGAATCCGGCCGCGACGATGTGGAAGTGGTCGCTGTCAATGATTTGGGGCCTGTCGAAACGAACGCTCATCTGCTGCGTTTCGATTCCGTGCATGGCCGCTTTCCCGGCGAAGTAAAGGTCAATGGCGATACGATCGACATCGGCACCGGCTCGATCAAGGTAACGGCCGTCCGCGACCCCAAGGAGCTGCCCTGGAAGGAACTGGAGGTCGATGTCGCGCTGGAATGCACCGGCATATTTGCCTCCAAGGACAAGGCCAGCGCTCATATCGACGCCGGCGCCAAACGGGTGCTCGTCTCCGCCCCCGCGGGCGGCGCGGATCTGACCGTCGTCTACGGCGTCAACCACGACAAGCTGGAGGCCGCCCATACGGTCGTCTCCAACGCGTCGTGCACGACCAACTGCCTGGCCCCCGTCGCCAAGGTTCTGAACGACGCCATCGGCATAAACCAGGGCTTCATGACCACGATCCACGCCTATACCGGCGACCAGCCGACACTGGACACCATGCATGGCGATCTCTACCGCGCCCGCGCCGCCGGGCTTTCCATGATCCCGACCTCGACAGGAGCGGCCAAGGCCGTGGGTCTGGTGCTGCCGGAGCTGAACGGCAAGCTCGACGGTGTCGCGATCCGCGTACCGACGCCGAATGTCTCCGTGGTCGATTTCAAATTCGTCGCCAATCGCAAGACCTCGGTCGATGAGGTCAATGAGGCGATACAGCGCGCGGCTTCCCAGCAGCTGAAGGGCATCCTCGGCACCACCGATCAACCCAATGTGTCGATGGACTTCAACCACGACTCCCATTCTTCCGTGTTCCATCTGGACCAGACCAAGGTGATGGACGGCACGCTGGTGCGGGTCATGTCCTGGTATGACAATGAATGGGGTTTCTCCAACCGCATGAGCGACACCGCAGTGGCCATGGGCAAATTGGGATAGGTCTGGAAGCGCGCTGTGGCCGACGGCTGGATCGATAAAGCACTTGGCGAGATCCTGCCCGCCTTGAGCGCCGGTACGCTTTCTCCGATCGATCTTTACGACGAGGCTCGCGCCCGCCACCAAAAATACGGCACGGCGCTTTCCGCCTACCGGGTGTGGGATGAGCCCCATGCGCGCGCCCAGGCGGAAGCGGCCGATGCGGAGTTCGGCGCCGGGCGCGATCATGGCCCCCTGCAGGGCATCCCCGTTTCGGTGAAGGACCTGTTCGGCGTCTCCTATCTCGACAGCTGCGCCGGTTCGCCGAAGCCGTTGCCCGCAACGTGGAACACCGAGGGGCCGGTGATCCGGGCGGTGCGCGCCCAGCACGCGGTTCTGACCGGCAAGACCAACATGGTCGAATTCGCCTTTGGCGGGCTCGGCACCAATGTCCATTGGCCCGTGCCCCGCAACCCGTGGGATGCGGAAACCCACCGCGTCTCCGGCGGATCGAGTTCGGGCGCGGGCGTCTCCCTGATCGAGGGCTCCGCGCTGGTGGCGCTCGGGAGCGACACCGCCGGCTCGGTGCGCGTGCCGGCCAGCGTGACGGGAACGGTAGGGCTCAAAACGTCTGCCGGGCGCTGGCCGCTGGACGGCATCGTTCCCTTAAGCCCCACATTCGATACGCCGGGAACCCTGACCCGCACGGTCGCCGACGCCGCGATCGCTTTTGCGGCGATCGATGCCTGTCGCGCCGGAGCAAAACCCTGTGCCCCCGCAGCACCGGCGAACCTTGGCGGGGTGCGGCTGGGCCTTGTCGAGCAGCATTTTTGGGACAATTGCGCCGACGATATCGCCGGCCCCGTCAAAGATGCATTGAGCGAACTGGAACAGGCCGGTGCCACGCTGGTGGCAATGGACCTGCCCGAGGTGGAGGAAGCCTACGCCCTGTTCCGTCAGGGCAGCGTCGTCTCCTCCGAGCTGAGGGCCTTCCTGGAAGGTGAATTGCCGGACTGGATTGAAACGCTCGACCCCAATGTGTCGTTCCGCATGTCCAGCTCCCTCGATCTCGACGACGAGGAGATCCTGCGGCGGCGCGGCCGGCTGACGGACATCGCCAAATCGGCCAATGCCCGGATGGCGGATATCGACATCATGGTCGCGCCGACGGTTCCCTTCACCGCTCCCGCGCTGGCGGATGTGACAGACGCCAAAGCCTATTCAGCCGCCAATCTGCAAACCCTCAAAAACACCTGCATCGCCAATATTCTGAGGCTCTGCGCGATCACCATGCCGGTGGCGCTGGACGCTCATGGCATTCCCGTGGGCCTGCAGCTTATGGCGCCGGGCGGCGGCGATGATAAATTGTTGTCGATAGCGCTCAGTGTTGAGCAGAGCCTGGGAACCGCGAGCGAAAGGCTGGGCGTAGCGCCGCTGGCGCGTTGAAACCGGCAATTATCGCTGCTGACAAAAAGACGCGTATGGCGATTTGCCCGAGCCATGCAAACTGGCGCATGACATTTTGGAAGGCCCGGACATCGAGGTCACGGACTGCGAAAACAAAAGGTGGCGGACACAAGAGCCTTCCAGATTGGACTGATTGTACCCTTGGGAGCGTAGCGGCGATGATAAAGGTTCGCGTATTTTTCGGAATTTTCCTGTTTATCGCCGGCACCGGCGGCGCGTTCGCGGATAGCGCGGAACGCAGAATCTGCGCGGATATCGGATGGTCGCGTATCGCGTTCCTTTTGAGCAATAAGGTCATCCCCGCCCTGAAATGGGCCGATTTCAGCCAGGCGGAGACCGACCTGGCTGCGCTCGCGGACAGCGGCGATGAACGCGCGAAAACCGACCTGGATGCTCTCAGAGATCTGACTGTGCAAGAACGCCGCTGCGCCACACTCATCAGATTGCGCACGGTGATCCTGAGCAAGTCCGAGCCTGAGGCGCTCGCCGCCCTAAAAAAGCGATTTATCGCTTTCTTCGCTTCGCCGGAAGCGGCGGAGCGCATAATCGCCGAGCTGCCCCTTACCTTGCTCAGGAGCGCCGCCAAGCGCGCGCACAGATTTGCCGATTTCACCCGGCAGGAATCGGCGCTTGAGGCACTTGTGCAGCGGGGAGACAGCGACGCCGCGGAGGCCCTGTCGACACTTCGTGGCCGCAATGCCGACTGGAAGCGCAAGCGCACGGAGGAAGCGCTGATTTCATTCAAAAAGCAGCGTTGGCATAATCCGAAAGAGTATCAGCGGCTTCTGGCACAGCTTCGCGGGCTTTACTCCAATCAGCCCGGGCATGTAGAAAAATTCATCGCCGAGCTGGAAAAAATCCGCCCGCCTGCCGTCGCCCGCCGCACTTCTCCGCAAGTTCAGAAAAAGACAGCGCCGCCTGCCAAGGCCAAGCCTCGCCGCCCTGGAAGCACGACCAGGCCAACGGCGCGGCGGCTGCCGCGCGGCCATATCGTCCAGCTGTTTACTGGCAAATTTGTCAAGATTGAAAACTCCGAGGTTACGGTGACGGGCCGGTTCATTGACAGCACACCGGAACTGCAGACCATTCGGTGCCGTTTGGACAACCTCACCAAGGGCGTACAATATGTAGGCTCGTCCGAAGCCCTCACGCAGCAGCTTGACCGCCTGATTCTCGAGCGCAAGGGAATCGATCTGAACCGGGATGTGAAGGACGAAGACCTTCGCGCACGATTGAACCAGCGCGTGAGGGTAGGCGCCTATGGCGGCAAGTGCACTCACTTCCAATTTCTGGGAAATCGGTAACGGCGCGCGAACATCTATCGTCGGGACGCAGCGTGCCGTTGCACATTTTCTTCCGGCAGGCAGCTGGCTCCGGTGCGTCAAAAACGCGGGAGGGGCGGGTTTCATCACCCCCTGCGGAGCGTTCTCAACCCCGTCCGATTCCGGAGAGTTGATTATTTTGACCTATGCTGGAGCAGGAATTGGAGGAAACCGCATACCGGCTGGAAGAAAGTATGTGCCGCTGGATCGCATATAAGGGTGACCCGATTTATCTGGAAGAGCTGCTGCTCAAGCCCTCTAACTCGCTTATAAATCAAAGTCTTGACTGCCGTCAGGGCAGAACGCGCACCAATGGCGATGGTTTCGGCATTGGCTGGTACGGGTCCAGGCCCCAGCCCGGCCTCTACCGCGAAGTTTTGCAGGCATGGAATGATTGCAACCTGCGCGCCCTCGCCAAACAGATCCGGTCTTCCCTGTTCTTCGCCCATGTGCGCGCCTCGACCGGAACCGAAACGGCGCGGCTGAATTGCCATCCCTTCGCCCACGGAGAGTGGCTGTTCATGCATAATGGCGGGATCGGCGGATATGATCGCTGCAGGCGCAGGCTCGAAAGCTTGCTGTGCGACCAACTCTACCAAACCCGGGAAGGCTCGACCGACAGCGAGCTGTTTTTCCTTTTGCTCGTCCAGAACGGTCTTGAGTCCGATCCGCAATCCGCGCTTGCCCGGACCATCCGGCAAATCACGCAAGTTGCCTGCGAGTGCGGCTCCGAAGAGTCGTTTCAGCTCACGGTTTGTCTGAGCAACGGGAAGGCGTTGTATGCCTGCCGCCATGGCGGCGCGGAGGAGCCTCCCTCGCTTTACTGGAGTGCGATGGATGGCAATGTGCTGGTCGCCTCGGAGCCCCTCGACGATCAGGGCGCGGGATGGAACGAGATTCAGCCCGACGAAATGCTCTACGTAACCGGCCGGGTTTTTATCCAGCCCTTGTTCCGAGCGGACGAGAAGGAACAGCCCGGCAGGGCTGAAACCGTCCTCAAGGCGGGATAACCCTCCCTTTTCCCCCCGATTTATCCACTGTCCCTCTTGACGTACGCGCGCCTGCGCGTAGGACTCTGGCGAAATTCATGACATTGCGGAGTTTTGACCGGGAGGATCAGGAAATGACGGCGGAATTGGCAAGGATTGCCGAGGCCATGGTGGCCGACGGAAAGGGCATTCTGGCGGCGGACGAGAGCAGCGGCACTATCAAGAAGCGTTTCGATTCTATCGGCGCGGAATCGACCGAGGACAACCGGCGCGACTATCGCGAGATGCTGTTCCGCTCCACCGAGGCGATGAAGAGCTATATCTCCGGCGTTATCCTGTTCGATGAGACATTGCGTCAGAACGCCAAGGACGGAACGCCGCTGGCCCGGATTATCGCCGATACCGGCGCGATACCGGGCATCAAGGCCGATGCCGGCGCCAAGGACCTCGCCTCCTGTCCAGGCGAAAAGGTGACCGAGGGGCTTGACGGGCTGCGCGAGCGCTTCGCGGAATATTACGAGCTGGGGGCGCGCTTTGCGAAATGGCGCGCGGTGATCACGATCGGCGATCATATTCCCTCGCGCGGCTGCATCGAGGCCAACGCCCATGCACTCGCGCGCTATGCCGCCCTGGCGCAGGAAGCCAATATCGTGCCCATCGTCGAGCCGGAAGTGCTGATGGACGGCCCCCATGACATCGAGCGCTGCTTCGCGGTGACGGAAGCGACGCTGAACACTGTCTACGACGCGCTGTTCGCCCAGCGCGTCGTCCTGGAAGGCACCATCCTGAAGCCCAACATGGTGCTGTCGGGAAGCGAGTGCCAAACCCAGGCCGGCGTGGAACAGGTCGCGGAAGAGACGGTGCGCTGCTTCAAGCGCACAGTGCCCGCGGCGGTACCGGGCATCTGCTTCCTGTCCGGCGGACAGTCGGATGAGAACGCGACGGCGCACCTCTCCGCCATGAACGCGATGTTCGATCCGCCATGGAAGCTCAGCTTCTCCTACGGCCGCGCGCTGCAGGCGGCGCCATTGAAGGCCTGGGGCGGCAAGGCGGAAAATGAGGCGGCGGCGCAAGCCGCTTTCGCGCATCGTGCAAGGATGAACGGCCTGGCTGCGATGGGGCAATGGAACACGGGGCTGGAAAAGGCGGCCTGATCCGCCTTTACCTTATCGCGCGCGACCGCTTGCGGCGCGTCCCGGTTTCGCCACAGTTGCACGCATGATCCGGCGCATCCGGGCCTGCGTCGGCCTTTGCCGCCGCGCCCGGCTTCTGCGAGCAAAACAAGTGAGTGATACGACACATTCCTGCCGGCTGTATCTCGCGATCCCGCATGACGCGGACGCGAGGACGCTCGACGCATTTCAAACCGCGCTTGACGCCGGCGACGTGGCCTGCGCCCTGCTGCATTCGGGACCCGATGGCGCGGCCGACAGGACGCTCGCCGCAAGACTGTGCGAGGAGACGCTGAACCGCGATGCCCTCCTGTTGATCGAGAATGACCTCATGGCGGCGGAAAGCGCGGGCGCCGACGGCGTTCATATCATGGGGGATGAAACGCTGTATGAGGCGGCACGCGCGGCGCTCGGGCCGGACGCGATTATCGGCTCCGCCTGCCGGCCAGAGCGCCACGCCGCCCTGACGCTGGCCGAAAAAGGCGCTGATTATATCGCCTTCGGCGGTGATGGCATGGAGAACGCGCAACGCGACGAAATGATTGCGTGGTGGGCTGAAATCGTCGAAGTGCCGGTCGTCGCATGGGGGGCGGACGACACCGGCGAGGCCGCCGCCATGGCGCGGCTCGGCGCCGATTTCGTCATGGTGGATGAGACCGTATGGAACCGGGACGGCGATGCCGCGGAAGCTGTCGGCGCGCTCAATCGCGCGCTTGGTCGACGCCGGAGTGCCACGTGAGCTGTTTCGTGCGCATAACGCGCGCCGCAGCCATTGCCGGCCTGATAGCATTTTCAGCATCCGCGCCCATTTACGCGGCGCCGGCTAAAGACAGCGGCGACCCGGCTTACGAGGCTTTCGAGCGTGGCGAATATCTGAGAGCGCTCAAAGAAGCGGAGAAAGCGGCCGCAAAGGGCGATGTCGCAGCCCACACGCTGCTCGGCGAAATATACGCGAAAGGCCTGGGCGTCGCACGCAACTACACAAAGGCCGCGAACTGGTACGAGAAGGCAGCCAAGCTCGGCGACAGCGACGCGCAGCTGGCGCTCGGCCTCCTCTATGCGGAAGGCAAGGGCGTGGCCAAGAACCTCGCGCGCGCGGCCGACCTGTTCGACAAGGCCGCGCAGGCCGGTATGCCGACGGCGCAGTATAATCTGGCGGTCATCCTTGTCGACGGCCGCGTACGCAAGCAGGATTTTCAAGCGGCGGCGGAATTGTTCACCAAGGCCGCTGCCCAAGGCCACGCCCAGGCGCAATACGACCTTGGCGCTCTCTACAGCCTGGGCAAGGGAGTGCCGCGCGATCAGCGCAAGGCGGCGCACTGGATCAAAGCCGCGGCGGACGCCGGGTTGATCGCCGCGCAGGTGGAATTTGCGGTGATGCTGTTCAAGGGCCGCGGCGTCACGGCGGATCAGGAAGCCGCGGCAAAGCTGTTCGCGCTGGCGGCGGAGAAAGGCAATCCGGTTGCACAAAACCGGCTTGCCCGGCTCTATGCGCATGGCGCCGGCGTCAAGGCGGACATGCACGAGGCCGCCAAATGGCACCTTCTGGCCCGCCAGGCCGGCGTCAGCGATTTCTGGCTCGACCTTCAACTCGCCAAGCTGACGGAAGGTGAACGCCTTGCGGCCGAGCAGGCGGCGCGCGATTGGGTTGTTAGCGATATCAAGCGCTAGAGCTATTTAAATGGCTCCTGGAACGTCACAACGGTTGTCGCCCGCCCCCGCATGATCTATTCCCAGCCGCAAGGACGGCGCGTTCGCCGCTGAACATCTTGAACCGGACAACCGACCATGAAGATAAACGGAAACGAAATTCGCCCCGGCAATGTGATCGAACATAAGGGCGGGCTGTGGGTCGCGGTGAAGACCCAGGCCGTGAAACCCGGCAAGGGAGGCGCCTTCAACCAGGTTGAGTTGAAAAACCTGATCGACGGCACCAAGCTCAATGAGCGCTTCCGTTCTTCACAAACGGTCGAACGCGCGCGGCTGGAGCAGAAGGACCACCAATATCTCTACGCCGACGGCGACATGCTTACCTTTATGGATCTGGCGACCTACGACCAAATCCAGCTGCCCGCCGAATTGATCGGAGAGCGCGCCGCCTTTCTCCAGGATGGCATGACGGTCGTGGTGGAAAGCCACGAAGGCAAGCTGATCGGCGTTTCGCTCCCCGACCAGGTGACGCTCGAGGTCACCGAGGCGGAACCGGTGGTCAAGGGTCAAACCGCGGCTTCCTCCAACAAGCCCGCCGTCCTTGAAAACGGTATCCGCGTCATGGTCCCGCCTTTCGTCGGGGTCGGTGAAAAAATCATCGTCGACACCAATGAACTCACCTATATTCGCCGCGCCGACTAGGCCCTGACACATGCCCGCCTCCGCGCTGATGAACGTCATGCTCACCGCCGCCCGCAAGGCGGGGCGCAACCTGGCGCGTGATTTCGGCGAGGTCGAGAATTTGCAGGTCTCGCTCAAGGGCCCGGCCAATTTCGTTACCGCGGCCGATATCCGCGCGGAGGAGACATTGTTCGCCGAATTATCCCGCGCGCGGCCAGGCTACGGTTTCCTGATGGAAGAGCGCGGAGCGGTGGAAGGCCCGGACAAATCTCACCGCTGGGTCGTCGACCCGCTGGATGGAACCACCAATTTCCTGCATGGCATTCCGCTCTTTGCCATTTCGATCGCCCTTGAGCGTGAAGGCGAACTCATTGCCGGCGTCGTCTACAATCCGGCGAGCGGCGAAACCTTCACCGCCGAAAAGGGCCAGGGCGCATTCCTCGACGACCGGCGCATCCGGGTCGCCGCGCGCACGCGGCTGGAAGAATGTGTGATCACGACCGGCATTCCGCACCGGGGAAAGCCGGATCACGAACTTTTCCTCGCCGAATGCGCAGGCGTGATGCAAAGCACTGCCGGCCTGCGCCGCACCGGTGCGGCGGCCCTCGATCTGGCCTGGCTCGCCGCCGGGCGCTTTGACGGTTATTGGGAACGCAACCTTTCGGCATGGGACCTGGCCGCCGGAATTGTGATCGTCAGGGAAGCCGGCGGCCTGGTTTTCGATCTGGAGGGTGGGCCGAAAATGCTGCAAACCGGGTCGATAATCGCCGGCAATGAAGCTGTTCAGCACGATCTGGCAAGGCTGCTGCGCGCCGCCGCCGGGACGGGCTGAAGACGGCAGCCGGGGCCAACGGCATAGAGATGCCGTTTTTTTTGTCCAACTAGACGGTCAACCCGCTTGCATCTGATCCGCTTTTTGCGGACAGAATTGCACGACATTTATGAATCCATGACCTAGTGTGGCGTTCAGTAATGCCGGGCGGGGCGGTATAACAACAGCTACAGGGTCACCGATGGCAGCCGGTCCAATTCATCACAAACTGTCGAGGCCCCACAGATTTCTGTGGAATATGCTTTTCTTTCTGATGCTTGTCGGCTTGATCGCCGTAATCCTCTACGAGCCGATATTGCGGGCGTTCCAGGCCAACACAGGTCTGAACGGACTGATCATTTTCGTGCTGCTGATCGGTATCGCCTACGCCGTCCGTCAGGTCATACGGCTGTTTCCGGAAGTCCGCTGGGTCAATAATTTCCGGATTGCGGATCCAGGACTGAAAGTGGAAAAGCCACCCAAGCTGCTGGCCCCCATGGCCACGATGCTGCGAGACCGCACCGGGCATGTCTCGCTCTCGACTCTGTCGATGCGTTCGATCCTGGAGTCGATCGGCTCGCGTCTCGACGAGGCGCGCGACATATCGCGCTACCTTGTCGGCCTGCTGATTTTCCTTGGCCTGCTCGGCACCTTCTGGGGCCTGTTGGAGACCATCAATTCGGTCGGCGAAACTATTGGCGCGCTGAACACGCAAGGAAGCGACTCCCTCGTCGTCTTCGAGGAACTCAAGTCCGGTCTTGAAGCGCCGCTCAAGGGCATGGGAACGGCCTTCTCGTCATCGCTGTTCGGCCTTGCGGGATCGCTTGTTCTGGGCTTTCTCGACCTTCAGGCGAGCCAGGCGCAGAACCGCTTCTACAATGAACTCGAAGACTGGCTGTCGGGCATAACGGAACTGCAGCAGGCGGAGACACTCGCTTCGGGCGCTCCGCCGCAATTGCGGCTGCAACTTCTCGACCTGCAGAGATCCATCGTCGAGATGCGCGGCCGTCTCGAGAACACAGCACTCAACGACAATTCCACCGAGGCGGTAAGGAATCTCGCGGGTGGCGTCGAGAAACTCGTCGACCAGATGCGCGCCGAACAGAAGGTGGTTCGCGAGTGGGCCGATGAACAGTCGCAGCAGCAGCAGGAACTCGCGACTGTACTGAAGAAAATCTCCGACAACGCCAAGCTGGGTCCGGCCTCGAGCCCGCGAGGGAAGTCGAAATGAGCCTGGCGCGCTCGCGCAGGCGTAGCGGCGCCGCCGACTATTGGCCAGGTTTCGTGGACGCGATGGCGACGCTTCTTCTGGTGATGACCTTCCTGCTGTCACTGTTCATGGTCGTGCAATTTTTCGTCACTCAGGAGTCGAGCGGCAAAGACACCGCGCTGGCGCGTCTCAACAGCCAGATCGCGCAGCTGACCGAGCTGCTTGCCATGGAGCGTTCATCGAAACTCGGGCTGGAAGACAATGTCACGTCCCTGTCGGCCACACTGGAATCGGAGAAATCGGAAAAGGCGCGTCTGCAAGGGCTCCTCGGCCTTGCCGGCGGCAAGACCAGCGACGCGGAGCAGCGGGCCGGTACGCTGGGCGGCCAACTGGCCGAACAGAAGAAGCTGAGCGCGCAGGCGCTTGCGCAAGTCGAGCTGCTCAATCAGCAGCTCGCGGCGCTGCGGCGCCAGATCGCGGCGCTGGAGACGGCGCTTGAGGCTTCTGAAAAAAGCGACAAGGAAAGCCAGACCCGGATCGCGGATCTCGGCAAACGGCTGAATGTGGCGCTGGCGCGCAAGGTGCAGGAGCTTTCCCGCTACCGTTCCGACTTCTTTGGCCGGCTGCGCACGATCCTCGGCGAACGCGAAGAAATCCGCATCGAGGGCGACCGTTTCGTGTTTCAGGCCGAGGTGCTGTTTCCCTCGGGCTCCGATGTAATGAACCCGGAAGGAACCAAGCAGATCAACAAGCTGGCCGGCGCGCTGAAGGAGGTGGGCCGCGAAATCCCGCCGGAAATCAACTGGGTGCTGCGGATCGACGGCCATACCGACGCCCGTCCGATCCAAACCGAACAATTTCCCTCAAACTGGGAACTCTCCGCGGCGCGCGCGATCTCGGTCGTGAAACAACTCATCGAACAGGGCGTGCCGGCCCGGCGCCTGGTTGCCGCTGGTTTCGGCGAGCACCAGCCGCTCGACCCGGGCGACAGCGACAAAGCCTTCACCCGCAACCGCCGCATCGAGCTGAAACTGACGGAGAAATAGGACGATGGGCGAGCGCGTATCTCCCTACTCACCGCGCTAGCTTTTCGGCATCGCCTCGATCGCCCGTCTTGTGCCGGGGCCAAATTGTCCGTCGATGGCGCCGTCATAGACGCCGGCGTCTTTCATGAGGCGCTGCAGTTCGCGGCGGAAACCGACACTGAACTGATTGAAATTCTCAATCATCGCTGAAATTTGGCTCTCATCGCCAGCCTTCAGCGCTGCCAGCATGTAGCGGGCGGCGGCGCGCGAGTCCTTGGCGACGCCCTCGCCGGATTCATACACGAGCGCAAGGCCGAAATTGCCCCTGTCCTCGCCCGCTTCCACGGCCTTTGACAGCCAGCGCACGCCTTCGCGCGCATCGATGCGCCCGGCCCAGCCCCGAAGATAGGCGTTACCAAGATTATGCATGCCCGCGGGATCGCCCGCCTCGGCCGCCTGGCGGTACAGATCCGCGGCCTTTTTGATGTCCTTGCGCACGCCGTGGCCGAATTCGTAGAAATAGCCGAGGCTGGTCAGGGCGCCCGGATCTCCCAGATCGATGGCCTTCAGAAATAACTGGTGGGCCCCCTCGGTGTCCTTGGCGCCGGCCTCGCCCAGAAAATACATCCGCCCGAGCTCGGTCATCGCCGCCGGATTGCCCTTTTCAACCGCCTGAGTGTAAAGGTGCCGGGCCTCGGAATAATCGGCCGCCATGCCGAGCCCTTGATAGTTTAGCCGGGCGAGGCCGGTCATCGCCGCGGCGTAGCCGCTCTTGACCGCGGCGGAATAGTATTGCTCGGCTTCGCTGTACCATTCGGCCTTGTGAAACAGGCGCGCGAGCTGATGCTCGAAACGCGCCACGCCGGGATATTCCGCAACGGCGGAGCGGCAAGCCGGCATGGCCTTATCCATATCGACCTCATAGATGAAAAGGCCGGCGGCCACTTTGCGCATGTCGTTCCGGTCGCTTGCCAACTGGTCGCATTCGTGAACGGGGACGGCCACTGTCATCTTGGGCTTCTTGACAGCGCTTGGCGCCAGTGCGGCGCGCTTGTCCTTCGACAAATTCTCCATGCGGCGCTTGGCCAGCTCGGAAAAAACGCCATCGGGAAATTTGGCCAGATAGCTGCGGAAATCGGCCGCGTCGGCACTGTCCTTCACCGCATCCCAAAAGGCCAGATCGAGCGACTTGTCGTCTGCTCGCGTTATCGGGACCGGCCTGGCCGGCACGGTGTCCGTGCCGGGCGCGGGCTCCACGCCGATCGCCCTCACGGCGAAATAGAAGTCTCCGGTGAGCGAGGAATTGTTCCAGGGAACCTGCCGGCTCGCGGTTGCGTCCATCACGTCGCGGCGCACCCGGCGCATAAGCTGAGCGATATCGAGACCGGGCGTTTCGATATGCTTCAGGAGCGCGGTGGTGAAGGGAGAATTGTCGCCGGCGCCGTCGAGAGCCACGTTTCCCGGCTCCGTCGCAAAGGCAATAAGGGTGCCGATGCCGGTGCTGACACGGGCCAGCCCGCGCCCCACCGCCGTCGAACGGGTTCCCATGGTCCGCGCCATATTCTGGGCGAGCGGATTGTCGCGGCAGGCGTCCAGGAATACGAGGCTGGTTTTCACCTCGCGTTCCATCTGTCTCAGGATCGTTCGCAACGGCACCGTTTCGAAATCGAGATCGGCCTCGTCACCCAATTTGGCATCGACAGGCGCGAGATAGTTCTGCCCGTCCACCTGCAGCCCGTGGCCCGCATAAAACAGCAGCGCCACATCCGCGCCGCGGATTCTGCGCGCGAAGGACCGGACGGTGTCTTCAAGTTCCCTACGCGTCAAATCCGTGCCGGTCACGACATCGAATTTCAACAACTTGAGTTTGGCGGCCAGCGCGACAGCGTCGTTCTTCGGGTTCTTCAGCGGCGTCGCATGCTGGTAGTCGGAATTGCCGATGACCAGCGCAACGCGCTTTTCGGCCAGGGCATCACGGCTGCCGACCAGGATGAAGACGAAGGCGATCAGCAGCCATAGCGGCATGACCGTCCGTCTCATCTTCTGCCTCCCTGGGTCAGCGGCCTTGGGGCCAGATTATTCTATTCGGCCGCGAAATTCACCACCTGTACGCGCCGGTTTTCGCCTGCGTCGGGCTTATCGGGGGCCTTGAGCTGCTCCTCGCCATATCCGATCACGACGAGCTTTTCCGCGTCGAGCTTGAAGCTGGCGACAAGAAACGTCTTCACCGATTCCGCGCGGCGCTGCGACAGCGACAGATTATAGGCGTCGCTGCCCGTGGCGTCGGTGTGGCCGGCGATCATGAAGGTCTTGCCCTTGAGCTTTGCATCGCTCAGCGCTTTGCCCAGAGTCTTCAATTTCGGCTTGGCGGCAGTCGTGATCGCGGCGGAGTCATACTCAAAAAAGACCTCGATATCGACCGAAGGCAGTTCGCCTTCCTTCACATATTCCGCAACTTCGGTACGCTCCTCGACGCTGATCTGGCGTGTCTTGCCCTTCCGGATCGACTCGACGATGCTGCGGACCCGTTGCTCCTTGGCGCTGGGCGCCTGGAAAGAGCGCATCTTGGGTTTGGGCGCCGACAGCGAGCGGACCAGGTCCTGCGCATTCTGCGCAAAGGCACTCGGTATCATCGCCGGCGTACCGGCAAGGACGATCGCCGAAGCAACCGCGGCAACAAGAGAATTGCGATATTTCATAACCTCACCTCCTTGATATACGCAGTGCGGGATACCCCGCATTCGACGCAAGAATAGAAAACCCATGCTGAACCTACGCTGAACGGATATCTACTCGGCCGCATTCGGCTGAAACTGAAGGCTGGCGAGCCGCGCATAGACGCCGCCTTTCTTCTTCTGCAGCACTTTATGTTCGCCTTCTTCGGCGATACGACCCTGATCCAGCACGAGAATCCTGTCTGCTCGCTGGATTGTCGCAAGCCGGTGGGCGATAACAAGTGTGGTGCGGTTCTCCATTATCCGCTCCAGAGCCGTCTGCACCGTCTTCTCGCTTTCCGCATCGAGCGCGCTGGTCGCTTCGTCGAGCAGCAGGATCGGCGCGTCGCGCAGGACGGCGCGGGCGATGGCAATACGCTGGCGCTGTCCGCCCGACAGCGTCACGCCATGCTCGCCGAGCTTGGTGGCGTAGCCGTCCGGCAATTTGGCGACAAAATCGTCGACCAAAGCGGTCTTTGCCGCTGCCCGCACCGCATCGTCGCCCGCGTCGGCGGCTCCGTAGCGGATATTCTCCGCTATGGTATCGGCGAACAGCGCCGTCTCCTGAGGAACCAGTGCAATCCGGCGGCGCAGGGCCTGCAGGTCGGCTTCGCGGGCGGCAACGCCATCGATCAGGACCGCACCCTTCTGCGGATCGTAAAAACGCAGCAGCAGAGAAAAAATCGTACTCTTGCCCGCGCCGGATGCGCCGACGAAGGCCACTGTTTCTCCCGGCTCCACGCTGAAAGACATATTTTCCAGCGCCGCGATTTCGGCGCGCGTGGGATAGGCGAAGGACACATTGCGGAAGGCCACCCGGCCCTGCGGCGGTTCCGGCAGCGCTTTCGGCTTGGCCGGCGATACAATCCCCGGCTCCTCGTCAAGAAGCTCCGCGAGGCGTTCGGCCGACCCGGCCGCCTGCTGGACTTCGCCCCACACTTCCGACAGCTCGCCCATGGCGCCGGCGGCAAATGCGGCGTAGAGCACGAATTGCCCAAGCCGCCCGCCGGTCATGGCCCCGGCCAGCACTCCCTGCGCCCCGTACCACAGAACGCCGACGATACTGGCGAAGACGAGCATGATGGCCAGCGCCGTCAGACCGGCCCGCGCCTTCATGCGCGCCCTTGCGGCGATAAAGGCGCGCTCGACCGAGGCGGCAAAGCGCGCGGTGGCGCTATCCTCGTGGGTGAAGGCCTGCAGGGTCCGGATCGCCGACAGATTTTCGCTTGCATAGGCCGACGCCTCGGCAAGCGTGTCCTGGGCCGCACGCGACAGTTTGCGCACCGCGCGCCCATAGGCCACCAGCGGCAGCACGATGACGGGGATAGCCAGAATTACCAGCAGGGACAATTTGGGGCTGGTAACCAACATCATCACGATCGACCCGATCAGCATCACCAGATTGCGCAGCGCCTGGCTTGCGCTGGAGGCGGCGGCGGTCTTGATCTGGGTGGTATCGGCGGTCAGCCGCGACATCACCTCGCCGGAGTGGGTTATTTCAAAAAACGCCGGGCTCAGCCGCGTCAGGTGCGCGAACACATCGTCGCGCAGATCGGCGACGACGCGCTCCCCGAGCCAGTTGACGGCATAGAAACGGGACGCGCTGGCGAGCGCCAGCACAAGTCCGATCAGCAGCATCATGCCGAAATATTGGTCTATCAGGTTCGGATTTTCGGCGGAAAAGCCGAAGTCGATCATCCGGCGCACGCCCATTGGCACGGCCAGCATGGCGCCCGCCGAGGCCAACAGCGCGACAAGCGCAAGGAGGACCATGGGCCTGTGCCGGGCGACATAGGGCCAGAGCGAGGCAAGCGGTTTCAGTGAACGCTTGCGCGGCTCGCTCTGCTCTTCAGGTCCGGCAGAATGTGTATTTTTCGAATTTTGACGCAAAACGTGGGCGACAATGCACGAACGCCGCCCACTCGCGCAAGTGCCACATAGCGTCGACATGCCAAACAGACGCAAAAAGACGCGAGCGCCGCCGGCATTAGACAAGCCTGCCCGCCCGTCTTACTCTCCACCTGGATGCCGGAGATAGTCTGGAGTCCGGTCCGGCCGCTGGACCCGCGGGGACGGAAATGGCCGACGATTATGTCGCTTATACCTGTCCGCACTGCGAAAAACGCTACCTCGAGACGGTGGCGTTGCTTCCCTATGTGCGCGGTTTTTTCCGGGCCGCGCAGTTCGGAAACAAGAAGATTGTCGGCTGCCGGGCTTGCGTACGCAAACAACTCCTCCTGGAAACCGGCGAGTCCTGCCTGCTTGGCTGGTTCAACCCGGTGGGGTTGGCGGCAAATCCCGTACTGATCGTCTACGGCTTCGGGCGCAGCCTGGTCGTCAGCCGCAATGTCGAAGGCGTACGCGCGCTTTTGCGTGAAGCGGGGATAGCGGAACCCGAAGCACCTGCAGACCCGGTGCGCATCGCCTACAGCCTCGCCGCGGCAATGATCGCCGCCGACGGCAGAATTCTGCCCGACGAAGTCGACGCGGCAATCCGGATCGGCCGGGAAATATTCGACCGGTTCGACGCGGGGGAATTCCGTTCCGTCGTCGCCACCCACGCCGAGTTGCCCGAGCCGGCGGAACTGGCCTCGATCCTGAAGACGATCCTGACGGAGGAAGGCAAGACAAAGGTCTACCGCTATCTGCTCGCCATCGCCTCGGCCGATCAGGAAATAGCGCCGCAGGAACGCTCGCTGCTCAAATCCGTCGCCGGCAATCTCGGCGTTGACGCCACCGGGCAGGGCGTTGACGTTAAGGCATGAAGCAGCGATCACGCCTTGTGCAGCGCCGCGACATTGGGTATAGCAACGCGCAATGATTGTTGGCCCGCGCGCGCCGCGTGGCGAAATTCCCGGATCAGATTCCCGGACCACCAGGACCCGTTGAAATGAAGAAAGAAACGCATCCCGACTACCACAAGATCAAGGTGGTCATGACGGACGGAACGGAATTCGAGACCTGTTCCACCTATGGCTCGGAAGGCGACAAGCTGACGCTCGATATCGATCCGAAAACGCACCCTGCCTGGACCGGCGGCGGACAGCATCTGATCGACCGCGGCGGCCGCCTCAGCCGATTCAAGAAAAAATACGAAGGCTTTATCAAGTAGGTTCAGGCGCCTGATTAGCGCGGGCGGCGGGAACCATTTTGATTTTCCCGGCAGAACACCTCTTGCAGGCGCTCCATTTGATCGCTCAGCGGGGGCGTTCCGTCGACTGCCGGCAGCTCTGAGAGGTCGGCATTAAGCAATCCGTCGAGACGGACGATACGGCGGTTCAGACCAATGCTCGCCTCGATAAGTTCTCTCAGCTGAATCGGCAGATCGCTATAGCCCTCGACCCGCGCGTCCACCTGTTCGGCTTTCAGCTTGACCTTGGTTTTCTCTTCCCGCGCCTGCTCGGACGTCAGTTCGCCTTCATTCACGGCGCGCCGGATAAGCAGCCATGAAGCGAGCTGCATCAGCCTTGTGGTCAGGCGCATGCTCTCCGTCGCGTAAGCCAGCGACGCAGGAGGCAGCAGCCCCTTGGCGTCGGCTCTGCCGTCGCCGTCGAGATAGGCGGCGGTATCCTCCACCAGCGCCATACCTTCATGAAACACCGCTGAAAATTTGTCCGATTCGGCGAATTTCTTACCGAATGAAACCGTTACGCAATCACTCATTTCCGGCCCACCAGCCTTTGATTCGCCCGACATGCCACCTACCTGCTTGACGCCTTACCCAACATTATCGCGCTGAATCTAGACGATTTTGGACACGCGCGTACCCACAGCGTATAAGACAGGTTAATGCCAACCGCTTAATTTTTGCCTGATAAAGCAAAAAAAGAGCCGCCCAGAGGGCGGCTCAGGAAGTTAACAGGGAGGCGTCAAACAGAGTGGACAGGAGCCACTCAAGCATCCAGATCACTGAATGCACGGTAAGGTTACCCATTCATCTCCTAACAAAGCGTTAATGGTAATCATTTTCCTTACCGCACATCCGAAAGCGCCGGTTTCGCCGTTAATCATTTCGCGGCGGAAATACACTCACTTGAATACCGAATCCGCTGCCTCGCGGGACGATTCCTTGGCGCCGACGGCCTCCTCGATACGGGCGATCTCGCCTTTCAGGACTGCGACAAGCTCCTTCAATTCCTCCACCGAAAGTGTCGACAGATCACCGCCGATCTCGAACTTCGGTGTCTTGCGCGGCTCCAGTTCCTCGATATCCATGACCCTTGCTCCCTTGCTTTCAGACCATAATACCACTCCGGACGCCCGGTCGGGAATGCCGCCTGCTTGAGCGGGCCGGCAATTGACGCTATGTGAGCGACGCAATATTTTCGCCGCCGACAAACCTGCTGGAACCCCATCCATGACAACCAAAGAAATGACCGCCATCGCAATTCGGGAGCCCGGCGGCCCGGAAGTCCTAGAATCTCAAAGGACAGCGCTACCCGAACCCGGCGCCGGGGAATATCTCGTTAAGGTTGCCGCCGCCGGCGTGAACCGTCCCGATGTGCTGCAACGCGCCGGCGGTTATCCGCCGCCGCCCGGCGCATCGGAAATTCCCGGACTCGAAATCGCCGGCGAGATTGCCCTGGCCGGACCGGATACCGGCCGCTTCAAGGTTGGCGACAAGGTCTGCGCGCTCTTAACCGGAGGCGGCTACGCGGAATATTGCATCGCCCAGGAACCGGCGACGCTGCCGGTCCCGACGGGTTTGAGCATGGCGGAGGCCGCTGCGCTGCCTGAGACATTCTTTACCGTCTGGCACAATGTGTTCGAGCGCGGTGCGCTCAAGGAAGGCGAATGGTTTCTGGTGCATGGCGGATCGTCCGGCATCGGCACAACCGCGATACAGCTGGCGCACGCCTTCGGCGCATCTGTTCTCGCGACAGCGGGGTCTGCGGCAAAATGCGCGGCCTGCGAAGAACTCGGCGCGGCGCGCGCCATCAACTACCGCGAGGAAGATTTCGTCGCCATCGTCAAGGAAGCGACCGGCGGCCATGGCGCCGATGTGATCCTCGACATGGTGGGCGGCAGCTATATCGAACGCAATTTTGCCGCCGCCGCGAGCGACGGGAGGATCGTCCAGATCGCCTTTCTCGGCGGCGCGAAGGCGGAGGTGAACTTCATGCGCCTGATGCTGAAGCGGCTGACGCTCACGGGCTCGACCCTGCGCGCGCGCGCCATCGAGGTGAAGGGCGGCATTGCCGGGGCCTTGGAGGAAAAGGTCTGGCCGCTGATCGAGGCGGGCAAGGTGAAGCCGGTCATGGACCAGACCTTCCCGCTGGAAAAGGCCGCCGACGCGCACGCCCGGATGGAAACGAGCGCCCATATCGGCAAGATCGTGTTGAGCGTTTAGAGCCCTTTGGGCCAATTCGGCATCAGGTGGTAGCGGCGAGGTCCGGGAAATATTGCGCCATCAGGCGGTCCCGATACGCCACGAGATTGCTGTGGCGCGCCGCTGCCTCAATCAGCGGCGTATCGAAACGATCACAGAGCAAACTCGCCACGGTTGCGAAGACGATGGCGTCGGCTCCGCAAGACTGTTCACCCATCAGATACGGTTTTTCGCCAAGGAAACCGGCCAGGCCGCCGATGGCCCGTTCCGCCAGGGCCACGATTTCCGCTTCGGAATGACGGCCGAATCCCTGCCCCTTGAGACTGCGGCGCACCTGAGTCCTGACCATCTTGACGACAAATGGCCGGATCAGCGCCGGGACAACGTCAAAAAACTTGACCGGCCCGGCATTGAAATTGTCGTCACGCATCCACCGGGCGTGCACGATCGCCCAATAGAGATGATCTTCGCATAACTTCTCAAAGGCCCAGGCAGTCCCCCGCTCTGCCTCATCGAGGCCCGCATTGAAATCGATGCCGTATTGCGATTCCAGATGAAACCCGATGAAGGTCGAATCCGCCACCAGTGATCCATTGTCAGCCAGATAGGGCGCCTTGCCCTTGGGCGCTTTTTGTAAATTTGCCGTGGCGGTTTCGAATTCGAGACCAGCCATTTTCAGAAGCACCAGGGCCTTCATGCAGAATGGACTCGGGTCGGGAAGCCCGAAATTCGGGCCAAAGACATACAGTGTGAGCATTATCGTCTCCAGGTAGGTTTACCCCGACGCTGGTCGAACAGCATTTGCTGTCAATGTCCAAACAAATTCATGCCACCGACAGACGATTGCGTCGCGCCCGACTCGGGCCTATATAGAGACCGTTCCCCTTCAATTGTCGATTGGTATGCGCTGTTGGGCCGAAGGGGCCCGGAGCAGAGAGGCCGAACCTATGTCCCGAACACCGTTGATGCCCAAGGCCACCGCCGTCTGGCTGGTCGACAACACCTCCCTCACTTTCGAGCAGATCGCGGAATTCTGCCAGCTGCATGTGCTTGAGGTGAAAGGCATTGCCGATGGCGACGTCGCTCATGGCATCAAGGGCATGGACCCGCTCGCCTCGGGCCAGCTGACGCGCGATGAAATCCGCAAGGCGCAGGATGACACATCCTACCGTTTGAAGCTGTCCGAACCGAAGGTGGAGATCCCCGTGGTCAAGACCAAGAAGGGCCCGAAATATACGCCGGTTTCGCGCCGCCAGGACCGGCCCAACGCGATCCTGTGGCTGCTGCGCAGCCATCCGGAGCTGCGTGACAGCCAGATCATGCGCCTGGTCGGCACGACCAAACCGACAATCTTGTCGATCCGCGAGCGAACCCATTGGAATTCGGCGAACCTGGAACCCATGGATCCGGTCACTCTTGGCCTGTGTACGCAGACCGATCTCGACAAGGAAGTGAAGCGGGCCGACACGCGGACCCAGAAAGAGCGCAAGGAAGCGGAGAAAGCGGCCATCAAGGCGGGAACGCTTCTGCCGACCGAGGTCACGACGCAGGAATCGCCGGCGGACAATAAGCCGGCGGTCGCGACATTGGTAACCGCCGCCGAACATGCCGCGCACAAGGAGGCGACGGAAGCCGCGGCGCTGGCCCTGCGCCGCACCGATATTGCCGAAGAGAGCCGGGCCGACCGTACGGCCGAGGAACAGGCGGCGGTAGCCAAGGAAACGGCCGAATCCGTGTTCGCCAAGCTGAAAGAGGCAAAGCCGGAAGAAAAGCCGGAAGAAGAAGCCAGCTAGAGCGCTTTCAGGAAAAGTGTGGGCGGTTTTCCGCCCGGAAAGCGCGTTAAAACAAATAGATAGAGCATGATCGGCGATTCAGAAATCGTCGAACCTGCTCTAGGCAATCTCGATTTTCTCGCCGGGAAGAATCCCGACAACCGGTTGTCCGGCGCCGGTGATCCACCCGCGCAGCATTTGCGGCGTGTTAAAGGGTTGATGCAGTTCGCCATCCGGCGCCAGCACGATACAGCCGCCCTCGCCGCCGACCCGAACCACGTCGTCCAGCGCGGCGGCGGCGGCGTCCGGGACATTCATGCCAGTGAGCTCGATCAGGTCCGCCACGCGGCGGGCGAAGGCAAGCTGCGCGAAAGCATCGCCCTTGCCGGTCGTGCTGACCGCGCAAACCTGGTTGTCCGCCCAGGTGCCGGCGCCAACGATGGGCGTATCGCCGACCCGCCCGGGCAGCTGATTGGCAAGACCGCCGGTCGACGTCGCGGCGGCGAGGTTTCCTTGCGCGTCGCGCGCAACGGCGCCGACCGTGCCCTGGACATTGTCGCGATCCGAGTGATCCAGCGCTATAGCGCCCGTTCCGCGAAGTTCCGACCATTGGGCTCTGCGACGGTCGGTTATGAAATAATCGGGAGCGGTCATTTCCAACCCGGCCCGCTCTGCGCGGGCGTCGGCCTCCGCGCCGAACAGCAGCCCGTGCATATGGCCCATCATCGTCCGGGCGCCGATGACGGGATTGCGGACGCGCCGCAGCCCGGCCATGGCGCCGACGGAACCGTCGTTTCCATCCATGACCGAGGCGCTCAGCTCCACCTCGCCATTGCTGCAAAGCACCGCGCCGCGCCCGGCGTTAAACAATTCATTGTCCTCCAGGACCGCGACCGCCGCGCACACCGCGTCGACCGCGCCGCCGCCGGCGAACAGGATCGACTGGCCCGCGCGCAGCGCATCGGCGAGGCCCCGTTCATAGTCCTGACGGACGGGGGCACGCGTCTGGCTGTCCTTCAGCCGGCCCGCGCCGCCATGTATGGCGAGAATACAGTCCTTCATATTGCGGCCGTCGAGTACCTATTTTTACTCTATGTCGGTGGGTTGAGATACAAACGTCCAACCCCTTCGCAAAAACCTGAAACGATATTTGCAATGTCCGCATTCATATCTTCGACTGCCCCATTTAGCGAGGCAGCAGCCATGATGTCTTTATCGCCTGTGACTCGGGTTGCGATATTGGCCAGATCAATTGAATGCGCAATATATCGTCCTCGGTATGTCGGCAATTCGACCTTTATCCGCATTTGTAGTCGCCGTGATATTTTGCATTGCAGGCCAAATATTGTCATGGTGATGTAATTGTTTTGCTTCCCGATTCAGCATGAAGGGCGTTGCGGTCTGCGCAACGCCTTAAATTTGGCCACTATTGGATATCCGATCAAAGACCATGACCAGAGTTTCTAAAAAAAACAAATTATCCACCAAGACAATTAAGTCTATTCTTGGAGAAAGTCAGTATCAGGATGCCAAAACCAAAATAGATAAAGCGGAAACAACATTAGAAGAAGTTAAACAAATTTTTTCCAGCGCCCTTTTTCTGCAGGAAGGATCCTTATTATATGGAACAATAGAGTATGCCGCATTCAGAATAGAAACATTATCTTTGATTTTCGACTTGGCAGCGAAACATTTCAACAAGTCCTCGGGAAGTGGCGCTCAGGCTTATAAAGGGTTTCTAAGAGATTTGGGTGCGGAAGTCGGTTTCACATATGCAAGAGACATTGTTGGCCGGATCGAAGATCATGGACTGTTTCCAAGGGTAAATGAGATTGGAGAATTAATCGAACTCTGGATAGCATTTGAGAATGATACCGGCGCAGGCGTCACCAGCTTGAAGTCTATAACTAAGAAACAATGTGTTATTCAAATAGATAACAACCCGTTGCGAAAAATAGAAAGCGAACCACACAGTCATTGCGATTTCTATAGATATTATATACGGAGCCTTCTTAACGAGATGATGAGCTCCAGAGCAAGAATTCTTCAATCAATCCTGCCTGACGCAAGTTTGCATGCAGACAAGGTATACAATATTGAGGAAGGCACTGAATCTAATGGTTCGTGCGTTTTTGTTGCTAAATTTCGGAAGGAAAGACTTGTAAGGGCATTTGACACGCTACACGAGGCATACAACCAGTTTTATAGGCATGATGCCAACGATGATTTCTCGCCTTGCGCAGCGCAAGCTCGAGCTGCCCTCCAAACCGCTCAAATGGAGGCGCTTGGCATTACCGATGAACGCACTCCACGTCAGCTGTATAAGGTATTTAATGGTATTTTACCCAATGAAACATACAAGAGAATGCGTAATGCATATCATTCCTTCAGTAAATACGTCCACAAGGAATCTCCATCGAGCAAGAAGCTTGTTAAAGCCAGGTGCTTAGATCTACTCAGAGATGTGCGACGTACGTTAATCGATCTAGAGCTGTGCGAAATACCGGATGATAAGAAGTTGGAACTTCGTAAAAAAGCAGGAAATATCGATGATATCAAAACCATAGAAGATGCAGTATCAAAGTCGACAACATTGTCAGAATCCGAAAAAGAAAATATATTAAAACTTATAAATAATATCAAAAATGGGATATCTATAGAAGAAAAAGATCAATCATATTTGCTTGAATATCTGAAGAAATTTGGTGAAAAGATATGGGAAATTGCCAAACCTATCCTTAGGGATATAATTACGGATTCCCTTAGAAAGGAGTATGGTTTATAATGTAATTTTCTATTATTTCAAAATAATAAATGTTTTTTTGTTATTTTACGTGAATTATTCCCAGCCTGAACTCTGTTATTTCTGAAACTTATCTTCAATAACCAATAGTGTGTTGCCTTATAAACCCACTATTTCTCTGCCAGATCAACCACATAGTTCAGAGGCAGGCGCCCGCCATCGGCGTAGATCGTGGTTCCGGTGATATAGCTGGCGTCTTCGCTGGCGAGAAATGATGCGATCGCCGCGATTTCGGAAGGGTCGCCAAACCGGCCCATCGGCGTGCGCGACAAAATACGGTTGGTGACGCTCTTGTCGGTGGCGACCTTTTCCAGCATTGGCGTCATGATCGAGCCGGGCCCAATGGCGTTGACGCGGATACCATGGTGCGCAAGCGCCAGCGACATCGCCTTGGTGAGCTGCGCAAGCCCCCCTTTGGCGATCGAATAGGCGGCATGGTCGGGAAGTGCGAAAACCGCATTTACCGACGACATGTTGATGATGCTGCCCGCGGCCCTCCCGGCCTCCACCTGAGCCACCATCTGCCGGGCGACGGCCTGGGACAGCAGAAACGGCCCCTTGAGATTGACGCGCAGCACCCGGTCGAGATCCTCTTCCTCCAATTCGAGGATCGGCGCGCTGTCGATGACAGCGGCGTTGTTGACCAGAATATCGATAGTCCCATGGCTGCCGGCGACGGAGGAGACCAGCTTGCGGATATCGAGCTTGTCGCCGACATCGCATTTGGCGAAAGCCGCCGGCCGGCCCGCCTCCGCAAGCTCGGCAGCGGCCCTCTCGCCCGCTTTCCTGTCGATATCCGCGATGACGACGCTGGCGCCGTCCGCGGCAAGTCTCTGCGCGCAGGCCAGGCCAATGCCGCGCGCGGCGCCGGTAACGATGGCGACCTTGCTGTCGTGACGCATAGCCTAACCTCTCCCGGTTGAGCGCTCAGGCTAGGACGCGATCGGTTCGGGAGCAAGCGGGCAGGGCTATATTGCAGGGCACCCGCTCCTTGATCCATAACAAGGCGCGAACGCGCCCGGGGCGTCACTCTGGTTGATAAGGCAACGCGCAGATGATCAGGAGAAGCTGATGTACAAAACCATTATCGTCCCGATAGACCTCGGCCACGCCGCGAAGGGCAAGGCGATGCTCGACATCGCCGGGCAACTCCTGGACAAGGGCGGCCGGATTATACTTGTCAATGTAATCGAGGAGGTTCCCACTTTTGTGGCGGCGCAGCTTCCCACCGGCATTCTGGAACAATCGACAAAAAATGCCGCCACTGATCTTGGCGACATAGCCGGAGCCGCTGGGCTGCACGCGGAAATCGACGTGCGGGTCGGGCGTCCGGCCACGGCGATCAATGCCATTGCCGAGGAAAAGGGGGCGGAGCTTATCATCGTCGCGTCGCACCGGCCGGGACTGCAGGACTATCTGCTCGGCTCCACCGCCGCCAGCGTCGTGCGCCACGCCAAATGCTCGGTGCTTGTCGCGCGTTAATGCGTTTTTCGGGATAAGCATGTCCCCGCGGAGGCGGGACTGGATACGCGTTTTCCGCCTGAAAACGCGTCAAAACGAAAAGCAAGAGGCTTTGGGCGATTCGAATTGAAGCGAAAAGGCTAAGGCGACTTCAATAAGGGCGCTCGGCCTTTCCGGCGCGCGCAAGCCGCGCGCGCCCCAAAACGACACGCTCGCGCCACGCGATATAAAAGCTGCTGGTGAAGATGATCGCCGCGCCAACCCAGGTGAATAGGTCCGGGATTTCGGCGAACAGCAGGAAGCCGAACATCGCCGCCCATATGATCTTGAGGAAATCAAACGGCATGATGACCGTCGTCTCCGCCACTTTCAGCGCCTCGGCGAGAGCCAGCTGCGATGCTGTCCCTGAGATGCCGATGACAACCAGCCAGAACCAGGCTGCCCCCTGCGGCGTCTGCCAGACATAGAGCGCGGGACCGATAGACAGGACGCTGAGGAGAAGATTCATATAGCCCGTGGTCGTCAAACTCGACTCGGTCCGCCCAAGGACGCGGATCACGATCATGGTGAACCCCCACACGCCGGCTGCGAACAGGACAAGCCAGGATCCCAGATCTACTACGGCGAACCCAGGGCGCAGGATCACAAGCGTACCAATAAAGCCAAGGATGATTGCCGCCCAGCGCCGCGCACGGAAGCGCTCGCGCAATATCACAACGCTCAGAATCGCGGCGAACAGCGGCGCGGTAAAAGCCAGCGCGTTGACGCGGGCGAGCGGCGCCAGGCTGAGGGCTGTAAAGAAGGCGAACATCGCCACCACATTGAGGCCGCCGCGCAGAAGATGCAGCGGAAAGCGCTTCGTGTGCAAAAAGCCGAGGCCGTTCTGCCAAACAAGCGGCAGGAAGATAATCAAGCCAAAGAAATTCCGGAAAAAGGCGATCTGGATCGGGGGCAATTCCGCGGACAGATAACGGACCGCTGTATGCATTGCCGAAAAGCCAAGCGTCGAGACCGCCATGAGGGTCACGCCGCGAGTCGTCGGGGAGAGGCTCCGCCACGCGGCGCCGCGCGAGCGACCGGACGGCTCGTCAGGGGCTGAAACCATGGCAGAGAGCTAACCGCTTCGCGCGGGCCCGGCAAGAGCCGATCGCCCCGGGCCGACCGATAGGAGCGCGCAGACGGGTTTGATCATTTCGTCGGCAAACAGCCGTTAGCAAGGCTTCGATCAATAATCGCCGCCGCCGCAGCGCGCGCATCGCCGGAGACGCCGTCCGGTCCGAGCAAATAGGCCGTGACAATTGCCCCTTCCACCAGCAACAAGAGCTGCCGCGCCAATTTGTCCGGATCACCGGCGCCGGCCTTGCCGGCCAGATCATGCAGATAATCGGCCAGCAGGCGCTTATGTTCAGCCGAGGTTGCGCGGATCGGATGGCCCTGATCCTGATATTCCGATGCTGCCTTGATGAACATGCAGCTTGCATAGTCGTCTTGGTGGAACCACTCGTCCAACGCATCAAAAACCGCCAGCAGGCGCTCCTCCGGAGCCTTGGCAAGCTCCTCGATACGCCGCGTCAGCCAGTTGCGGAATTGCTGATCGCGCAGGCGCAACGCTGCCAGTATAAGCTCTTCCTTGGTCCGGAAGTGCTTATACATCGACGTCTTCGAAATCCCCGTTTCGGCCACCAGCTTGTCCATGCCGGTGGCGTGAAAGCCGCGCCGGTAGAAGATTTTCAACGCCTTCTGAACAAGTTCATCTCGCTTGGAGGGACGCATATTTGCCTCTTTAAGTGACCGTTCTGTACATATTCATTTCTCCGTTTTTTGTCATTATCGATATTTTCCTAGCATTATTGGAGCAGTTTATCCACTTTTTTCATTTTTTTGAGATTCCTTTGATTGACAAACTGTACCGTTCGGTACATATAAAATATACTGATCGGTACAAAAAAAATTGCAGGCGCTCGCCGGCGGCGGCGCCACTATCAATCAATGGAGAAAAGAGATGATTTATTCCACTTCAAAGGCCCTGCGGCGCATGGCGGTCCTGACGCTTCTGTTAGGAAGCGGAACAGGCATACTGACCGCACCCCCGGCAGTGGCAGCTGAACCGGCCGCTATCGCAGCCGCTGTCCAACCAGCCGTGCATCACCGCAGCATTACGATTCAAAATACCGACATCGCCTATCGTGAGGCCGGCGAGGCGTCGAAGCCAACCATTGTTCTGCTGCATGGCTTTCCGACCTCGTCGCATATGTTCCGGAATTTGATTCCGGCGCTGGCGGCAAAATATCACGTGCTGGCGCCCGACTATCCAGGCTTTGGCGCCAGCGCGATGCCCAAGGCGGGCGCGTTCGACTATTCCTTCGCCAATTTCGCCGACGTCATTGACGCCTTCCTCGCCGCCAAGAAAGTGGAGCGCTACACGCTTTACGTGATGGATTACGGCGCACCGGTCGGTTATCGGCTGTTCGCAAAACATCCCGAGCGGGTGGCCGGCTTCGTGATCCAGAATGGCAATGCCTATGCGGAGGGGTTGCAGAAATTCTGGGATCCCTTCCGCGCGTTATGGGCCGATCGGAGCAAGGCGAACGAGGATGCCTTGCGTGCCTTCTTCACCCTTGATGCCACCAAATGGCAATATACCCACGGAGTGAAGGACGTCTCGCGCGTCAGCCCCGACAACTGGCACCATGATCAATTTTTGCTGGAGCGGCCGGGCAATCAGGATATCCAGCTCGAGATGTTCGCCAGCTATGGAACCAATGTCGGCGAATATCCGAAATGGCAAAAGCTGTTCCGGGAGCACCGGCCGCCGGCGCTTCTCGTCTGGGGCGCGAACGACCAGATTTTCCCCGAGGCCGGCGCGCATCCCTACAAGCGCGACCTGAAGGATCTGGAATTCCACATCCTGGATACCGGGCACTTCGCGCTGGAAACCCACGGGGACTTCATCGCCGCGCGGATGCTGGACTTTCTCGACCGCACGGTGGGTAGTCAAAGCTAGCTCAGTGCGCCGCCACACCGCCCCGTCAGCCTGCCCGGCTGGCGGGGCCTTTCTATTCTGGCAAAGTCAGGAAGCGATCCCGCGCTGCTTCAGCACATCGGTGATCTCGCCAAGGATCGCCGGATCGTCGATGGTCGCGGGCATCTTGTATTCCTGGCCGTCGGCGATGCAGCGCATGGTGCCGCGCAGGATTTTTCCCGAACGCGTCTTTGGCAGGCGCTGAACGGCGAGCGCGATCTTGAAGGCCGCCACGGGGCCGATCTTTTCGCGCACAAGCTTGATCACTTCGCCCTCGACCTCCGACGGGTCACGGTTGACGCCGGCGTTGAGAACCAGGAAGCCGGCCGGAATCTGGCCCTTGAGCTTGTCGGCGATGCCGATAACGGCGCATTCGGCCACATCGGGGTGAGCGGCGACAACTTCTTCCATGCCGCCGGTGGACAGCCTGTGGCCGGCGACGTTGATGATGTCATCGGTGCGCGCCATCACATAGATGTAACCGTCCTCGTCCATGAAACCGGCGTCGGCGGTGTTGTAGTAACCTTCATATTCCGTCAGGTAGCTCTCGCGGCAGCGCTCGTCATTTTGCCACAGCGTCGGGAAGCAGCCCGGCGGCAGCGGCAGCGGCATGGCGATGGAGCCGGTTTCGCCGCGCGGCACTTCCTTGCCGCTCTCATCCAGCACTTCCAGCCCATAGCCCGGCATCGCGACCGTCGGCGAGCCATGCTTGACCGGCAGAACGCCCAGCCCCACCGGATTGGCCGCAATGGCCCAGCCGGTCTCGGTCTGCCACCAATGGTCGATCACCGGCACCTTCAATTGCGCCTCCGCCCACTCGAGCGTATCGGGGTCGGCGCGCTCGCCGGCGAGGAACAGGGTCCGGAAGCACGACAGGTCGTAATTCCTGATGAGATCCCCGTTCGGGTCTTCCTTCTTAATCGCCCGGAAAGCGGTCGGCGCTGTGAACAGCGCCACAACGTTGTGTTCGGAGATCACCCGCCAGAAAACGCCGGCATCCGGCGTGCCCACGGGTTTGCCCTCGAACAATATCGAAGTGTTACCGGTCAGCAGTGGCGCGTAGACGATATAGGAGTGGCCCACCACCCAGCCGACATCCGACGCCGCCCAGAAGACCTCGCCCGGATCGACGCCATAGAGGTTCTTCATCGTCCAGTGGAGGGCAACCATGTGGCCGCCATTGTCACGCACCACGCCCTTGGGCTGACCCGTGGTGCCCGAAGTATACAGAATATAGAGAGGGTCGGTGGCCGCCACGGTCACGCAATCGGCCTGCTTGCCCGCCGCTCTGGCGGCTTCGGCGCACGCTGCCCAGTCATGGTCGCGGCCTTCGATCATCGACGCCTTTGCCTGCTCGCGCTGATAGACGACACAGGCGGCAGGCTTGTAATTCGACAGCTCGATGGCCTCATCGAGCAGCGGTTTATATTCGACGACCCGCCCCGGCTCGATGCCGCAGGACGCGGTAACGACGGCCTTGGCCTCGGAGTCGTCGATACGGGTTGCAAGCTCGTTTGCCGCGAAACCGCCGAACACCACCGAATGGATCGCGCCGATGCGCGCGCAGGCCAGCATGGCGATCGCCGCTTGCGCGATCATCGGCATATAGAGGATGACCCGGTCGCCCTTGCCGACGCCCAAATCCTGCAGAACCGCGCCGAAGGTCTGCACCTCGTCCAGCAGCTCGGCATAGGTGTATGTTTTCTTGTTGCCGGTGATCGGACTGTCGTAGATCAGCGCTGCCTGGTCGGCGCGCCCGTCCTCGACATGGCGGTCGAGGCAATTATAGCAGGTGTTGCACTCGGCGCCGGCGAACCAATGGCCGTAAACCCCGGCGTCGGGGTCGAATATCTTGTCGGCCGGCTTGACCCAGTCGATTGCTTTCGCGGCCTCGGCCCAGAAGCCTTCCGGATCGTTCTTCCAGCTGTTGTAAACCTCGTGATAGCGGCTCGCCATGACGCCCTCCCCTAAAAGCACATCTCCCAACACCCGGACCCTGGCCCGGATGCTCCCTTCTATTCGATTTCATTCTTGCGCGACAGGGCGGGTGCAGCAAGTGTCGCAGAGGACTTTTGATCTAGCCCCAAAGTCGCAGCCCCTGTAGAAGCGCCCTGCGACCGGCCGCAAACCCATGCAAGATAAATGATAACCGATCCGTACTTCTACGCCGCCGCCATACCCGCCGTCATCATGGTCGGGCTGGCCAAGGGCGGCTTCGTCGGCGCGCTGGCGATGCTCGGCGTACCGCTGATGGCGCTGGTGATTTCACCGGTTCAGGCGGCGGGCATCCTGCTGCCGATCCTGATCGCAATGGATGTGTTCGCCTTATGGGTCTACCGGCGCGTCTATCACCTGGCCAATCTGAAAATCCTGATACCCGCCGCTATCCTCGGCATCGCCATCGGCTGGCTGACGGCGGCCCAGGTTTCCTCGGCCCATGTGAAGATCATCGTTGGCGTCATCGCCCTGCTTTTCACCCTCGACCACTGGATCGGCTGGCGGGCCGACCGCGCCAATGGCCCCAATCTGGCCAAGGGCGCCTTCTGGGGCGCCATCGCCGGGTTTACCTCTTTCGTCAGCCACGCCGGCGGCGCGCCGCTGCATATGTATCTGCTGCCGCAGCGGCTCGAGCCGCGCCTGTTCGTCGGAACGGGCGTGATTTTTTTCACGGCCGTCAACTGGATCAAGGTAATTCCCTATGCCGCGCTTGGGCAGCTTGACACGACCAACCTCATGACATCGCTGGTACTGGCGCCGCTGGCGCCGCTCGCCATTTTCTCCGGCGCCTGGCTGGTCAAGGTCGTCAAGGGCGATACCTTTTACCGATTGGCCTATATCGGCATCTTCGTTATTTCGCTGAAACTGATATGGGATGGCGGGCAGGCTGTGCTGGGCACCTGATCGCTTTGCTTGAATGCGGGCCAAGGCGGCGCTAGCTTTCCGATAGACAAGAGTGCCATTGCCCGCTCCGGCCAGACCGGACCGCCCGGGCAAGTGGATGAGGGGATACGGCCATGGCCAAAAATCGATATGAGCAGGATCTGGACAAGAATCCGGCCAACTATCAGCCGCTGACGCCGGTCACCTTCCTTGAGCGCGCCGCCGCCACCTATCCCGACACCATTGCCATCGTCCACCGTGGCACCCGGTACAGCTATGCTGATTTCTACGCCCGCGCCCGCCGTCTCGCCTCCGCGCTCTTGGCAAAGGGCATAGCCAAGGGCGATACGGTTTCGGTGATGCTGCCGAACACCCCGCCGATGCTGGAGGCCCATTACGCGGTGCCCATGACCGGCGCGGTACTGCATTCCATGAACACGCGGCTCGATGCGCAAATTATCGCCTTCCAGCTCGACCATGCCGAAGCCAAAATTCTCATCACCGACCGGGAATTCGCGGCCACGGTCAAGGAAGCGCTGGAGTTGGCCAAGGTGAAGCCCTTCGTCATCGATTATGACGATCCGGAATTCGCGCAGGATGGCGAGATGCTGGGCGAGATCGAATATGAGGATTTCATCAAGGATGGCGATCCGGACTATGACTGGACGCCGCCGGACGACGAGTGGGACGCGATTTCGCTGAACTACACCTCCGGCACAACGGGCAACCCGAAAGGCGTGGTCTACTCCCACCGCGGCGCTGCGCTGATGTGCTACGCCAACACCATCGCGACAGCCATGAGCCGCTTTCCGGTCTATCTGTGGACGCTGCCGATGTTCCACTGCAACGGCTGGTGCTTCCCCTGGTCGGTCTCGGTCGTGGCCGGCACTCATGTGTGCCTGCGCTGGGTGCGGGCAGGAGCGATGTATGACGCCATCGCCGACCATAAGGTGACGCATCTGTGCGGTGCACCGATCGTCATGTCGATCCTGCTGCAGGCGGGCGAGGACGAGAAGCGCGACATCCCGCACCGGGTCTCCTTCTCCCACGCCGCGGCGCCGCCGCCCGCGGCCGTCCTGGCGGCAATGGAAGAGGCCGGTTTCGACCTGACTCATCTTTACGGGCTCACCGAGACCTATGGCCCCGCCACACTGAATGAATGGAAGAGCCAGTGGGACGAACTGGCCGACGGCGACCGCATGTCCAAGAAAATCCGCCAGGGCGTGCGCTACGCCGCACTGGAAGATTTGAGCGTGATAGACCCCAACAGCATGGAACACACCCCGCGCGACGGCGAGACCATCGGCGAGGTGATGCTGAAGGGCAACATCATCATGAAGGGCTATCTGAAGAACAAGCAGGCAAGCGCGGAAGCCTTTGCCGGCGGCTGGTTCCATTCCGGCGATCTCGGCGTGATGCACCCCGACGGCTATATCCAGCTCAAGGACCGCTCCAAGGACATCATCATTTCAGGCGGCGAGAATATCTCCTCCATCGAGGTGGAGGATGTGCTCTACAAGCACCCGGAAGTCACCGCCGCCGCCGTAGTCGCTAAGCCCGACGACAAATGGGGCGAGACGCCATGCGCCTTTATCGAAACGGCGGCCGACGCGAGGGTCACCGAGGCTGAACTGATCGACTTTTGCCGGGACAATCTGGCCCGCTTCAAATGCCCCAAGAATGTCGTCTTCGCCGAATTGCCCAAAACCTCGACGGGCAAAGTCCAGAAATTCAAGCTGCGCGAGATGGCGAAAGAGGTTTAGAGGGCGGGCACGCTCGACCGCCTGCACCGTCATTCCCGCGAAGGGGAACGCGACACGCTCTCCTGTCTCTCGACGAAGATGGAGGAAAGAAAACGCCCGCCCCTTCGTCACGCAAAGGAGCGGGCGGAAAACACCTCGAGAGCAGACGGCTCAGCGGCAGTCGTAGCCGTAACCATAATTGCCGCGATAGCCGTAGCTCGGATAGGAGTAGCTGTAGGAGCGGCGATAGTCCGAGCGGTAATAGCTGCGGTCGCGATAGTGGCGGTCCTTGTAACCGCGATTGCCCCGGTAGCCATAGCCGCCGGAATAATAGCGCCCGTAACCGCCATTATAGCCGTGATTCTGATAGCCGCCGTAGCCGCCGTGATAATAGCCACCGGCGGCGGCGGGTGTTGCGATAAGACCCAGCGCAACCGCTGCGGCGATACCCGAAATTGTCTTGAGAGTCATTTGGACTTGTCCTGTCGGTAAAAGCCAAGCCCCCGGCGGAAACGACTATAGCGCAGAAAGGGATCGTCCATAAAGCTTCGATTTTTTGAATGGCGGGACCCCGGCAACATGCCCGCGTGCGAGCCGTTCAGCGCCGGGGTGCCGCGTATTTACCGATCGACCTTTCGCGGCGGCGCGGGCTGAGCAATTGACTAATCCGCACCGCTCCCGCATAGGCGGGGCAAAGAATAAAACGGGAGATTGCTTCCAATGTCAGCCAAAACCAACGCCAATCAGATTGCCGTGATCCCGGGGGACGGGATTGGCAAGGAAGTCGTGCCCGAAGGCGTGCGCGTGCTGGAGGCGGCGGCCAAGAAATACGATCTCGATCTGCGCTTCGACGATTTCGATTTCGCGGCCTGCGATTATTACGCCAAACACGGGCAGATGATGCCGGACGACTGGAAGGCGCGGATCGGCGGTCACGACGCGATATTCTTCGGCGCGGTGGGCTGGCCGGAAACCGTGCCGGATCACGTGTCGCTGTGGGGCTCGCTCATTCTGTTCCGCCGCGATTTCGATCAATATGTCAATCTTCGCCCGGTGCGCCTGATGCCGGGCGTGCCCTCGCCGCTCGCCGGACGCACGCCCGGCGATATCGATTTCCTCGTGGTGCGCGAGAATACCGAAGGCGAATATTCCTCCATCGGCGGCCGCATCTTCGAGGGCACCGAGCGCGAATTCTGCGTCCAGGAAACGGTGATGACGCGCCACGGCGTCGACCGCGTGCTGAAATACGCCTTCGAACTGGCGCAGGAGCGCGAGAAGAAGCATCTCACATCGGCAACCAAATCGAACGGGATTGCCATAACCATGCCCTATTGGGACGAGCGGGTGAAAGCGATGGCGCAGGGCTACCCGGATGTGCGCTGGGATCAGTATCACATCGACATTCTGGCCGCCCGCTTCGTGCTCAGCCCCGATTTGTTCGACGTGGTCGTGGCGTCGAACCTGTTCGGCGACATTCTCTCCGATCTGGGGCCGGCATGCACCGGCACCATCGGTATCGCGCCGGCCGCCAATATCAACCCCGAAGGCGCGCACCCGTCCCTGTTCGAGCCGGTGCATGGTTCAGCGCCCGATATCGCGGGCCAGGGCATCGCCAATCCGGTCGGACAAATCTGGGCGGCGGCGATGATGCTTGAACATCTGGGGCATACACAGGCCGCCAGCGCCATCGTGCGGGCGATCGAGACCGTATTGGCTGAAGCGGGCCTGCGCACCCGCGACCTCGGCGGCCGGGCGGACACGACCACCTGCGGCAAGGCCATTGCCGACGCGGTCGAATAGGTCCGGGGGCGTGAGGGAGACGTCCGGCACCGTCAGGCGGGCCTTTTTCCTGGGGCTCAGGGACAGCCTCGGCCTGCCGGCCATCGGCATCGTCGCGGCGCTTTCGGGCTATGGTGTCATGGCGCGCGATGCCGGTCTCGACCTGACAATGGCGATGCTGTCGGTGGCGACCATATGGACCATGCCCTCGCTCATGGCCTATGCCGAGCTCCTTGCAAGCGGCACCGCGGCCTGGGCCTTCTTCATAGCGCTGCTGGTCATCAGCATCCGGAATCTTCCCATGGCGGTTTCGGCGATCCCGGTAATCCGCGCACGGCCGGGTTTCCGCTGGCATCAGATCATGCTGGCGCAGCTGCTCTCGCCAACGGCCTGGGTGCAGATCACAACAGTGGGCCGTACTCTCGATCCGTCCGACAGGATGCCCTACTATCTGGGCTTCGCCCTGACGCTGCTTGCCGGCGGGCTGTTCGGCACCTGGATCAGCCATACATGGGCCAGCGGGCTGCATCCCGCCCTCGGCCCCGCGCTGCTGCTGTTTACGCCTCTGTTCGTCGTCCTGACCATGGCGACATCGCCGAAGCGTTCCAGCCTGCTGGCGCTGGTGACCGGCTGTATCCTCGTACCGCCGCTCATGCTCTACGATCCGGAATTCGGCCTGATCGTGGGCGGCATCACAGCGGGAACGATCGGCTTTGTGCTTTCGGGCAGAGAGAGACGCGGTCCGGAGCGCAAGAAATGAACCTTTTGGAGACGCCTTGGGGCCTGCTGGCGATCGCCTTTGGCTGTGCCTTTTTCTGGCGCGCCGCGGGCGCCGTCCTGTCCGGCCGGATCGAGGTCGATACGCCCTTGTTCGACTGGTGTATTTGCGTGACCCAGGCGATCGTCGGCGGGCTTATGGTCCGGGCGATCTTCTGGCCCTCGTCCCAGCTCGCAACCGTGCCGCTGACCGACAGGGCTGCAAGCGTGGCGATTGCCCTGGCCGTCTTCCTTGCCTGCGGGAAGCGCATCTTTCCCGGTGTGGTGACCGGATCACTCATACTGGCCGCGAGCGTCGTCTGGCGATCGCTTTAGGACCAGACACGAAAAAGCCGCGAACTACCCCCGCGGCAATTTCGACAGGCTCAACAATCAAAAAAGGCCGCCTCAGGCGACCTCACTCTCACTGCCTTCGCCTTTCAGGCGGGCAATTTCATCTTTGATCGCCAGCTTCTCCTTCTTCAGTTGCGCGATTTTAAGGGTATCGGCGAGCGGTCGTGCAATTTCCGCTTCGATTTCCTCCTCCAACGCACGATGCTTCCCTGTCAATTCAACGAGATGCGCGTCAAGCGCCATTATCGCCTCCGTCCGTTCGATTTGCGATGTGAGGATTGTGTCAAACGATTCCCCGTTTGTCTAATCCTTGCGGGAAAAACTGTGTCGGAGCGTTAGTAAACCGTTGCCACACGGCTTGGAATTCCAACGATTTGGCTGTCTTGCATGCGGCAATCTTGCGCGGAACAGGTTTCGCCGCAATACTTCGCGCTGCAGGGCGTAACGGTCGGGAATCAGACAAAAGGCGGGCGGAATGGACAGGGAGGAGGAATTGGAGCTCAGGGAGACCCTGGCCAGGCTCAAACAGGAGCACCGGGACCTGGACGGCGCGGTTGACATATTGGAACAGTCGGGGCGCGCCGATCAGCTGCAATTAATAAGATTGAAAAAAAAGAAGCTCCACATCAAGGACGAGATCACACGGATCGAGGATCAGCTCCTGCCCGATATCATCGCCTGAATACAGGTCTGCCCTAAGGCGCATCGGCGGCTTGCGCCCCGCGCGCGCGGCGTTTCATTTTGCCCTGATACATCGCCCGGTCGGCACGATCGATAATCTTCCGCACCGTATCGTCAGGGCGCAGCCCGGTTGTGCCGGCCGTCACCCCGAGCCATATTTCCTGTCCCTGAAAGGCCGCCGGTTCGCGCGAAACCTGCTCTGACAGCTGCGCCGCTTTTGCCTCGGCCGCGGCGATGTCTGCATGGTGCAAAACAAGGGCGAACTCATCTCCGCCGAGCCGCCCGACCAGATCGGAGCGGCGGACGTTAAGAAGCAGAATCCCGGCAAAATGCTTCAATGCAGCGTCGCCGCCGGCATGGCCGTAGCGATCGTTGACACTCTTGAAGTCATCGAGATCGAGATAGATCAACGCCACATTGGTGCCATAGCGCTTCACATAGGCCAGCGTGCGCTCCAGCTCACGTTCGAATCCTCGCCGGTTCAATACCGGTACGAGCGGGTCTTCATCGGCCATGTCCTCCAGTTCCAAGACCCGCTCATTGGCGGCAACGAGTTCATCCTTGAGCCGGTCGAGCTCATCCACCAGCTGCATCACCGCAGAGCGCACTTGCGGCGGCATGTCTTCGCCCGAAAGTCCGGGTATGGCCTGCGGAGCGCTCGCGGATACGCGCTTGCGCCGTTCATTGTTGCGGAGCCGGGCTTTTTTGTTCTTGGCTTTCGAGCCGGGGAGGCCTTTGGCTTGGTTTCCAGTCATGTAGCCATTTCAATAGGTGTTGTTGCAGCTCCTGGACGTCACCCTTGATGCCGGATGAGCGTTAACATTTGGTTCACTATGTTGCCTTTGGCGACGTGATCGTCTTGTAAAGCGCCACACCACCCCTATAATCGCGCGCTTTCTCATATTCCAGAAAGCGCGATTCGCATGAGCAACGCAACGTCACTCGTCGGCATTATCATGGGCAGCCAGTCGGACTGGTCCACGATGAAGCGGGCAGCCGAACTTCTCGACGCGCTTGCCGTTCGCTACGAGACCCGGATCGTTTCAGCGCACCGTACGCCTGACCGGCTTTACGATTATGCAAAAAGCGCGAAAAACCGCGGCCTGAAGGTCATTATCGCCGGCGCCGGCGGCGCGGCGCATCTGCCGGGCATGACGGCGGCAATGACGCCGCTTCCAGTGCTCGGCGTCCCCGTTCAAAGCAAGGCGCTATCGGGCCAGGACAGTCTATTGTCCATCGTCCAGATGCCGGCCGGCGTGGCCGTCGGAACCCTTGCGATCGGCGAAGCCGGCGCCGCGAATGCGGGCTTGCTTGCGGCGCAGATTCTGGCTCTTGGCGACAACGCGCTGGCAAAACGTCTCGACGCCTGGCGCAAGGAGCGCAGTGACGCGGTCAAAGAGATGCCTTCCGACGATGGCTGAGACAGCACTTCCGCCCGGGTCGACCATCGGAATTCTCGGCGGCGGACAGCTGGGCCGGATGCTGGCGACAGCGGCCGCCCGGCTCGGCTTCGAATGCCGGATCTTCTGCGAGAAACCGGACGCGCCGGCATTCAGCGTCGCGTCATCGCATGTCTGCGCGCGCTATGACGATCTGGAGGCTGTTCGCCGGTTCGCCCGTGGCTGCGGCGTCATTTCCTTTGAGTTCGAGAATGTCCCGGCCGAGGCGCTTGCGACCGCGGGCCAGCTGGCTCCGGTTTCCCCCTCCCCGCGCGCGCTGGTGACCACGCAGGACCGGCTCACGGAGAAGGCGTTTCTGGACTCTCTTTCGATACCGGTGGCGCCCTACCATGCTGTCGCCGGCGTCGAAGACCTCGACGCGGCGCTCGAAG